>NZ_JBDJMT010000003.1:0-351344 GCF_039674045.1 Stenotrophomonas sp. TWI602
CGCCGCGTCTGAGGGGGGCGCGCCGGGGGGGCCCCCTCATGCCCGCCCCCCCGCCTCCACCCGGGGCGGCCCGGCGCCGGGCACTACCTTGGCTCGCGGCTCGCGGCTCGCGGCTCACGGAACGGTTCTTGCACGGACCCGGGTATCTCCTCCCGTGTCGTGCCCTGATGTCCGAAAACGAACAAGCCGGCGAAAAGACCGAATTACCGACCGAAAAACGCCTGCGCGATGCCCGGGAACAGGGCAACATCCCGCGCTCGCGGGAGCTGGCGACGGCGGCCGTGTTCGGTGCCGGCGTACTGGCGTTGATGGCGTTCTCCGGCACCATCGCCCGCAACGCCAAGAGCTGGATGCAGTTCGCGCTCAGCCCCGAGCCGGGCCTGCGCCTGCACCCACAGGCGCTGTTCGGCCACTTCGGCGAATTGATGCTGCGCTTGATGCTGGCCATGTGGCCGCTGCTCGTGATCTGTCTGCTGGCCTGTTTCCTGTCGCCGGTGGCGATGGGCGGGCTGCGCTGGTCGAACAAATCGCTGATGCCCGATTTCAAACGGCTCAGCCCGATGGCCGGCATGAAGCGCCTGTACGGGCCTGAAGCGATTGCCGAGTTCACCAAGTCGCTGCTGCGCATCGCCTTCGTCGGCACCGCGGCGGGGCTGGTGGTGTGGCACGGCACCCGCTCGCTGCGCGACCTGCTCAACCAGCCCCTGGAAGCGGCGATGGTGCATGGCCTGGGCTTCACCCTGAAGCTGATGCTGGCCACCGGCGGCGCGATGATGCTGCTGGCTGCCATCGATGCGCCGTACCAGCGCTGGAACTGGATGCGCAAGCTGAAGATGACCCGTGAAGAGCTGCGCCGGGAGATGAAGGAAAGCGAAGGCAGCCCCGAGGTCAAGGGCCGCATCCGCCAGCTGCAGCAGCAGATGTCCAACCGCCGGATGATGGAGGCGGTGCCCACCGCCGATGTCGTGGTGGTCAATCCCACCCATTACGCGGTCGCCCTGAAGTACGACGGCGGAAAGATGGGGGCGCCCACCGTGGTCGCCCTGGGCGTGGATGAAACCGCCCTGCGCATCCGTGAAGTGGCCGACGGCAACAAGGTCGCCATCGTCTCCGCCCCGCCTTTGGCACGCGCCTTGTATCGGGAAGGTCAACTTGGAAAGGAAATTCCCGTGAGACTGTATTCGGCCGTGGCCCAGGTGCTCTCCTACGTCTACCAGCTGCGCAGCTGGGGGACCGGCCCGATGCCGGCGGCACCGAGCATCGATATCGATGAATTCGGCAAGGGAGGCCGCCCATGAGCGCGCAACCTGCCGGGATGAACGTGCGCCGCGCGCTGGACATGATCCGCCACGGCCTGGGGGCCCCGCTGATCGTGCTGGCCCTGCTGGCCATGGTGGTGGTGCCGCTGGCGCCGCCGGTGCTCGATGCACTGTTCACCTTCAACATCGCCATCTCGCTGATGGTGCTGCTGGCGGTGGTCTACGTGAAGCGCCCGCTGGATTTCACCATCTTCCCGATCGTGCTGCTGGTCACCACGATGCTGCGGCTGGCATTGAACGTGGCCTCCACCCGCGTGATCCTGCTCAACGGCCAGAACGGCCACGAAGCGGCCGGCAAGGTGATCGCCTCCTTCGGTGAGTTCGTGATCGGCGGCAACTACGCGGTCGGCATCGTGGTGTTCGCGATCCTGACCATCATCAACTTCGTGGTGATCACCAAGGGTGCCGGGCGCGTCTCCGAAGTGACCGCACGCTTCATCCTCGATGCCATGCCCGGCAAGCAGATGGCGATCGACGCCGATCTCAACGCCGGTTTGCTGACGCGTGAAGAGGCCAAGGCCCGTCGTGAGGAGGTCCGCGAGGAAGCCGACTTCTACGGCGCGATGGACGGTGCCAGCAAGTTCATCCGCGGCGATGCGATCGCCGGCATCCTGATCCTGTTCATCAACCTCGTCGGTGGCCTGGCGGTCGGCGTGCTCCAGCACGGCATGCCGTTTGGGGATGCCGCCGCGACCTACACCCTGCTCTCCATCGGTGACGGCCTGGTCGCCCAGCTCCCGGCGCTGCTGGTGTCCTCGGCGGTCGCCATGCTGGTCACCCGCGCCTCGCGCTCGCAGGACATGGCCCAGGCCATGATGGGCCAGGTGTTCGGCCAGTACCGCGCGCTGACCATCGCCGCCGCGATTCTGGCGGTGGTAGGCCTGGTGCCGGGCATGCCCAACGTCGCCTTCTTGACGCTGGCCGCGATCCTCTTCTTCATCGCGTGGAAGGCCTGGAAGAAGAGCACGGCCGAAGCCCGCGCCGCCGAATCTCCCGCCGCCAACCGTCCCGATACCCTCGGCCTGCCCGGTGCCGCGCCCTCGCCGACCGCCGAGCTGACCTGGGATGAACTGCGCCCGGTCGATCCGCTCGGCCTGGAAGTCGGCTACCGGTTGATCCCGTTGGTGGACAAGAACCAGGGCGGCGAGCTGATGGCGCGGATCAAGGGGGTGCGCCGCAAGCTCACCCACGACATCGGCTTCCTGATTCCCTCCGTCCATATCCGCGACAACCTGGAACTGCCGGCAACCGCGTATCGCCTGTTGATCCACGGCGTGCCGGTGGCCACCGCCGAGATCCACCCCGACCGTGAACTCGCGTTGGACCCGGGCAGCGCGCTGGGCACGCTGGAAGGCATCGCCGGCAAGGATCCCGCCTTCGGCCTGGATGCGACCTGGATCCAGCCGCACCAGCGCGCCAATGCCGAATCGATGGGCTACACCGTGGTCGACCCGGCCACCGTGGTCGCCACCCATCTGTCGCACCTGATCCGTGAGCACGCCCCGGAACTGCTTGGCCATGAAGAAGTGCAGCAGCTGCTGGCCAACCTGGCCAAGAGCGCGCCGAAGCTGGTCGAAGATCTGACGCCCAAGTCGCTGCCGCTGTCGGCCGTGGTGCGCGTGCTGCAGAACCTGCTGATCGAGCGCATTCCGATCCGCCAGCTGCGCAAGATCGTCGAATCGCTGGTGGAAAGCGCGCCGACCAGCCAGGACCCGGCCGTGCTCACCGCTGCCGTGCGCAACGCGCTGGGCCGTTTCATCGTGCAGGAGATCGCCGGGATGTCGCCGGAGCTGCCGGTCTTCACCCTCAACCCGCAACTGGAACGGGTCTTGCAGGAGTCCACGCAGGGCAACGGCGCCGCGCTGGAACCCGGACTCGCCGAGCGACTGCATCAAAGCCTGGCCGAATGTGTCGGCAAGCAGGAAGCGAAGAACGAGCCGGCGGTCGTGCTGGTGCCTGGCCCGGTTCGTGCCGCGCTGGCACGGCTGGTACGCCACAGCGTCCCCTCGCTGTCCGTGCTGGCCTACAGCGAGGTGCCCGAGGACAAACGGTTGAAGCTGGTCGGCACGATCAGTTGAGCCGGACACCCAACGGCACCGCGACAGAAAACAGACACCTCATTCGATTTCACCGCAGCAGGAAATAAAGGGACTCCCTGACCGTGCAGACCACCGACAACCAGCGTTTCCCTTCCACCACTCCGCCGCCCCAGTCCCGGTATCACAGCATGAAAATCAAACGCTTCGTCGCCTCCGATATGCGCTCGGCCATGAACCTGGTGCGCAAGGAACACGGTCCGGACGCAGTGATCCTGTCCAACCGCCGGATCGAGGAAGGTGTCGAAATCGTGGCGGCGGCCAACTACGACGAAAGCGCCGTGCAGCGTGCGCTGGAAGCGGCCCGCAAGGACGTCGCGCCGCCGGCACCGCGCCCGCGCAGCGCCGCCGATGCCGTGATTGCCGCCGTGACCCGCCGCAAGGCCCCGGTCGCCACGCCCGAACCGGTGGCCGCGACCACCTCGGCCGTGGCCGCACTGGCCCGCGCCGCCGTCGGCGCGACCGGTCGCACGCTGGATACCGCCAACGAAATCGTGCCGCCGCCGGGCAGCGACGGTTTCGCTGCCACCCTGGCCCGCGCCAGCGTCAGTCCTGCCGTCAATGAACCGTCGCTGCCGGAGCAGATCTTCGCGCCGTTCAATGTCGAGCAGGCCGCGGCCGCCTCGCCTGCCGCACCGGTGGATGCCGTCGCCGCGCCGGCCCCGATCAACCGCGCCCGCTTCGTGATCGATCCGCCGTTGGAGGAGACGGACGAGACCGTACCGCAGGGCGCCGCCGTGCCGGTGCCGGTCGTCGCTGCTGCCCTGCCGCCGGCACTCCCGCTGCCGATCGCCGAGACCGTCATCGCCGCCGCCAATGAACCGGCACCGGTCGTGGCCAGCGTGCCGGAACTGACGGTCATCCAGCGCGACGACGAAGAAATCCGCCAGCTGCGCCATGAAGTGGCCGGGATGCGCCATGTCATCGAGCGTGAGATGCACCGGTTCACCGATGAGCGCCTGCGCGGCTCGCCGGTCCGCGCCGCCGCGCTGGACCTGATGGACGAGTACGGCTTCGACGCCGGCATCAGCCGCGACGTGGCCATGCAGATTCCGCTGGATACCGAGGCCCACCGTGGCCGCGGCCTGATGCTCGGCCTGCTCTCCAAGAAGCTGCCGATCGCCCCGGTCGACCCGCTTGAAGCCGGCGGCGTGATCGCCCTGGTCGGCCCGACCGGCGCCGGCAAGACCACCACCATCGCCAAGCTGGCCTCGCGCTTCGCCGAGGCGCATGCCGCCCGCGACGTGGCCCTGGTCACCACCGATACCGGCCGCATCGGCGCCCGCGAGCAGCTGTACGGCTTCGGCCGCCAGCTCGGCATCGCCGTCCACGAGGCCAGCAGCGGCAGTGATCTGAACCAGCTGCTGGAGCGCCTGAAGGACTACAAGCTGGTCCTGATCGACACCGCTGGCCTGGGCCCGCGCGACCGCGCCCTGGCCGCCCAGCTGCAGTGGCTGCGCGCCGCCGAGCAGATCCGCACCCTGCTGGTGCTGCCGGCCAACACCAGCTTCGGCGACATGGACGAGGTGGTGCGCCGCTTCAGCGCCGCCAACCCGCAGGGCGTGGTGTTGAGCAAGCTGGACGAAACCGGCCGCTTCGGTACCGCCCTTTCGGTGGCCGTGGATCACCGCCTGCCGATCACCTGGGTCACCGATGGCCAGGACGTTCCTGAAGACCTGCACCGTGCCAGTGCGGCCAATCTTGTACTTCGCCTTGAAGATTTGCGCCGCGCGGCCGATATGCCCTGCAACCCGGAGTTGAACCATGCCGTCGCGTGAGTATGCCAAGCTGACCAAGACCTTCCCGTTGTCGGCTACCCGAAGCCAGCCGCTGGGCCCGGTCCGCACCATCGCCGTCACCGGCGGCAAGGGCGGCGTGGGCAAAACGAACGTTTCGGCCAATCTGGCCGTGGCGCTGGCAGATATGGGCAAGCGCACGCTGCTGCTGGACGCCGACCTCGGCCTGGCCAACATCGATGTGATCCTCGGCCTGCAGCCGAAGGTGACCCTGGCCGACCTCGTTGCCGGGCGCTGCACGCTGGAAGAAGTGATCATCGAAGGCCCCGGCGGCGTGCTGGTGGTCCCGGCCGCCTCCGGCCGTCGCCACATGGCCGAGCTGCAGCCGGCCGAGCACGTCGGCCTGGTCAACGTCTTCTCCGAGCTCGAGCGCGAGCTGGACATCATGATCGTGGATACCGCCGCCGGCATCACCGATGGCGTGCTGACCTTCTGCCAGGCCGCACAGGACACCGTGGTGGTGGTCTGCGATGAGCCGGCGTCGATCACCGACGCCTACGCGCTGATCAAGGTGCTCTCGCGCGAGCGCGGCGTGGACCGCATCCAGGTGGTGGCCAACATGGTCCGCGACCCGAACGAAGGCCGCGTGCTGTACGAAAAGCTGAGCCGCGTCTGCGAGAAGTTCCTCGCCGATGTCTCGCTGAACTACCTGGGCTGCGTGCCGCAGGATGACTGGCTGCGCCTGTCGGTGCAGCGCCAGCAGCCGGTGGTGAAGGCCTACCCGTCCAGCCCGGCCGCCCTGGCGCTGACCGAGATCGCGCGCCGCACTGCCCGCTGGCAGGCCCCGACCGAGCCGCGTGGCGGCGTCGAGTTCTTCCTGGAACGCATCCTCAAGCAACGCGGGGTGACGGTATGAAGGGCGCAGCACAATACAAAGAGGTCCAGCGCACCGCGGCCAACGAGTGCATTGCCCAGCACTCGGATCTGGTCCGCCGCATCGCCCACCATCTGGCGGCACGTCTGCCAGCCAGCGTGGAGGTCGACGACCTGATCCAGGCCGGCATGATGGGCCTGATCGAGGCCTCGCGCAGCTACGACGCCGACCAGGGCGCCTCGTTCGAAACCTACGCCTCGATCCGCATCCGCGGTTCGATGATCGACGAGATCCGCCGTGGCGACTGGGTGCCGCGCTCGGTGCACCGCCGCGCCCGCGATGCCGCCGCGACCATCCGTCGCCTGGAGCAGAGCACCGGTCGTGCCGCCAGCGCCACCGAAGTGGCCGCCGCGATGGACATGCCGCTGCCCGATTACCTGCGCCTGATGGAAGACGCATCACGGGGCCAGGTGCTGAGCCTGGAATCGCGGATCGAGGACCAGGGTGAACTGGACACCGTCGCCCAGGGCGGCCCGACCCCGCAGCAGGTGCTGGAACGCGGTGAGTTCGGGCGTGAGCTGGGCAACGCGATCGGCCTGTTGCCCGAGCGCGAACAGCTGGTGCTGTCGCTGTACTACGAGCAGGAACTGAACCTGAAAGAGATCGGCGCCGTGTTGGGTGTCAGCGAATCGCGCGTGTGCCAGATCCATGGCCAGGCCGTGCTGCGCCTGCGGGGCCGGCTGAAGATCTTCGAGGCGGCAGACGCCGGCCTCGAGAACCATTGAAATCGAGGAAAGTGCTTTGAACAAGAACATGCGTATCCTGATCGTCGACGACTTCTCGACCATGCGTCGTATCGTCAAGAACCTGCTGGGCGATCTGGGCTTCACCAATACGGCCGAAGCCGAGGACGGGCATGCGGCGCTGGCGATGTTGCAGAGCCAGCCGTTCGATTTCGTGGTCACCGACTGGAACATGCCGGTGATGACCGGCATCGACCTGCTCAAGGCGGTGCGTGCCGACGCCAAACTCAAGACGCTGCCGGTGCTGATGGTGACCGCCGAAGCCAAGCGCGAGCAGATCATCGAAGCGGCCCAGGCCGGCGTGAACGGCTACATCATCAAGCCGTTCACCGCCCAGACCCTGGAAGAAAAGCTCGGCAAGATCTTCGAACGCCTGGCGGCGAGCGCCTGATGGACACCCTGAGCGACAAATCCGCGCTGGTGCAGCGCCTGCAGGACGCCCTGGCCGCGCTGGAAAGCGGTGACGAAGCCGGTTGGCGCCGGGAAATCGACGCCCTCGCCGCGCTGCGCACGCAGCCGATGATGGCCGGCCTGAACCGCCTGGCCCGCGAGCTTGGCCAGGCCCTGGGCGAACTGCCCAGCCTGCCCAGCGAAGCCGGCGAGCTGGATGATGCCTGCGCGCGCCTGGACCACGTGGTGGCGATGACCGAACAGGCCACCCACCGCACCCTGGACCTGGCCGAGGAATGTCGCTCGCTCACCGAACAGCTGCGCGCCAATGGGCTGACGCCCGACCAGGGCCAGCAGCTGGACCGGATCCGCCACAACCTCACCGAAATCGCGCTGACCCAGAGCTACCAGGACCTGACCGGGCAGATCATCCGCCGCGTGGTCGGGATCGTGCGTCGCGTGCATGAGGGCTTCGGTGCGCTGGGCCTGCCCCCGCAGGAAGACGACAAGAAGCGCGACACCAACGGCCTGGCCGGCCCGGCCGTGAATGGCCTGGATCGCCACGCGGTGTCACAGAACGACGCCGACGACCTGCTCTCGGACCTGGGACTGTAACGCTCATGAGTGCTGTGCCAGACGATATCGCTGCCGACTTCATCCTCGAGGCCCAGGAAATCCTGGATCGCCTCGGCGAACAGCTGGTGTCGCTGGAGCAGGCGCCCCAGGATGCCGACCAGCTCAACGCCGTGTTCCGTGGCTTCCACACGCTCAAGGGCGGTGCCGGCTTCCTCGGCATCCAGGCGATGGTCGAACTGTGCCACGCCGCCGAGGAAACCCTTGGCATGGCCCGCTCGGGCCAGGCCACGCTGCAGGCCCACCACTTCGATGCAGCCCAGCAATCGCTGGATTACCTGCAGTCGATGCTGGATTCGGTCTCGGCCGGGACCGAGCCGGGCTATGCCCCGCCGGAGCTGATCGCCCAGTTCGACGTCAACGGGCCGGCCTCGCCGGCGCCTGCGGCCACCGCCACGGCCAGCAGCGGCGGCGAGATGATCACCGATGATGAGTTCGAGGCGCTGCTCGACCAGTTGCACGGCGGCGCCGCACCGACCGCCATCGCGGCCCCGAAAAAAGATGACGGCCTGATCGGCGAGGACGAGTTCGAAGCCCTGCTGGACCAGCTGCACGGTGGCGCCGTTCCTGGTGCCAAGGCCGTTGCCGCCGCGCCGGTGGCTGCACCGCGCGCCGTGGCTGCGCCGGCCGCGCCGAGCGCCAAGCCGGCCCCGGCCAAGCCGCTCGCCGAAGCCGAACACACCGTGCGCGTGGATACCAAGCGCCTGGATGCGATCGTCAACCTGATCGGCGAGCTGGTGCTCTCCCGCAACCGGCTCAAGACCCTGCGTGCGCGCCTGCACGATGAAGAACTGGACCGCGCGGTCTCCACGCTGGACATCGCCACCGCGCGCCTGCAGTCGGCGGTCATGCGCACCCGCATGCAGCCGGTCGGCAAGGTGTTCTCGCGCTTCCCCAAGGTGGCACGCGATGTCGCGCGGTCGCTGAAGAAGGAGGTCGAGCTTGAGCTGATCGGCGCGGAAACCGAGCTGGACCGCAACCTGGTCGAAGCGCTGGCCGATCCGCTGGTCCATCTGGTCCGCAACGCGATCGACCACGGCGTGGAAATGCCGGACCTGCGCGAGGCCCAGGGCAAGCCACGCAGTGGCCACGTGCGCCTGTCGGCCCAGCAGGAAGGCGACTACGTCAGCATCGAAGTGCAGGACGACGGCGCGGGTATCGACCCGGAACGCCTGCGTCAGAAAGCACGCGAGAAGGGCTTGATCGATCCGGAGGCCGCCGCCCGCCTGAGCAGCGAGGAATGCCTGCACCTGGTGTTCCTGCCCGGCTTCTCGACCAAGCAGCAGGTCACCGACATCTCCGGCCGCGGCGTGGGCATGGACGTGGTCCAGTCCCGCATCCGCGAGCTCAGCGGCCAGATCCAGATCCAGTCCGAGCTGGGCCGCGGCAGCCGCTTCATGATCCGCGTGCCGCTGACCCTGGCGATCCTGCCGACCCTGCTGGTGCAGGCCGGCGAAGACGTCTACGCCCTGCCCCTGGCCCGCGTGATGGAGGTGCTGCACGCCCCCAACACGTCCCTGGGCTGGTTCGACGGCCGCGCCGTGCTGGACCGCAAATCGCACACGCTGGCCCTGGTGGATCTGCGTCACTGGCTGGATGTGGAGCCGATGCCGTCCTCGCTGCTGACCATCGTGGTGCTGCAGGCCGGTGAAGCCCGCTTCGGCCTGGTGGTCGACCAGGTCCGCGGCCGCGAGGAAGTGGTGATCAAGCCGCTGCCCAAGGCCCTGCGCGGCCTGCGTGGCTATGCCGGCGCCACCCTCATCGGTGACGGCCGCATGTCGCTGATCCTCGACGTAGACGGCCTCCGCTGACGCCGGTAGAGCCGACCGTTGGTCGGCTGCTTTACCCCCAAAAAACTGTGACCGCCGCCCCACCGGATTCCTTCGGCATCTCAAGTCCCATTCACACAAGCCGATAACGGACCCATGGACAGACTCAGCCTCATTGGACTTTTCCTCGCGTTGGCCTCACTGGTCGGCGGCAGCATCCTCAAGGGGGCTGGTCTGGCGTCGCTGTGGTCGCCGGCGGCCTTCGTGATCGTCATCGTCGGCACCATCGCCTCGATCCTGCTGCACACCTCGCCGGCCGTGTTCAAGCACGCCTTCAAGATCGTGAAGTGGGTGATCCTGCCGCCGAGCAGCGACCGCCGCCACCTGATCCAGCAGATCGTGGAGTGGAGCAACATCGCCCGCCGCCAGGGCCTGCTCGGTCTGGAAGCGCAGGTCGACGCCCAGGACGATCCGTTCCTGCGCAAGGGGCTGCAGCTGCTGGTGGACGGCGTGGAGCCGGAAACCATCCGGCACATGATGGAGATCGAGCTGAGCAGCCAGGAGAGCCAGGACCTGGCCGCCTCCAAGGTGTTCGAGGGCATGGGCATCTATGCGCCGACGCTGGGCATCATCGGCGCGGTGCTCGGCCTGATCGCGGTGATGAAGAATCTTGCCGATCCGAGCAAGCTCGGCCACGGCATCGCGGCGGCGTTCACCGCCACCATCTACGGCATCGCCTCGGCCAACCTGCTGTTCCTGCCGGTCTCGGCCAAGCTCAAGAGCGTGATCCACCACAACAGCCGCGACCGCGAGATGATCATCGAGGGCCTGATCTCGATCGCCCAGGGTGAGAACCCGCGCAACATCGAAACCAACCTGTCCGGGTTCCTGCACTGACATGGCCCGCCGCAAGCACCACGAAGAACATGCCAACCATGAGGCCTGGGCGATCCCTTACGCCGACCTCATGACGCTGCTGCTCGCCTTCTTCGTGGTGATGTACGCCATCTCCTCGCTCAACGAGGGCAAGTACCGGATCATGGCTGACGCGCTGACCACCGCCTTTGGTGGCGCGCCGCGCACCATCAACCCGGTGCAGGTCGGCAACCAGCAGGTCCAGGGCGGCGGCTGGGACAGCCCCTCGGTGATCAGGGCCGGGACCAAGATCGGCCCCTCCGCCCCCGCCCCCAGCAACGACCCGACCCTGCTGCCGGCGATGGCCTCGCAGATGCGCATGCCGGTCTCGATCCGCAACCAGGCACAGCTGCAGCGAGCCGAGCGCCAGCTCAACGGCATCGCCGACAAGCTCACCGCCACGCTGGCGCCGCTGATCGAACGCGGCATGATCACCGTGCGCCGCACCGAGCTGTGGATCGAAGTGGAGATCAACAGCGACATCCTGTTCCCGACCGGCTCGGCCACGCTGGATGTGCACGCGCGCGACACCCTCTCCAAACTGGCCGAAGTGCTGCGCGATGCGCCCAATGGCGTGCGCGTGGAAGGCCACACCGACAACATCCCGATCGCCACCTCGCTGTTCCCCTCCAACTGGGAGCTGTCGGCCGGGCGTGCGGCCAGCGTGGTGCATCTGTTCGCTGATCAGGGCCTGCAGCCGGCACGGCTGGCGATGGTCGGCTACGGCCAGTTCCGCCCCCGCGAAGACAATGCCAGCGCCGAAGGCCGCAACCGCAACCGGCGGGTGATGGTGATCATCCTGGCCGACACCGCGCAGAGCATCGATCCGATCACCGACCGGCTCAGCGCCGATGCCGAGGCGGCCGATGCCACCCAGGCAACCGCCGCCGGCACCCCTGTTACCCCCATCGCACCGGTGCAGTTGCCACCGGTGCCGGCCGGCAGCCGCGTTGGCGCCGCCGTTCCGCCCGCAATGAAGGAGTGAACCGCATGCGTATCTGGGCTGTTGCCAATCAGAAGGGCGGCGTGGGCAAGACCACCACGACGCTTGCGCTCGGCCGCGGTCTGGCCACGCAGGGCCACCGCGTACTGTTGATCGATCTGGATCCGCATTCGTCGCTGACCCGCGCCTTCGGCGTGCCGCTGGATCCGCCGCCGCAGGGCGTGCTGGAACTGTTCGCCGCACCACCGGCCGAGCTCTCCACCCTCGCCCACCGCAGCGACATCCCGGGCCTGGACTACGTCTGCGCGCAGGCCGCGCTGGCCACGCTGGAGCGCCGCAGCGCGAACCAGCCTGGCCTCGGCCTGGCCCTGCAGAATGCATTGGGCCGCCATCAGGGCCAGCACGATTACATCCTGCTCGATTGCGCCCCCACCCTGGGCCTGTTGATGATCAACGCACTGGCTGCGGCCGACCGCCTGATCATCCCGACCCAGGCCGAGCCGCTGGCCCTGCACGGCCTGGATGGCATGGTCCGCACCGGCGAAATGGTCGAGCGCTCGCGCCGCCGCCCGCTGCCGATGTCGATCCTGCCGACCCTGTTCGACCGCCGCACGCGCGCCGGCAACGAAACCGTCAAGCTGATGCAGGACAAGCACGGCCACCGCGTCTGGGAAGACGCGATCCCGGTCGACACCCGTATCTGCAACGCCGCCAGCCTTACCGTGCCGCCGCAATCGGAGGATTACCCCGGGCGTGGCCTGGCCGCCTATCGCCGCGCCCTGGAATGGATCCTGGCCGACGACGCGCAGCAGATGGAGCGCGCGGCATGAACACCGCGGGGGTCCTCGACGACTACCTGGAGCAGCTGCTCGGCGACGCGATGCCGGCGCCGGCAGAGGCGCCGGTGTCCGTCGCGGGGGTCGAGGTTGACGCGCTCGCCGCAGTCGACGCAGTCGAAGCAGTCCAAGCCGAGTCTGCCACCGGCAACGCGGGCGTCGCCGAACTAGCCGCGGCGGCTGAAGCGAGTGCCGTCGCGCCAGGCTTCGACGACCTGCTGGATGAACTGCGCAACGATCCGCTGCTGAGCGGCGCGATGACGCTCCCCACGGAGGTGCAGGCGCTGGACGCCGCGCCTGTGCAGGCTGCCCTCGCGGCGCCTGCGCCAGGCTTCGACGACCTGCTCGATGAGCTGCGCAACGACCCCCTCCTCAGCGGCGCGATGCCCGCGCCCGTGGACGAATCCCGCCCAAGCTGGGACGACCTGCCAGCCGAGGTCGTCTACGAAACCGATTCCGTGGATGCAGGCACCGACGCGCCTGCGACGGCACCCTCGCCGGCGGTGGCGCCCGCCCCGGCACCGGTCGCCGCGCTGCCAACCGCCCGCGCACCGATCGCCCGGCCGATGCCTTCCATGACGCCGATGCCGCCGATGCCGCCGATGCCGGCCGCTACCAGCGTCCGCGCCGGTACCCCGTCACTGGCGCAGAGTCGCCCTGGCAGCTGGGAGGAACTACAACGCCAGGCACGCGACCCGGCCTCCAGCCCGCGCGAGAGCCGCCGCGCCAGCGAGCGCACCTCGCGCTGGCTGCGCCTGCGCTGCGGCGCCCAGGCCTACGCACTGGAGCTGCTCAAGGTCCAGGAAGTGGTCCTGCCGGTGCCGTTGCTGCCGCTGCGCGGCACCTCGCCGGCAATGCTGGGCATCATGAACCTGCGCGGCCAGGTGGTGCCGGTGATGGACCTGGGGATCCACCTGGGCAGCAGCGCGGCCGGCAACGACGCCAATACCCGCATCGTGGTGCTGGAAGAGAACGGCGAGACGATGGGGCTGCGCGTTTCGGCCGTGGAGGATGTCGCCAACCTCACCGATTCGCAGATCGAGCCCCCCGATACCGCCCGCATCTGCCAGATCTCCAACGACCTCTTCCGCGGCGTGGCCCGCGGCGGCGCCCAGCCGATGATCCTGCTGGATGCAACCCAGCTGCTGAACTGACCGCCGCAACGGCTAAAGCTTCCCGGGTTATTGCCGTTATAGACCTCGGAACCGTTTGTCCGGAGCAATGATGAGCACAGTGGCCCTGGGTGATGATCTCGGTATCGAGACCAGCACCGAGCTGAAAACACGTTTGGCCCCCCTGGTGGATCAGGCCGGCGATCTGATGCTGGATGCCAGCCAGGTCGGCCGTATCCATACCGCCTCGGTGCAGGTGCTGTGCGCATTCGTCGAGGCCCGCCGCAAGGCCGGGCATCCCACCGGATTCCACGGTTGCACCGCAACCTTCCGTGATGCCGCGCGCCTGCTCGGCGTCACCCAGGCCCTCGGCCTGGATGCACCCCATGACAACCTGAAATCTGTGGAGAACGCTGCATGAGCGCACGTATCTTGGTGGTGGACGATTCGGCGTCGATGCGCCAGATGGTCTCTTTCGCCCTCACCTCGGCCGGCTTTTCCGTCGAGGAAGCCGAAGACGGCGCGGTCGCCCTCGGTCGTGCCAAGGGCCAACGCTTCAACGCGGTGGTCACCGACGTCAACATGCCCAACATGGATGGCATCGCGCTGATCCGTGAGCTGCGCCAGCTGCCGGACTACAAGTTCACCCCGATGCTGATGCTGACCACCGAATCGGCCGCGGACAAGAAGTCCGAAGGCAAGGCCGCCGGCGCGACCGGCTGGCTGGTCAAGCCGTTCAACCCGGAACAGCTGGTCGCCACCGTCCAGAAAGTCCTGGGCTGATCCCGCTTCACCCTTCCCTCCCCTCGCAACTGGACACCCCGCACCATGAGCATGGATCTGCAACGTTTCCACGCCACCTTCTTCGAAGAAAGCCGCGAGGGGCTGGATGCGATGGAAGCTGGCCTGCTGGCGCTCGAATCGGGGCAGCAGGACCCGGAGATCATCAACTCGGTGTTCCGCGCCGCGCACTCGATCAAGGGCGGCGCCGGCACCTTCGGCTTCGATGCGATCGCCGCGCTGACCCACGTGCTGGAAACGCTGCTGGACGAACTGCGCGCCGGCAAGCGGGCGCTGGAGCCGGCCGCGGTTGATGCGATGCTGGCGTCGGTGGACGTGCTGCGCGCGCTGCTGCGCGAAGCCGAACACGGCCAGGCTGCAGATCCGCAGGCGGTCGCCGAGGTCAAGGCGCGCCTGGAAGCGGTGCTGTCCGGCCACGCCGCCGCGGCGGCACCGGTCGCGGCCGCCAAGGTCGATGACACCCCGGAGGCGTGGCAGATCGGTTTCGTGCCGGCGCCATCGCTGTTCATGAGCGGCAACGACCCACTGCGCATCATCCGCGAGCTCGAGCACCTGGGCTCGCTGCAGGTCGCCGCACGTCTGGATCGCCTGCCCGGTTTCGACCAGCTTGATCCGCTCGAAGCTCACCTGGCATGGGACCTCGGCCTGGTCGGCAAGGTACCGCGCAGCAAGATCGAAGATACCTTCGCCTGGGTCGTGGACGACTGCGAACTGGACATCCGTCCGGCCGCACCGCCGAGCCTGGCCACCAGCGCGCCGGTCGAGGCCAAACCCGCCGTCGTCGCCCCTGCGGCACCGGCGGCGGCCGCACCGCCTGCCGCCGCCGCTCATGAAGCCGAGACCTCGATCCGCGTCAGCGTGGATAAAGTCGACGCGCTGATCAATCTGGTCGGCGAACTGGTCATCACCCAGGCCATGCTCAAGCAGGTCTCGCACGCGCTGGATCCGGCGCAGGCCGAGCAGCTGCTGACCGGCCTGGATCTGCTGGAACGCAATACCCGCGATCTGCAGGAAGCGGTCATCGGCGTGCGCATGCTGCCGGTGGACGCGGTGTTCCGCCGCTTCCCGCGCCTGGTCCGCGATCTGTCCTCGCGCCTGGGCAAGCACGTGCGCCTGCGCACCATCGGCGAAGGCACCGAACTGGACAAGGGCCTGATCGAGAAGATCGCCGATCCGCTCGTGCACCTGGTCCGCAACTCGATCGACCATGGTCTGGAAATGCCGGACGTGCGTCGCGAGGCGGGCAAGGACGAAACCGGTACGATCACCTTGGCGGCCTCGCACCAGGGCGGCCACATCGTGATCGAAGTCAGCGATGACGGCCGCGGCCTGAACCGCGACAAGATCCTGTCCAAGGCACTCGAACGCGGCCTGAGCGTGCCGGACAACCCCACCGACGCGCAGGTCTGGGATCTCATCTTCCAGCCCGGCTTCTCCACCGCCGATGCCGTCACGGATCTGTCCGGTCGTGGCGTCGGCATGGATGTGGTCCGCCGCAACATCCAGGCGCTGGGTGGCGAAGTACAGCTGGAAAGCCAGGCCGGCAACGGCACCCGCGTGCTGATCCGCCTGCCGTTGACATTGGCGATCCTGGATGGCATGACCGTTTCGGTCGCCGGCGAAACGTTGATCCTGCCCCTGGCCTATGTGCTCGAAGCCCTGCAGCCGCAGGCCGACGATGTGCGCACCATGGCTGGCGAAGGCCGGGTGCTGCGGGTGCGCGGCGAGTATCTGCCGATCCTCTCGCTCAGCGAGTACTACGGCTACGGTGGCCGTGCCATGGACGATCCGCTGGTGGTGGTCGTTGAAGGCGATGGCCAGAAGATCGCGCTGGAAGTGGACGAACTGGTCGGCCAGCAGCAGGTCGTGGTCAAGAACATCGAGAACAATTACCGCCGTATCAGCGGGGTTTCCGGTGCGACCATT
Organism: Stenotrophomonas sp. TWI602; assembly: GCF_039674045.1. Lineage (NCBI taxonomy): Bacteria > Pseudomonadati > Pseudomonadota > Gammaproteobacteria > Lysobacterales > Lysobacteraceae > Stenotrophomonas > Stenotrophomonas sp. TWI602. Next base: position 16,154 of record NZ_JBDJMT010000003.1, read on the forward strand.
CTCGGCGACGGCCGGGTTGCCCTCATCGTGGACATCGGCGGCCTGGTGCGTTCGCTCAAGGTGCCACAGGCCGCATAACGCGGCTCCATCATGCTGTCCCCCACGCCGCCGCTCCCCCGGAGCGGCGGCGTTGTTTCGTGGGCGTGCGTGGGTGTTGATCAGGGCGCATCGAACTGTGAACTCCGTCAGCGCGCAAGGCGGCGAGCACCCCCTCCCACCGTCCGCGTGCGTACGGAAGAAACCGCTCAACCCCTTGCAACAGCAAGCATCGCCGCCCATCGCGCCGTGATGGCGAATGTGAAAAAAATGTGACGCGGCACTATCAAGTTGCGGTCGATCAGCGCCGCTATCCGAAGTAGCGACCACGGCAACCGTCGCGCTCCTCCGCTCCACTCTCTCCCATCCCGCTGATTCCGCCCAGCACCCCACGGCTGTGCGTCACTGCCCTGCCCGGAGTTTCAATCATGAAGTGGTTCCACGACCTGCCCATCGCCCGCAAGCTGGCGGTAGGCTTCACGCTCACCACGTTGATGACGCTGGCCCTGGGCAGCTTCGCCCTGGTCCGCCTGGGCGAGGCCAACGCCCAGCTGCGCGCGATGAGCACCAACGACATTCCCTCGGTCCAGCACCTGGGCGAAGTGCGCGCGCAGCTCGGCGAGTTCCGCACTTACGAAATGGCCCAGCTGACCGTGCTGGACAAGCCGGAGTCGGTCGCCGACTACGACAAGCGCATGGCCGACACCGGCAAGATCGTCAACGCCGAGCTGGCCGCCTACGCGCTGCTGCCGGCCGGCGACAAGGAACGTCAGTTGTACGACGTGGTGGCCGCGCGCACTGCCGACTACTTCAAGGCCAACGGCCAGATCAAGGACGCCATCGCCGCCGGCGACGGCGTCACTGCCCAGCAGATCTCCGATGAACAGTCGCGCCCGGCACGCCGCGCGCTGTTCGCCGCACTCAAGGACCTGGGCGAGTTCAGCAACGGCGTGATGGCCAGCCGCATCGAAAGCGCCAACGCCACGCACCAGAACAGCGTCTACGCGATCATCGGCTGCATCGTGCTGCTGTCGCTGCTGGCTGCCGTGATGGGCGTCGTGATCTCGCGCGCCATCACCCGCCCGCTTGGCCAGGCCGTGCACGCCATCCAGTCGGTCGCCCGTGGCGATCTGTCGGTCAACATCCAGGCCACCAGCAAGGATGAAGCCGGCAAGATGCTGACCGCCACCCGCGACATGACCGTGATGCTGCGCCGCTTCTCCGAGCAGACCCAGCAGATGGTGGAAATGCACGCCGGTCCGGACATCAGCCACCGCATTCCGGAAGATTTCCCGGGCGTGTATGGCCAGCTGGCCGTCGGCATCAACACGGTGATCTTCGAGCACCTGGATTCGATCAAAGACGCGATCAACGTCCTGAACCAGTACGCCGCCGGCGATCTCTCGCCGAACGCCCGCCGCCTCCCCGGCACCCGCGCGATCCTGCACGAATCGATGGATGCGGCCAAGGCGAGCCTGCTGGCGATCAACACGCAGATCCAGTCGCTGGCCCAGGCCGCCGCCGCCGGTGACTTCACCCAGCGTGGCGATGCGACACGCTTCGACCACGACTTCCGGGTCATGATCGAGCACCTCAACACGATGATGCAGGTCGCCGACGGCAATCTGTCCCAGCTCTCGCACCTGCTGCAGTCCATCGCCAACGGCGATCTCACCGCGCGCATGCAGGGCCAGTTCCACGGGGTGTTCGCCTCGATGCGCGACGATGCCAACACCACCGTCGCCCAGCTGACCCAGATCGTCGGCCGCATCCAGCAGGCGTCCTCCAGCATCAGCACCGCCGCCGGCGAGATCGCTTCGGGCAACAACGATCTGTCGCGTCGTACCGAGCAGCAGGCCGCCAATCTGGAAGAGACCGCCGCCTCGATGGAGGAACTGACCTCCACCGTGCGCCAGAACGCCGAACACGCCCGCCAGGCCAACCAGCTGGCCATCGGCGCCCACTCGGTCGCCTCGCAGGGCGGTGATGTGGTGGGCCGCGTGGTCAGCACCATGCACGAGATCGACGCATCCTCGCGCCGCATCGCCGACATCATCACCGTGATCGACGGCATCGCTTTCCAGACCAACATCCTGGCGCTGAACGCCGCGGTGGAAGCCGCCCGCGCCGGCGAGCAGGGTCGCGGCTTCGCGGTCGTCGCCTCTGAAGTGCGCACCCTGGCCCAGCGCTCGGCCGGCGCGGCCAAGGAGATCAAGGGCTTGATCGATGCGTCGGTCGGCAAAGTTGCCGAAGGCTCGCAGCTGGTCAACCAGGCCGGTGCCACCATGGGCGAGATCGTGGCCTCGGTGCAGCGCGTGACCGACATCATGGCCGAGATCTCCGCCGCCTCGCAGGAGCAGTCCGCCGGTATCGAGCAGGTCAACCAGACCGTGGTGCAGATGGATGAGACCACCCAGCAGAACGCCGCGCTGGTGGAAGAAGCCACCGCCGCCGCCCGTGCCATGGAAGAACAGGCCGGCCATCTGACCGATGCGGTCGCGCTGTTCAAGCTGGAGGGCCAGGCGCACGCGGCACCGGCAGCCGTGCTCCGCGCACCCGCCCTGCCGCGCGCGGCGGCACCGGCCAAGCCGCGCAGCGTGGCGGCCGCGCCCCGCCGTGTCATGAGTCGTGAACCGGCCCTGGCCAACGATACCGAGTGGCAGGAATTCTGATCGCGTTCGACACGTGATCGGTCGACCTTCGACACCCCGCTCCGGCGGGGTGTCGTCGTTTCGCCGGTGCCATGCCACGCCACCGCGGCACAATTCCCCTACATAAATGTGAACTGCTGCCGATAAACGGACTGAGCCCCGGCATCTCCGCACGCCGGCACCCGCCCAACCCAGTAGATTCCATGTCCGAAGGCAGCCTCGACGCACACGACCGTCCCCATGGCATCCACGACGATGCCACGGATGACAGGTACCTGGTCCGCAACCCCCGACAGATCCGGCAGTTGCTGCAGGCGCTGATCGACCAGCGTTCGTTGATCAACGCCCATCTGGGCGGCCGCGATCAATCCTTCCCCACCGCGGTGCTGGAACTGGACGAAGACGACGATTGGCTGCTCCTGGACGGCAGCCCGTCCGAGCCCTCCAACCGCGCCGCCGAAGACGCCGGCCACCTGCTGTGCTTCGCCCAGCTGGACCGGGTGATGGTGCGCTTCCGCCTGGATGGCCTGCAACGCGTGCGCAACGAAGGCCATGTTGCCTTCCGCGTGCCTTTCCCCGACGAGCTGGTGCACCTGCAGCGCCGCGAACTGTACCGGCTGGAAACGCCGATCACCGATTCGCCCCACCTGCAGTTCCCGATCAACGAAGACCGCGGTGAGGTGCTGCAGCTGCGCGTGGTCGACATCAGCGGCGGCGGTCTGGCCGTCACGGTACCGGTGGACTGCAACGTATTTTCCCTGCAGAAACGCTACGCCGCCCAGCTCGATCTCCCCGATGGCAGCCCGCTGCACGTCTCGCTGATCGTCTGCAACCAGTTGGCGGTCAAGCTGCCCAACGGTGTCGAGATGAAGCGCATCGGCATGCGCTTCGACAACCTCCCGCGCGGTGGCGACAGCGCGATCCAGCGCTACATCTTCCGTATCGACCGGCAGCGCAGTGCGAGGAAGAACGGGGAGAGTTGATGGCTGCTTCAACTGCGTGGCTCAGTTGATGCGTGGTTGGGTCAGCGCGCCGCCCCATGGACAGTTGGCTGGGCCCGAGTTGAAGGCAGGGTGGGTGTGGGAGCTAAAGTCGCCCCCGAGCAGGCCGATATCCAGCGTGACCCCCGGTTATTCGACCGCCACGCCCGACCCAGGACCCCTCGATGAACGACAAGAACACCAACGCCGCCAGCGACGGCGGCGAATACCTCAGCTTCACCCTCGGCGCCGAGCACTACGGCGTGGACATCCTCAAAGTCCAGGAAATCCGCGGCTACGACTCCGTCACCCGCGTCCCCGATGCCCCGGATTACATCAAAGGCGTCATCAACCTGCGCGGCACCATCGTCCCCGTCATCGACCTGCGCCTCAAACTGCGCCTGGAAAATGCCACCTACGACGCCTTCACCGTCATGATCGTCCTCAACGTCGAAGACCGCGTCGTCGGCATCGTCGTTGACAGCGTCTCCGACGTCATCCCGTTGGCTGCCGACCAGATCCGCCCGACGCCCGAGTTCGGCGCCGCCGTCGATACCCGCTTCATCTCCGGCATCGGCACCCAGGACGATCGGATGCTGATCCTGCTGGATATCGAAACCCTGCTCGACAGCGCCGACATGGGCCAGGCCCCGGTCATCGACGACGTCGCCGCCTGAGACATCCGTCACAGAAAAACGGCCGTCACGCCGCTGTCGCCACCGGCAACGGCCACCGTCGAAAAAATTGCTTCAGTTCCCCGCTGACCGGCCGATAGCTGGTTTCAGAACCCGGCTGCACTGGATCGCCCATGGCCGGGCCACCTTGCCCATATCCCCGGAGAATTTTCCCGATGAAGTCCCTGCTTGCCCTGTTCTCGGTCGCCGTGATCGCCTCTTCCGCCTCTACTGCATTCGCCCAGTCCGGTGAAATGATTCCGCCGGAAATGGCCCCGCGCTCGGTCGGCAAGGACGGCATGGTCTGCGGCAAGGTCGAGAAGGCCCGCTACGCCGAAGGCTCTGAAGGTCAGCCGACCTTCCTGTACATGGGCGGCGCGTTCCCGCGCCACACCTTCTCGGCCCGCATCGCCGGCGCCAACCGCGACAAGTTCAGCTTCCCGCTGGAATCGCTGGAAGGCAAGACCGTCTGCGTCATCGGCAAGATCGCCCGCGATGCATCGCGCGCTGAAATCGAAGTCAGCTCGCCGGCCGGCCTCAAGCTCGCCAACATCAAGTAATTGCCCGTACGCCCTGCCACGCCGGCCCAGGCCGGCGTGGTCGCTGCAACCGGCCCCGACGGCCGGACGCGTTTGCCACTGGAGACCGCACCTGCCATGCCGTGGATCAACAACCTCAAACTGATGCCCAAGTTGATGCTGACTTTCGGCGTCCTCCTGCTGGTGATGCTGCTGCAGGGCATCGTGGCCTATCGTGGCCTGCACTCACTCAACAACGTCACCACTGAACTGGCTGGCCCCCGGATGGACAGCATCCGCATGGCCGGCGAACTGCGTGGCATGGTCGGCGAGTACCGCAACTCCGCTTACCAGGGCCTCATCCGCGCCAGCGATGACGTCAAGGCCGAAGCCAAGTCCCGCGCGGCGGAGCTTCGCACCCAGATCGACGCCTCGATCAAAAAATACCCCGCGCTGATCGACAATCCCCAGCAGAAGAAGCTGTTTGACACCTTCGCCAAGGATTGGACCGACTCGCTGGCGTCCTACGACGCCGTCACCGAAATGCTCGAGCTGGACCTGCCCGACGATGCCGTGGACACCTTCGTTGGTGAAACCCGCGCCAAGCATCGCAAGGCCTCGGCCGCGCTCGAAGCCCTGATCGCCGAGGACAACCGTCTCTCGCGCGCCTCGCGCGAAGAAGCCGAATCCACCTACGCCGCCTCGGCCATGCTGACCGTCATCACCCTGCTCGGCGGCGCCGCCCTGGGCCTGGTGCTGGTGTATCTGTTTGCCCGTTCGCTGGTGGGCAGCATGCGCGGCGCCGTCTCGGTCGCCAACGATGTCGCCAGCGGCAAGCTGGACGGCCATATCGATGTCAGCCGCAAGGATGAAGTCGGCGATCTGCTGCAGGCCATGCAGCGCATGCAGCGTGATCTGCGCGAGCGTACCGAAACCGACCAGGCCATTGCCCGCGAGAACCTGCGCATCCGTACCGCGCTGGATTACAGCTCCACCGGCGTCTACCTGACCGATGCGCAGCACACCATCGTGTACAGCAACCGCGCCCTGCAGCAGACCCTGAGCCAGTACGAAGCCGACATTCGCAAGGACCTGCCGGACTTCGACGCCGCCGCCTCGCTGATCGGCAAGTCGGCCGCCGCGCTGGAGCACGGCAGCGAAATGGATCCCAAGACCCTGGCCCAGCTGCAGCAGCACGGCGTCAGCCGCCGCCCGATGCAGTTCGGCGAGGCCCAGTTCGCCCAGGTCATCTCCTCGATCGCCAACGAACAGGGTGAGACCGTCGGCCACGTCATCGAATGGCGCGACCGCACCCCGGAAGCCCTGGTGGAAGCCGAAGTGGCCCGCGTGATCGCCCAGGCCGCGGCCGGCGATCTCTCCGGCCGCATCGACAGCGATGGCAAGGAAGGCTTCTTCCTGCAGCTGGCCCAGCAGCTCAACGGCCTGCTGGATGCCAACTCGGCCAGCATCGAACAGGTCTCCAACCTGCTGGCCGCGCTGTCCCAGGGCGACCTGACCGTGCGCATGCACGGCGACTTCCAGGGCGTGTTCGCCCGGATGCGCGACGACGCCAACGCCACCGCCGAGCAGCTCAGCGGCATCGTCACCCGGATCAAGCACTCCAGCCAGCAGATCAACTCGGCCGCCAGCGAGATCGCCACCGGCAACAGCGACCTGTCGCGCCGTACCGAACAGCAGGCCGCCAACCTGGAAGAAACCGCGGCCTCGATGGAGGAACTGACCTCCACCGTGCGCCAGAACGCCGAGCATGCCCGCCAGGCCAACCAGCTCGCCATCGGCGCGCACACCGTCGCCTCGCAGGGGGGGGATGTGGTCGGCCAGGTCGTCACGACCATGAGCGCGATCCAGACCTCGTCCAAGAAGATCGCCGAGATCATCTCGGTCATCGACGGCATCGCCTTCCAGACCAATATCCTCGCGTTGAACGCGGCCGTCGAAGCGGCGCGTGCCGGTGAACAGGGTCGTGGCTTCGCGGTCGTGGCCTCCGAAGTACGCACCCTGGCCCAGCGTTCGGCCGGCGCGGCCAAGGAGATCAAGGGCCTGATCGACGACTCCGTCGGCAAGGTCAATGATGGCTCGGCGCTGGTGCAGAAGGCGGGCGCCACCATGGGCGAGATCGTGGCCTCGGTGCAGCGCGTGACCGACATCATGGCCGAGATCTCCGCCGCCTCGCAGGAGCAGTCCGCCGGCATCGAGCAGGTCAACCAGACCGTGGTGCAGATGGACGAGACCACCCAGCAGAACGCCGCGCTGGTGGAAGAAGCCACCGCCGCCGCCCGTGCCATGGAAGAGCAGGCCGGCCATCTGACCGATGCCGTGTCGATCTTCAAGCTCGATGAGCAGGACATCGCGCCCGCCCCGGCCGTGGTCGCACCGCCGCGTGCCGCCCGCGCGCCGCTGGCGCAGGCGGCAGTGCGTCGCCCGGCCTCGCGCCCGGTGGCCACCGAACTGGCCGACGGCGACTGGCAGGAGTTCTAAGCCGCCCTGCGGCGTGCTGTGAATGACAGGCCCCGGTGCTTCGGCACCGGGGTTTTTTGTTGTCCGGCTGAATGGCCGATGGGCAACGCACTCAATACTCGCCGGATCCGGCCGATAACAGCATTGCCCGACACTTCGTCGCGGCCAGCCAGGATGGTGATCGCCACCGCGTGCTCCTGGCATCGCCACGTGCTTTTGCCCGCTCAGATGCCCTGCCCATGAATCTATTCCGCCGCTGGAACCCGTATTTCTCCAACCTGTCCGTCAGGCGCAAGCTCAACCTGCTGACCGTGCTGATCGCCCTGGGTGTCATCGCCCTGTCGGTGGTCGCTGCGCGCATGCAGTACCTGGATCTGACCGACACCCGCAAGGACAGCCTGAAGACCCAGGTCGAGCTCACCTACGGCATCCTGGAGCACTACAACCGGCTGGCGGACAGCGGTGAACTGACCGACGCTGCGGCCAAGCAGGCCGCGCTGACGGCGCTGGAGAGCATGCGTGCCGACGGCGATACCTACTACTTCAACGTGTACGACACGAACTACCGGATGCTCATGCATCCGTTCCGCAAGGAGCTGATCGGGCAGGACATGAAGGATTACCGCACCGATGACGGGGTGCGCGTGTACTACGACCAGATCGGCATGGCCCGCCTCGGCGGTGGCTTCGTTTCCTACCAGTGGGCCAAGCCGGGCACCGAGAAGGTGGTCGAGAAGGTGGCCTATGCCGGGATGTACGCACCGTGGAACTGGGTGGTCAGCAGCGGCGTCTACATGGACGATGTGCAGCAGCAGGCACTGGTGTTCACCGCGATCATGGCGGCGACCGGCGGCGGCGTGGTGCTGATCGTGCTGGCGCTGAGCTGGCTGATCGGCAACCGCATCACCCTGCCCCTGCGCCAGGCCACCCATGTGGCCGAGAGCATCGCCCGCGGCAAGCTGGACAGCCGCATCGGCGAACAGGCCCATGACGAACCCGGCCGCCTGCTGGAGAGCATGGCGCGCATGCAGGAACAGCTGCACGCGGTGATCAGCGGCCAGCGCGAGATGGCCAGCCGCCACGACGCCGGCAACACCCGCTACCGGATGGATGAAACCGCCTTCCCCGGCGAGTACGGCCTGATGGTGCACGAGACCAACAGCCTGGTCGGCGCGCACGTGCAGACCATGGACGAGGTGCTGGCGGTGGTGCAGCGTTACGCACAGGGCGACCTCAGCGCCGATATCGCGCGCTACCCGGGCGAAAAGGCCGCCATCACCGGCACCGTCGATGCGGTCAAGCAGAACCTGGGCAGCATCAATGGCGAGATCCAGCGCCTGGCTGCGGCCGCCGCCGCCGGCGATTTCAGCCAGCGGGGCGACACCGCCCGCTTCGATCACGATTTCCGCCGGATGATCGGTCACCTCAACGCGATGATGCAGGTCAGCGATGAGAACCTGGGCAAGCTCTCGCAGCTGCTGTCGGCCATTGCCGAGGGCGATCTGACCGCGCGCATGCACGGCGATTTCCAGGGCGTCTTCGCCACCATGCGCGACGATGCCAACGCCACCGTCGCGCAGCTGACCCAGATCGTCGGCCAGATCCAGGAGGCCGCCGGCAGCATCAACCTGGCCGCCGGTGAAATCGCCACCGGCAACAGCGACCTCTCGCGCCGCACCGAGCAGCAGGCCGCCAACCTGGAAGAGACCGCCGCCTCGATGGAGGAACTCACCTCCACCGTGCGCCAGAATGCCGAACATGCCCGCCAGGCCAACCAGCTGGCGATCGGCGCACACACGGTGGCCTCCCAGGGCGGCAATGTCGTCGGCGAAGTGGTGACCACCATGGCCGCGATCCAGACCTCCTCGAAGAAGATCGCCGAGATCATCTCGGTCATCGACGGCATCGCCTTCCAGACCAATATCCTGGCGCTGAACGCCGCGGTGGAAGCCGCCCGTGCCGGCGAACAGGGCCGCGGCTTTGCGGTGGTCGCCTCCGAAGTGCGCACGCTGGCCCAGCGTTCGGCCGGCGCGGCCAAGGAAATCAAGGGCCTGATCGACGACTCCGTCGGCAAGGTCGCCGAGGGCTCCCAGCTGGTCAACCAGGCCGGTGCCACCATGGGCGAGATCGTGGCCTCGGTGCAGCGCGTGACCGACATCATGGCCGAGATCTCCGCCGCCTCGCAGGAGCAGTCCGCCGGCATCGACCAGGTCAACCAGACCGTGGTGCAGATGGACGAGACCACTCAGCAGAACGCCGCCCTGGTGGAAGAAGCCACGGCCGCCGCCCGTGCGATGGAAGAACAGGCCACCCAGTTGGCCGATGCGGTGGCGATCTTCCGCCTCGACAACCAGGTCGCCCAGGCGGTCAGTGCCGTGACCGCCCGTGCGGTTGCCGAGCTGGCCCCGATGCGCCGCCCCAGCCGCCCGGCACCGCCAGCATCCCCTGCCCCGCGTGCCACCGCCCCGGTGCGCACCCCGCGCAGCACGTCGGCCGATGACGGCAACTGGCAAGCGTTCTGAGTTCCCGCGGCGATCCCACGATCGCCGCGCCCCCTTCCCCTGCGAGTCCGTCCGTGTCCACGCCCCCAGCCAACGCCGCTTCACCGAACGCTCGCGAATTCGAGTTCGCCGACCGTGACTTCCGCCGCGTCTGCGAGCTGATCTACCAGCGCGTCGGCATCTCGCTGGCCCCGGCCAAGCGCGACATGGTCTATGGACGGCTGTCGCGGCGGCTGCGTGCGCTCGGCATGCGCAGCTTCAGCGACTACCTGGACCAGCTCGAAGCCCACGGCGGTGACGAATGGCAGGCGTTCACCAACGCCCTGACCACCAACCTCACCGCGTTCTTCCGCGAACCGCACCACTTCGAGAAGCTCGCCGAGGAACTGCGCCTTCGCGCCGGCCATGGCACGCTGCAGCTGTGGTCGTGCGCGGCCTCGACCGGCGAAGAACCCTACTCGATGGCGATCACGGCCTGCGAGACCTTCGGCACGCTCAAACCGCCGGTGCGCATCCTGGCGACCGACGTGGACACCCAGGTGCTGGCCACCGCCAGCCGCGGCGTGTACGCGATCGACCGGGTCGCCGGACTGGATCCGGCGATCCGCAAGCGCTACTTCCAGCGCGGTACCGGCCCCAACGAAGGGCATTGCCGGGTCAATCCAGCCCTGCGTGACCTCATCGACTACCGTCCGCTCAACCTGCTCGCCAGCCGTTACGACGTCGGCGGCCCGTTCGATGCCCTGTTCTGCCGCAACGTGATGATCTATTTCGACAAACCGACCCAGCGCGGGATCCTCTCGCGTCTCATCCAGCACATGGGCGATGACGGCCTGCTCTATACCGGCCACTCGGAGAACTACCTGCACGCCGCCGACCTGATCCAACCCTGCGGCCGCACGCTGTACAAGCGCGCGCCGGGAGCACCGGTATGAGTCTGCCGATCCGTAACGACGAGGTGATGCGCTATTTCGACAGCCGCTTCCAGGTGACCGCCGCCAAGCTGCTGCCGACCCAGTACCTCGCCGTGGATGACAACACCGCACTGACCACCACGCTGGGCTCCTGCGTGGCCGCCTGCCTGCGCGATCCGGTGCTCAAGATCGGTGGCATGAACCATTTCCTGCTGCCCGAAGGCAACGTCGGTGATGGCGCGCCCGCGCGCTACGGCAGCTACGCGATGGAACTGCTGATCAACGATCTGCTCAAGCGCGGCGCGCACCGCAAGCGGCTGGAGGCCAAGGTGTTCGGCGGGGCCAACGTGCTCAAGGGCTTCACCAGCAACCCGGTTGGCACCCGCAACGCCGAGTTCGTGCGCCAGTACCTGCAGGCCGAGCACATTCCGATCATCGCCGAGGACCTGTGCGGCATCCATCCACGCAAGGTGTGGTTCTTCGCCGATACCGGCCGCGTGGTGGTGCAGCGCCTGCCGCACGCCCATGAAGCTGAAGTGGCCGCGACCGAATCGGCCGTGCGCGCCCGCCTGTCCAAGGCCCCGGTCACCGGTGGCGTGGAGCTGTTCGAATGACCCACGGTGTGCCCTGCAAAGTCCTGATCGTCGACGACTCGGCGGTCGTCCGCCAGATGCTGAGCGAGATCCTCGCCAGCGATCCCGGCATCGAGGTCGTCGGCACCGCTGCCGATCCCCTGCTGGCGCGCGAGAAGATCAAGCGCCTGGCGCCGGACGTGATCACGCTGGACGTGGAAATGCCACGGATGGATGGCCTGGCCTTCCTGGAAAACCTGATGCGCCTGCATCCGCTGCCGGTGGTGATGATCTCCTCGCTCACCGAGCGCGGTGCCGACACCACCCTGCAGGCGCTGGCGCTGGGCGCGGTGGACTTTGTCTCCAAGCCGAAGCTGGATGTCGCCCGTGGCCTGCAGGGCTACGCCGACGAGATCATCGCCAAGGTCAAGATGGCCGCGCGCTCGCGCGTGCGCCCGCTGTCCCGGCCCAATCCCCCGCGGATCACCCTGGGTGCCGTGGCGCCGGTGGCGACACCGCGCTCCATCCAGTTCCGCACCACCGACCGCCTGATCGCCATCGGCGCCTCCGCCGGGGGCACCGAAGCCCTGCGCGTGGTGCTCGAAGGCCTGCCGGCCGATGCCCCGGCCGTGGTGATGACCCAGCACCTGCCGGCGCAGTTCAGCACCCCGTTCGCCGAGCGCCTGGACCGCCATTCGGCAATGTCGGTGCGCGAAGCCACCGACGGCGAAGCGGTCCTGCCCGGCCATGCCTACCTGCCGCCCGGTGGCAAGCACCTGCGCGTCATCCGGGACGGTGCGCGCTGGCGGTGCCGGATCGACGACGGTCCGCCGATCAACCGGCACAAGCCGGCGGTGGACGTGCTGTTCCGCTCGGTGGCCGAAAGTGCGGGCGCCAATGCCATCGGCGCGATCCTGACCGGTATGGGCGACGATGGTGCGCGCGGCTTGCTGGATCTTCGCAACGCCGGTGCCCCGACCCTGGTGCAGGATGAAGCCACCAGCGTGGTCTGGGGCATGCCGGGCAGCGCGGTGAGGATCGGCGCGGCCGAGGAAATGGTGCCGCTGGAGCGGATTGCGGAGCGGTTGATGGCGTTGGTTCGCAGCTAGCAGCGGCGGGCCGGTCGACACCTACGCCCAGTACAGCCGCATCGGGTTGTCCACCAGCAGCCTGCGCTGCAGATCCGCGGTCACTGCGATACGCGGAATGACGTCCACCAGCGTACCGTCGTCGGGCATGTGCGAGGTCAGATTGGGGTGCGGCCAGTCCGTCCCCCACAAGACCCGGTCCGGGAATCTCTCCACCAGGTGGCGCGCGAACGGCACCACGTCGTCGTAATGCGGCGGCCCACTGCGCGAGAGGCGCTCCGGGCAGCTGACCTTGCTCCACACATTGGCGTGCTCATCCATCAGCCGCACGAACTGCTGGAACGCCGGACCTTCCACGGGCTGGGTCACGTCCGGTCGACCCATGTGGTCCACCACCACGGTGGTCGGCAGTGAGGTGAAAAAGTCCCAGCGCTCGGCCAGATCGGCCGCCTCGAAGTAGACCACCACGTGCCAGCCCAGCGGCGCAATGCGCTCGATGATCGCGCGGTAGTACGCATCCGGCTTGGGATCGACCAGCCGCTTCACGAAATTGAAGCGGACCCCGCGCACGCCCGCCGCGTGCAGCTCACGCAGTTCAGCATCGGTCACGCTGTCACGCACGGTCGCCACGCCACGGGCGCGGCCGCCCGCACTGCGCAGGGCATCGACCAGGGCGCTGTTGTCGGCGCCATGGCAGGTGGCCTGGACGATCACGCTGCGCTCGAATCCCAGCAGGTCACGCAGCGCGAACAGCTGTTCCTTGCCGGCGTCGCATGGGGTGTACTTGCGCTCGGGTGCGTAGGGGAAGCGGTCGCCCGGCCCGAAGACATGGCAATGCGCGTCCACGGCGCCCATGGGCGGCACGAAGCGCGGCACGCTCGGTGCGGGGCAGAAATCCAGCCAATCGGCGTCTTTCACGAAATCACTCATCACAGGCCCCTCGCCTTCAGCTGCGCATCCAGACGCGGATAGACCCGCCGCGCGTTGCCTTCGCACACCTTGCGGCGATCGCTCTCGGACAGGCCCAGCGCGTTCACATACCGCAGCGTGTCGTCGAAGAACTGCCCCGTTTCCGGATCGATGCCGCGGACCGCGCCGACCATTTCCGAACCGAACAGGATGTTGTCGATGTCGATGACCTTGAAAAGAAGATCAATGCCCGGTTGATGATAGACGCACGTATCGAAGAACACGTTCTTCATGACGTGCTCGTTCAGCGGCGGCTTGCCCAGCATGTCGGCCAGGCCACGGAAACGCCCCCAGTGATAGGGAACCGCACCGCCGCCGTGCGGAATGATGAAACGCAACGCAGGGAAGTCACGGAACAGATCGCCCTGCAGGAACTGCATGAACGCGGTGGTATCGGCGTTGAGGTAGTGCGCGCCGGTGGCATGGAAGTTGGCGTTGCAGCTGCCCGAGACATGCACCATCGCCGGAACGTCCAGTTCCACCATCTTCTCGAAGAACGGATACCAGGCCTTGTCGGTGAGCGGCAGGCCGGTCCAGTGGCCGCCGGACGGGTCCGGGTTGAGGTTGCAGCCCACGAAGCCGAGCTCGTTGACGCAGCGCTCCAGCTCGGCGATCGAATGGGCGATCGGCACGCCCGGCGACTGCGGCAGCTGGCACACGCCGATGAAGGTCTCCGGATACAGCGCCACCACGCGGGCGATCAGGTCGTTGCAGCGGCGTGTCCATTCCGCGCTGACCCGTTCGTCGCCGATGTGATGGGCCATGGTGCTGGCACGCGGGGAGAAGATGGTCATGTCGGCACCACGCTCGCGCAGCAGGCGCAACTGGTTGGCCTCCACGCTCTCGCGCAACTCCGCATCGCTGATCTCCGGGTAGACCGGCGCCGGCAGCGAGGGGTCGTGGTAATGCGCGATCTGCTGTTTGCGGAAGGCGTCGTGGCTGGCGGGGGCGGTCGTGTAATGACCGTGGCAATCGATGATCATGCAGGGGCCTCGTGGGGGATCAATCACCAGCCGAACAGCTGGGCGAAGTGGATGTCCATGCGCAGCCCGACAATCAGCGCATCGGGAATGTCGGTGGTACGGGTAGGCGCGTAGAGGGGATCGGGGTTGATGACGTACTGCAGGTTGGGCATCAGGCGGATGCCCTTGTGCACGGCCCAGCCATAGCTGAGCTCGGCGATGATCTCGTCCGCATGCGGCGCACCGTTGCCGCCATTGCGGGTACGCCGGTCGCGCAGGAAGTCGATCTGTTCGTCACTGAAGTGGGTGTTGGAGACAAACATCGCCAACGTGTCCTGCTCGCGGCCGGCGAAGGTGCCGGTCTTGACGAAGCCGGCCGAGACGAAGGTGTCGACCGGCGCTTCGTTGCCCGTGTTCACGTACGCGCGCGCAAACAGCGCGAGGTTGCGCTTGCCTGTACCCCGCCAGACCGTCTGATCGGCCATGGCATACCCGCCCGACCGCGCACCGTCCTGCACCGCGGTCGGCCTGCCGGTCAGCGCTGCGGAGGTGCCGTTGGCATCGTAGTAGGAGCTCTTGCCACCATCGCTGTTGCGGTACATGCCCAGCCGGAAGGTCCGCGGCAGACGGTTATTGGCGAAGCTGGTCTGGTAGCCGACTTCATACGCGGTGATGGTCCCGGTACCCTCGCCCACCGAGAAGTCCAGGCCGTTCTTGCCGGCCTTGTTCAAGGCGTTGTTGTAGTCGAAGGCACCGGCCTGCGCATACCAGCGGTCATTCACGTCGTAGCGCACGATCCCGGCCCAGGACGCGTTCGGGTAGGCGGTGATGCCCAGATCGGTGATCGCCCCATACGGGGTCAGGCACATCGCGTTGCTCATGAACACGCAGTTGAGCGCGGAGCTGTTGAAGTAGCTGTTCACCGGGGCACGCCCGGCAATGATGCTCAGGCCGTTGTCGAAGCGGTGGCGCAGGGTCAGCCGGGTCAGGCGCCCGCCGGCCACCGGCCGCCAGGTCTGCTGGGCACTGATCGAATTGCCGATTTTCTCGCGCGCCAGGTTGCGGCCGGCGAACCAGGCCCACTGCGCATCGACGTCGGTGTTGTGGATACCCCACAGCGTGTCCAGATCAAACTTGGACTGGGCCATCACCCAGTACGAGCCTTCGGTGCCCTGCTCGACACCACCGACCGGATTGGAGGCGACGTTGCCGACCAGGTCCAACGTGAGATCGACGCCATCGGGCAGACTGCCCTTGGGTGAAGCGGACGCGGCGAACGCCGGCGCCGCCAGGCTGGCAGCCACCAGCAGGCAAAGGGTATTGCGGGGAAAACGGGACACAAGCGCCTCCTGTGCGCGGCCGCAGCCGCGCAACGGATGGATGTCGGGAGGCCGCGGCAGCGCCGCGGCGGCAGGATCAGACGGTGGCGGCAGTCAGCACGCGGCGTCTCAGCCGCCGAGTGCCGATCTGCTCGGCCAGCACCTTCTCGTCGAGCTTGCCTTCCCACTTGGCGATGACCAGCACCGCGATCGCATTGCCGATCAGGTTCACGAAGGTCAGGCCCTCTGCCAGGATCCGGTGGATGCCCAGGATCAACGCGATGCTCGCCACCGGGATCGTGCCGGTGGTACCCAGCGTCGCTGCCAGCACCACGAATGCCGCGCCGGCCACACCGGCCGCTCCCTTGGAGGTCAGCAGCAGCACCGCGATCAGGCCCAGCTGGTGCCAGACGGTCAGCTCGGTGTTGGTCGCCTGGGCCAGGAACAGCGCGACGGTGGTCAGGTACAGGCAGGTGCCGTCGAGGTTGAACGAGTAGCCGGCCGGGATCACGAAACCCACCACACCTTCCTCGCAGCCCAGCTTCTTCATTTTTTCGATCAGGCGCGGCAGGACGGTTTCGGTGGAGGTGGTCGCCGCGACGATGACGATCTCATCGCGCAGGTAGCCCAGCAGCCGCCACAAGCTGGCACCGGTCCACCAGCACACGCTGCCCAGCACCAGCACGGTGAACAGCCCACAGACCACGAAGAACTCGATGATCAGCTCGCCCAGCGACAGCAGCGAGCCCGCACCGAACTGGCCAACGGTGAAGGCGATTGCACCGAAGGCGCCGATCGGGGCGAAGTACATGATGTAGCCGATGATCTTGAACAGCGCGCCCGAGGTGGACTCGATCACCTTCATCACCGGCGCGCCGCGCTCGCCGATCGAGGCCAGCGCCACACCGAACAGCACCGCCACGAAGAGCACCTGCAGCACGTGCGCTTCGGTGAAGGCACTCACCAGCGTGTTGGGGATGATCGCCATGATGTAGGACACGATCGACTGGTCATGCGCGCTGTGCACGTAGCCCTGGATGCTGGCCATGTCGATGGTGGCCGGGTCGATGTTCATCCCCGCGCCCGGCTTCCAGACATCCACCACCACCAGGCCCACGATCAGCGCCAGGATCGTGATGACTTCGAAGTAGATCAGCGATTTCAGGGCCAGGCGGCCCACGCTGCGCATGTCGCGCATGCCGGCGATGCCATGCACCACCGTGACGAAGATGATCGGACCGATCATCATCCGGATCAGCTTGATGAACGCGTCGCCGAAGGGCTTCATCGCCGAGCCGATGTCCGGCTGCAGCCACCCCAACAGCACGCCGATCACGGTACCTGCCAGCACCTGGAACCAGAGCTGGCCCACAATGCCGAAGCGGCTCGGCCGCTTCTCTACAACGGTCATATCAACCCTCCCAGGTCACAAGAATAAGGACGTCGTGCGTATTCAGTCGAACAGCATGCCGTCGAAGAGCTTTCGCGCGGTGCGCAGTACCGCGGCGCGGGTCACCTGCCCGGCCGCGTCCAGATCCAGCACGGCAGCGGTGCTTCCACTGGGGTGCTCGATCTCCAGCGTCTGATGCGGGCCGCCGGGCAGCGCCGCGAGGGCATGCGCGGGGGAATCGGGCAGCAGACAGGCCGTGGCGACCGTCACTGCCCCAAGCACCCCGATGGAGGCGTGGCAGCGATGCGGAATGAACGAACGGACGCTGATCGCCCCGCCTGCGCGAGGCGCCGCCACCAGCATCATCTTGGGGACGGACTGGGCACTGACATCACCCAACCGCATCAGCGGGCCGGCCTGCAGGCGGATCGCCTCCAACGTGGCCTTGAGCGCCTCATCAGCGTCCAGCGTGGCGCGGTCCTCATGGCCGGTGATGCCCACATCGGAGGCGCGCAGCACGACGCACGGCATGCCGTTGTCGATCAGGGTGGTCTCCACCCCGTCGATGACATCGACAGCATGGCCGGTCGGCAGCAGCGCGCCACAGCTGGAGCCGGCGATGTCGGCGAACGCCAATGGAACCGGGGCGGCGCTGCCGGGCACGCCGTCGATGCGTGCCTGGCCGTCATACGCCACCGTGCCCTGCGGCGTCTGCACGGTCGCCGAGGCGAGCGTGCCGGTGTTGCACATGAAGATGCGTACGTCGGTCTGCTCGCCCGTGGCTGCAACCAATCCACGCTCGATGGCGAACGGGCCGACGGCGGCCAGCATGTTGCCGCAGTTCTGCGCATCGCTGACCACGGCCTGGTCCACGAACACCTGCAGGAACAGATAGTCCACGTCGGCATCCGCATGGCGGGAGGGCGCCACGACCGCGACCTTGGAGGTCAGCGGATCAGCGCCGCCCATGCCATCGATCTGGCGCGGATCGGGCGAGCCGAACGCACGTAGCAGGAAGGCATCGCGCGTGGCCGGCTCGGCCGGCAGCTCCGAAGCGAGAAAGAACCCGCCCTTGGAGGTGCCGCCGCGCATCCACATCGCGCGCACGGCCTTACTCATAGCGCAGGCCCTTGGCCGCCAGGCGCTCGCGCATCTGGTAGATGTCCAGGCCCAGCTCGCCCTTGGCCAACCGTTCGCGCTTGTCCGCTTCACGGGCCTCGCGGGCCTGTGCCTCGCGGGCCACATGCGCCGCATCCGCACGCGGCACGATGCAGACCCCGTCGTCGTCGGCGATCACCACATCGCCCGGCCGGACCAGTGCCCCGCCACAGACCACCGGCACATTGACCGACCCCAGCGTTTCCTTGACCGTGCCCTGTGCGTGGATCGCGCGGCTCCAGACCGGGAAGCCCATCGCGGTGAGGTCACGCACGTCGCGTACGCCGGCATCGATCACCAGCCCGCGGCAGCCACGCACCTGGGCCGAGGTCGCCAGCAGATCGCCGAAGTAGCCGTCGGTGCAGTCGCTGGTCGGCGCCACCACCAGCACGTCGCCCTCGCGGAGCTGCTCGATGGCCACGTGCATCATCCAGTTGTCGCCCGGCGGCACCGACACGGTGATCGCGCTACCGGCGATGCGCCCACCGCCATAGATCGGGCGCAGCCGCGGATGCAGCAGACCGCTGCGGCCCTGCGCTTCATGCGCGGTGGCAACACCGGCCTGCGCAAGCACCTGGATCACCGCCGCATCGGCGCGTTCGATAGAAGAGACTACCCGGGACATCCATCCATCCTTCGTTGACGATGGCGCAGTCTGTCCTTTCGCCGCCCAACCCCTCAAGATCGTTTTTCGAAACAGCCATTGGGTTTGGTTATAGTTGATCCATGAGCACACCTCTGGACCTGAACCTCAAGCACCTGCACGCCCTCGCCGCGGTCTACCACCACGGCGGCATCAGCGCGGCCGCACCGCACGTGAATCTGTCCCAGCCGGCGTTGACGCAGGCCATCGCGCGGCTGGAGAAACAGTTGGACGCGCCGCTGTTCGATCGCCAGCCCGGCGGCATGTCGCCGACCGAGGCGGCCGGGCTGCTGGTGCCGCGGATCGAACGCGCGCTTGCCTACATCGCGCACGGTGTCCGCGGGGCCCGCCGGGCCCAGCGCCTGCCGGCGATGCCCGCTGTGGAGCGGCGGGTCACCTTGGGCCAGCTGCGCGCCTTGGCCGCAGTGGATACCGCCGGCAGCTTCACGCTCGCGGCGAGCCGCGCGGGCGTGTCCCAACCGGCCATCTATCGCGCGGTGCACGAGCTCGCCGAGGTGATTGAGACACCGTTGATGGTGCGCCGCGGGAAAACCGTGCAGCCGACTCCCGCGGCCACACGCATGCTCCGTCTGGTCCGCCTGGCGCTGTCCGAGCTGAGCGCCGGCGTCGATGAACTTGCCTCACTACGCTCGCAACAGGGCGGCCGGGTCGTGCTCGGCGTCATGCCGTTGGCCCGGGCCATCCTGTTGCCCCAGGTGCTTGCCCGCTTTGCGCGCGCGCATCCGGGGGCGACGGTGAACGTGATCGAAGGCCCCTACGCCGAGCTGCTCGGTGACCTGCGCGAAGGCAGCCTGGACCTGTTGATCGGCGCGATGCGCGACAAGCTGCCGGTACGCGACATCGCGCAGGAAGGACTGTTCGACGACGACCCGGTCATTGTCGCGCGCAGCGGACATCCACTGGCTGCCACCCAAGGGATCCACTTTCCACAGCTGCTCGACTACCCCTGGGTGATCGCCGCGACGGGGGCCCCGGTCCGGGCGCGCTGGGAACGGATGTTCCGCCAGCATGGCCACGAACCCCCGCGGCTGCGCATCGAGTGTGGTTCGGTGTTGATCACCCGCGGCCTGCTGCTCGAAGACGACTGGCTCACGCTGATGTCGCGCGATCAGTTCGTGTTCGAACGTCGGGCCGGCCTGCTCTGCGAGATCGGCCGGGCCGGCGATGACCTGCGCCGCCGTATCGGCCTGACCACCCGCGCTGACTGGCACCCTACCCGGCTGCAGCAGGCGTTCGTGGAGACGTTCCGGCAGGTCTGTACCGAACGCAACGATGCAGGCGACGAGGCCTGGCCATTCCGGTTTCCGACACCCTGAGCGTCGCGCATGAAAAAACCCCCGGCGTTCACCGGGGGTTCTTGTGCTCATCCATCGACCCACGGTCGATGGCTACCGAGGCCGGGCAGCGCCCGGCACCGGATCAGGCAGCCACCGTACCGGCGACTTCCTGATAATCCTCGATCTGGTCGAAGTTCATGTAGCGGTAGATGTCCTTGCTGCTGGCATCCAGCACGCCGATGTCGGCCATGTACTCTTCCTTGGTCGGGATGCGACCCAGACGCGAACAGATCGCGGCCAACTCGGCCGACCCCAGGTACACGTTGGAGTTGCGGCCCAGACGGTTCGGGAAGTTGCGGGTCGAGGTCGAGAACACCGTCGCACCCTCACGCACCTGTGCCTGGTTGCCCATGCACAGCGAGCAGCCCGGCATTTCCATGCGTGCGCCGGCGGTGCCGAAGGTGCCGTAATGGCCTTCCTTGGTCAGCTCCGAGGCATCCATCTTGGTCGGCGGGGCCACCCACAGCTTGGTCGGGATGTCGCGCTTGCCTTCCAGCAGCTTGGCCGCCGCACGGAAGTGACCGATGTTGGTCATGCACGAACCGATGAAGACTTCATCGATGGCCGCGCCGGCCACGTCCGACAGCGTCTTGACGTCATCCGGATCGTTCGGGCAGGCCACGATCGGCTCGTGGATGTCGGCCAGGTCGATCTCGATGACGGCGGCGTACTCTGCGTCGGCATCCGGGGCCAGCAGCTCCGGGTTGGCCAGCCAGGCCTCCATCTTCTCGATGCGGCGCGCCAGCGAACGGGCGTCCTGGTAACCCTCGGCGATCATCCACTTCAGCAGCGTGATGTTGCTGGTGAGGTACTCGATGATCGGCTCCTTGTTCAGGTGCACCGAGCAACCGGCGGCCGAACGTTCGGCCGAGGCATCGGACAGTTCGAACGCCTGTTCGACCTTCAGCTCCGGCAGACCTTCGATCTCGAGGATGCGACCGGAGAAGATGTTCTTCTTGCCGGCCTTGGCCACGGTCAGCAGACCGGACTTGATCGCATACAGCGGGATCGCGTTGACCAGGTCACGCAGGGTCACGCCCGGCTGCATCGTGCCCTTGAAGCGCACCAGCACCGATTCGGGCATGTCCAGCGGCATCACGCCGGTGGCCGCCGCAAAGGCGACCAGGCCCGAGCCGGCCGGGAACGAAATGCCCACCGGGAAACGGGTGTGCGAATCGCCACCGGTGCCGACGGTGTCGGGCAGCAGCATGCGGTTGAGCCAGCTGTGGATCACGCCGTCGCCCGGGCGCAGCGAGATGCCGCCACGGGTGGAGATGAACTCCGGCAGGGTGTGGTGGGTCTTGACGTCCACCGGCTTCGGGTACGCGGCGGTGTGACAGAACGACTGCATCACCAGGTCGGCCGAGAAGCCCAGGCAGGCCAGGTCCTTCAGTTCGTCACGGGTCATCGGACCGGTGGTGTCCTGCGAGCCCACCGAGGTCATCTTCGGTTCGCAGTAGGTGCCCGGGCGCATGCCCTGGCCTTCCGGCAGACCGCAGGCGCGGCCGACCATCTTCTGCGCCAGCGAGAAGCCCTTGCCGGTATCCGGCGGGTCCATCGGCAGGCGGAACAGATCGGTCGGGGCCAGGCCCAGCGCTTCACGCGCCTTGGCGGTCAGGCCGCGGCCGATGATCAGCGGAATGCGGCCACCGGCGCGCACTTCGTCGAACAGCACATCGGACTTGACCTTGAACTCGGCAATGACGGCGCCGTCCTTCAGGGCCTTGCCGTCGTACGGACGCAGCTCGATCACATCGCCCATGTTCATCTGCGACACGTCGAGTTCGATCGGCAGCGCACCGGCGTCTTCCATGGTGTTGTAGAAGATCGGGGCGATCTTGGAACCCAGGCACACGCCGCCGAAGCGCTTGTTCGGGATGAACGGAATATCTTCACCGGTGAACCACAGCACCGAGTTGGTGGCCGACTTGCGGCTGGAACCGGTGCCGACCACGTCGCCCACGTAGGCGACCAGGTGACCCTTGTCCTTCAGCGATTCGATGAAGGTGACCGGGCCGCGCTTGCCGTCTTCTTCCGGCTCGATGCCATCACGCTTGTTCTTCAGCATCGCCAGGGCGTGCAGCGGGATGTCCGGGCGGGTGGTGGCATCCGGGGCCGGCGACAGGTCATCGGTGTTGGTTTCGCCGGTCACCTTGAGCACGGTGATGGTCAGGCTTTCGGGCACCTGCGGACGGCTGGTGAACCACTCCGCATCGGCCCAGCTCTGCAGCACGCCCTGGGCGTTGGCATTGCCGGCCTTGGCCTTTTCCTGCACGTCGTGGAAGGCATCGAACACCAGCAGGGTGTTTTTCAGCGCATCGGCGGCGATCGCACCGACGGCAGCGTCGTCCAGCAGCTGGACCAGCGGGGCGACGTTGTAACCGCCGAGCATGGTGCCCAGCAGTTCGGTGGCGCGCTCGCGCGTGATCAGCGGATTGACTTCGCTGCCCAGGGCGATCGCGGCCAGGTACGAGGCCTTGACCTTGGCAGCGTCATCGACGCCGGCCGGCACGCGGTGGGTCAGCAGGTCAAGCAGGAACTCGGCTTCGCCGGCGGGCGGGTTCTTCAGCAGTTCGATGACGTCGGCCGTCTGCTGGGCGCTCAGCGGCAGCGGCGGGATGCCAAGCGCGGCGCGCTCGGCTACGTGGTGGCGGTAGGCTTCCAACATGACAACTCCCGGGTGATTCTTTTGAAAGAATGCGGTTTAAAGAATGGGCTCAGGCTTGCGGCACGATCAGCTTCAGGCCCTTGAAGTAGTCGCGGTAAAACGTGTCGTTCCAGGTGATCAGGCCATCGCACTGCAGCAGTGCATGGGCCCCCACCATGAAGTCGTCCAGGCTGCGCCGGCCTTGGCCACGCTGCCGGTGGCGGCGCTGCATCTCGCCGGCGCGCAGGGCCGATTTGGCCTCCAGCGCGTTGAAATGGACACCCATTTCCTCCAGCGCTTCGAGCACTTCGGCGCCGCCGCGCAGCGAGGCGCACAGCTCGGCCAAGGTCGCGCCGCAGACCACCACGCGCCCGCCGACCAGGCTCTGGCGCAGGCAGGCCTCGACGGCATCGGCCTGCGGGCCGTTGCTGAGCAGTTCGATCAGCACCGGCGAATCGACGGCGATCATCGCGGGCTCAGTCTTCGTCACGGACAGCCTTCACGGCGGCCTCGGACGACTCGAAGCCATCCAGTGCGAATTTGCCGCGGGCGCGGGAGATCGCATCGTCCACGCTCTTGCGCAGGATGATGCGGCCGCCTTCCAGCTCCACGGTCAACTGGGTGCCCTTGGTCAGCCCCAGGGCGTCACGCACGGCCTTGGGCAGCGTGATCTGTCCGCGTTCAGCAACAGTAGCTTCCATGGGGTACGCCTCGAAAAGTATGTATAAATTGTACGTACTTTGACGTTCAGGGGCAAATCCAGGCGGCGCCCGCCTTTCGGGCGTCCCGGGCCCGGCAAGAAGGCTAGACTGAACGAGCAGCAACCGCTGCCGCCTGGACCCGGACGCTTGCCGCCCTCCTGGCGACCCGCACCCCCATCGATAGACAAGGACATCCCACGATGCGCGCCACCACCCTCGCTTTTGCCCTGCTGATTGCCGCCCCGCTGGCCCTGGCTGCCCCATCGGCGCATGCCAACCCGTTTGGCGCCTACACCACCGGCACCGAGATCACCCAGCAGCAACTGGATGCCGCCGAAGTGGGCAAAACCACCCAGGATGATGTGCGTGGCGCCTTCGGCGCCCCCAGCCGCCGCGAACAGCTCGGCGACACACAGGTCTGGTACTACGACTTCGTCAAGATCAAGTCGTTCGGCAAGAACATCCAGGAAGCCACCGTGTTCGAGTTCGGCAAGACCGGCGTGTTGTCCGCCAAGTCCAAGACCAATGCGGTGGGCAAGACCGGCAACCCCCTGATCGACGCCGCCAACGGCAAGTAAGCGGCCGCGGCCGAGCTACTTCCAGACGGGGCGCTCATGGCGCCCCGTCTGCATTCGGGATGCAGGCGATGACATCGGCACTACACATGCCTGTGTAACCTTGCGTCCTGAGCCCAAGGGCTGGCACGCCCCGGCCGCTGTCGCATACTGCGAGGGATCGGCGGGCGCAGCGAGCCCGACGGCAGCCGCAAGCAGGCGCGCGTTCCGGCGCAGCCGTTGCAAGCCATCAGCAAAGGAGTCATCTGCAATGAGCGATTCGTTCTCCACCCGCAGCCAGCTGGACGTCGGCGGCACCACCTACGACTACTTCAGCCTGCCCAAGCTCGGACAGACGTTCGACATTTCCCACCTGCCCTATTCGATGAAGATCCTGCTGGAGAATCTGCTCCGGCACGAGGATGGTGGCGTCACCGTCGGCAAGGACCACATCCAGGCCGTGGCCCAGTGGGACCCCAAGGCCGAGCCCGACATCGAGATCGCCTTCATGCCCGCGCGCGTGGTGCTGCAGGATTTCACCGGCGTGCCCTGCGTCGTCGATCTGGCCGCGATGCGCGATGCGGTGGTCAAGCTCGGCGGTCGACCGGAGCAGATCAATCCGCAGATTCCGTCCGAGCTGGTGATCGATCACTCGGTGCAGGTCGATGTGTTCGGCACGCCCGACGCGCTGGATCTCAACGGCAAGATCGAATTCCAGCGCAATCAGGAACGCTATGGCTTCCTGCGCTGGGGCCAGAAGGCCTTCGATGATTTCAAGGTGGTGCCGCCCAACACCGGCATCGTCCACCAGGTGAACCTGGAAAACCTGGCCCGCGTCGTCATGACCGCGGACAAGGATGGCAAGGCGGTGGCGTACCCGGACACCGTGTTCGGGACCGACAGCCACACCACCATGATCAATGGCATCGGCGTGCTCGGCTGGGGCGTAGGGGGTATCGAAGCCGAGGCCGCCATGCTCGGCCAGCCGTCCTCGATGCTGATCCCGCAGGTGGTCGGCTTCAAGCTGACCGGTCGCATGCCCGAAGGCGCCACCGCCACCGATCTGGTGCTGACCGTCACCCAGATGCTGCGCAAGCACGGCGTGGTCGGCAAGTTCGTGGAGTTCTTCGGTGAGGGCCTGCAGCACCTGCCGCTGGCCGACCGTGCCACGATCGGCAACATGGCACCGGAATATGGCGCCACCTGCGGCATCTTCCCGATCGACGAAGAATCATTGACCTACCTGCGCCTGTCCGGCCGCAGCGAAGCACAGATCGATCTCGTCGAAGCCTATGCCAAGGCCCAGGGCCTGTGGCACGACGCCAACACCGCGCACGCCAGCTACAGCGCCACGCTGGAACTGGACATGGGCGAGGTCAAGCCGTCGCTGGCCGGCCCTAAGCGCCCGCAGGACCGCGTGCTGCTGGAAGACGTCAAGCAGAACTACCGCGAGAACCTGGTCGGCCTGACCACCAACCGCGACAAGCGCAACGATGACGTCTCCAAGTTCGTCAACGAAGGCGGCGGTGCGGCGGTCGGCAACGAACAGCTGGCCAAGGGCTACAGCGATGTCGAGCTGGAGGGTCACAGATTCCGCCTGAAGGATGGCGCGGTGGTGATCGCCGCGATCACCTCGTGCACCAACACCTCCAACCCGGCGGTGATGATCGGTGCCGGCCTGCTCGCCCGCAACGCGGCCGCCAAGGGCCTGGACCGCAAGCCGTGGGTCAAGACCTCGCTCGGCCCGGGCTCGCGCGTGGTCACCGATTACCTGGAAAAAGCCGGTGTGCTTACCGAGCTGGAAAAGATCGGCTTCTACGTGGTCGGTTATGGCTGCACCACCTGCATCGGCAACTCCGGCCCGCTGCCGACCGAAGTCAGCGCGGGCATCGCCGCCGGTGACCTGGTGGTGGCCTCGGTGTTGTCGGGCAACCGCAACTTCGAAGGTCGCGTGCACCCGGAAGTCAAAATGAACTACCTGGCCAGCCCGCCACTGGTCGTCGCCTACGCCATCGCCGGCACCACCGATATCGACCTGACCACCGAGCCGCTGGGCACGGGCAGCGATGGCCAGCCGGTGTATCTGCGCGATATCTGGCCGAGCAACAAGGAAATCGGCGACGTGATCGCTGCGACCATCGGGCCGGAGATGTTCAAGAAGAACTATGCCGACGTGTTCAAGGGCGACACCCGCTGGAACACCATCCAGTCGCCCGATGGCGATCTGTACGAGTGGGATGGCAACTCGACCTACATCAAGAACCCGCCCTACTTCGACGGCATGACGATGGACGTCGGCCACATCGAGGATGTGCATGGCGCGCGTGTGATGGGCCTGTTCGGCGACTCGATCACCACCGATCACATCTCCCCGGCCGGCAACATCAAGAAGGATTCCCCGGCGGGCCGCTTCCTGCAGGAGCGTGGCGTGCAGCCGGCTGACTTCAACAGCTACGGCAGTCGCCGCGGCAACGATGACGTCATGGTGCGCGGCACCTTCGCCAACATCCGGATCAAGAACCTGATGTTCGGCGGCGAAGAAGGCGGCAACACGCTGTACTTCCCGAAGGACGGCGGCGAGCCGCAGAAGCTGGCGATCTACGACGCGGCCGTCAAGTACAAGGCCGAGGGCGTCCCGCTGGTGGTGTTCGCCGGCAAGGAATACGGCACCGGCTCCTCCCGCGACTGGGCAGCCAAGGGCACCAACCTGCTGGGCGTCAAGGCGGTGATCGCCGAGAGTTTCGAGCGCATCCACCGCTCCAACCTGGTTGGCATGGGCGTGCTG
This sequence comes from Stenotrophomonas sp. TWI602, assembly GCF_039674045.1. Classification (NCBI taxonomy): domain Bacteria; kingdom Pseudomonadati; phylum Pseudomonadota; class Gammaproteobacteria; order Lysobacterales; family Lysobacteraceae; genus Stenotrophomonas; species Stenotrophomonas sp. TWI602. Next base: position 43,052 of record NZ_JBDJMT010000003.1, read on the forward strand.
CCGCTGCAGTTCAAGAACGGCGAGAACGCACAGAGCCTGGGCCTGGATGGCTCGGAAGTGGTCGACATCACCGGCCTGGAGGATGGCGCCAGCAAATCGGCCACCCTCACCGCGACCCGGGCCGATGGCACGAAGAAGACCTTCGAGGTCCATGTGATGCTGCTGACCCCGAAGGAAGTGGAGTACTTCAAGCACGGCGGCCTGCTGCAGTACGTGCTGCGCCAGCTGGCGGGGAAGAAGTAAGCGTCAGCCACTTGGCGAAGTACGCCGTCTCCATCCAGGGGATGACGTGACAGCAAGGGGGCGCAACGCCCCCTTGCTGCTTTCCGGATCCTCGCGAATCTGCGTCTTGGGCGTGCCCCGGACAGGCGTCCCAACGCCCCATCTTCTTTTTCATAAATTTCATAAATCACATATTTATCCCATTTCGTATGCAATGAGCTAGGCTGGAGGCATCCGTCAGGGAGCCACCGGCATGCGGCACGCGCTCAAGTTCGACCCGATCACCGAGCTGACCCGCACCACCGCCTCGACGGTGAAGGAGCACTGGCGAAAGGTCATGCAGGACGTCCGCGAACAACAGGCAGTGCTGGTGACCAATCACAACGAGCCCCAGGCCGTCATCCTCTCCGCCGAGCAATACCAGGCCATGCAGGCCGAAGTGCTATCGCTGCAGCGTGATCTGGCCTCCCTGCGCGAGCAGACCCCGGCCCTCCAGCACCTGCGGCAGCGCTTCGATGATCGCCTTGCCGTGCTGGACAGTGCTGCGGCGGGCACCAACGCGCGCGCGCTGCTGCGCAAGCCGGCAGGGCTCAAGGGCAAGGTAGTCGCAGGCAGCGGGTACTGATGGCGGCGCGCCCCTTCCTGTTCGTCCTGGCAGGGGTCAACGGCGCAGGCAAGAGTTCCATCGGGGGTCACCTGCTCCGCGAGGCCGGGCTGGACTGGTTCGATCCGGACGACTGGGCCCGGCAGCTGTGCCGCGGACTGGGCATGAGCCAGCGCGAGGCCAATGGTCAGGCGTGGCAGGAAGGCTTCTCCCGATTGCAGGCCGCGATCGCCGAACGTCGCAACCACGCCTTCGAAACCACCCTGGGCGGACAATCCATCGCCGCGACCCTGGCCGAGGCATGCGCCACGCATGACGTACTGGTCTGGTACTGCGGCCTGGCCTCTCCCGAGCAGCACATCGCACGGGTGCGCGCATGCGTTGCGGCCGGTGGCCACCCCATCAGCGATGCGGACATCCACCGCCGCTATCCGTTGGCGCTGCAGAACCTGATCACCCTGTTGCCAGCACTGGCACAGCTGCAGGTGTACGACAACAGTGCAGAGGCCGGTCCTGGCCAGCCCCTTGCCGACCCGCAGCCTGTGCTGCAGATGGACGGTGGCCGTTTGACCTGGCCCGCCGCCGATGACGCCGCTCAATTGCGGCAGGCACCCGACTGGGCCGTGCCGGTGCTGGAAGCTGCACTGCAGTGTCACGACGCCTGCGCTGGCGAGCCGCCGCGATGAGCGAGCATAGACGGATGAGCGAACACATGCGGCTGCAAACGTCATCCATCGTCGGCGCGACCCTGCCCCGCTGCCCCGCGTCCACCTTTCTTCACCGGCCCTTCGCGTTTCCCATTCGGGACGGTATGCTGCCGAGGCATGAAACGACGGATACTCTCCGTCATCGCATCACATCATCCACGTTTCCTGGAGGGGGAATATGAGTCTGGAACGACCCTGGCTGCAGAGTTATCCCAAAGGCGTACCCGCCGAGATCGACGTCAACGAGTTCCATTCGGTCTCGGCCGTCTTCGACACCTCGGTGGCCAAGTTCCGCGACCGCCCCGCCTACTCCAGTTTCGGCAAGGTTCTGACCTACGGGGAAACGGACGCACTGGTCGAACAGTTCGCCGCCTACCTGCTCGGTGAGCTGCAGCTCAAGAAGGGCGACCGCGTTGCCCTGATGATGCCCAACTGCCTGCAGTACCCGATCGCGACCTTCGGCGTGCTGCGGGCCGGCCTGACCGTGGTCAACGTCAATCCGCTGTACACCGCCCGCGAGCTCAAGCATCAGCTGGTGGATTCCGGCGCGGCCGTGCTGGTGGTGGTCGACAACTTCTGCGACACCGTGCAGCAGGTCATCGCCGACACCCCGATCAAGCAGGTGGTGACCACCGGCCTGGGCGACATGCTCGGCGCCAAGGGCATCGTGGTGAACTTCGTGCTGAAGTACATCAAGAAGATGGTGCCCAACTACAGCCTGCGCGGCGCGATCCGCTTCAACCAGGCGCTCAAGCTGGGCAGCCGCCACACCCTGCCCAAGGTCGAGATCGATCACGACGACGTCGCCTTCCTGCAGTACACCGGCGGCACCACCGGCGTGGCCAAGGGCGCGATGCTGACCAACCGCAACCTGGTCGCCAACATGCAGCAGGCCTCGGCCTGGATCTCCGCCTCGGGGATCGAGATGGGCAAGGAGGTGATCATCACCGCCCTGCCGCTGTACCACATCTTCGCGTTGACGGCGAACGGCCTGGTCTTCATGAAGTTCGGTGGCTGCAACTACCTGATCACCAACCCGCGCGACATGAAGGGCTTCGTCAAGGAGCTCAAGGCAACCCGTTTCACCGCGATCACCGGCGTCAACACGCTGTTCAACGGCCTGCTCAACACCCCCGGCTTCGACGAGATCGATTTCTCCTCGCTGAAGGTCACCCTGGGTGGCGGCATGGCGGTGCAGCGCGCCGTCGCCGAGCGCTGGAAGAAGGTCACCGGCGTGACCCTGGTCGAGGCCTACGGCCTGACCGAGACCTCGCCGGCCGCCTGCATCAATCCGCTCAGCCTGGCCGAGTACAACGGCGCGATCGGCCTGCCGATCCCGTCCACCGATGCCTGCGTGAAGGATGACGCCGGCAAGACGCTGGCCGCCGGCGAAGTGGGCGAGCTGTGCATCAAGGGCCCGCAGGTGATGAAGGGCTACTGGCAGCGCCCGGAGGACACCGCACAGGCGGTCGATGCCGAGGGCTGGCTGCACACCGGCGACATGGCGCGCATGGATGAGCAGGGCTTCTTCTACATCGTGGATCGCAAGAAGGACATGATCCTGGTGTCCGGCTTCAACGTGTATCCCAACGAGGTTGAAGACGTCATCGCGATGATGCCCGGCGTGCTCGAAGTCGCCGCGGTCGGCGTGCCCGACGAGAAGTCCGGCGAAGTGGTCAAGGTGGTCATCGTCAAGAAGGACCCCAACCTCACCGCCGAGATGGTCAAGGAGCATGCGCGTGCCAACCTGACCGGTTACAAGCATCCGCGCATCGTGGAGTTCCGCAAGGAGCTGCCGAAGACCAACGTCGGCAAGATCCTGCGCCGCGAACTGCGCGATACGCCCGCGCCGTAACGGTTCCCCAACGGCTGCATCTTCACAGGGCCCCTGCCGGCAACGGCGGGGGCCTTTTGCATTGCGTGAGATGCCGGGGGTGTAGGATCGCGGCGTGTGGACCCGTCAGGCCCGCCGCCCACCGTCCTCCCAGCGGGCCAGCCTCCGAGGAAATCGCCATGAGCACCATTGAAAAGCTGCCCGTCAACCACCGCTACGCCACCATCCGCACCGAAACCACGGGTAACGACGATGCCCATTGGCTGTACATGCACGCCGATGCCGCCAGCGGCATCCGCCCGTGCTGCCGGAAGGACATGCTCGATGAAATGTGGAATTTCATGAGTGCCATCACCCGCACCCCGGCCGAGCGCAACAGCGGCAAGCTGCGGCATTTCGTGCTCGCCTCCGATGCGAACGCCTACAACCTGGGCGGCGATCTGGACCTGTTCACCCGCCTGATCCGCGAGGGCAACCGCGACCGCCTGCTGACCTACGCACAGCGCTGCGTGGAAGGCGTGCACCACCTGCACACCGGCTTCGGTGGCGACGTGCGCTCGATCGCGCTGATCCAGGGCGACGCGCTCGGCGGCGGCCTGGAGATGGCGCTGGCCTGCCACACCATCGTGGCCGAAGAAGGCTGCGGCATGGGCCTGCCGGAGGTGCTGTTCGGCCTGTTCCCGGGCATGGGCGCGTACTCGTTCCTATGCAAGCGCGTGGCACCGCAGCTGGCCGAGAAGATCATCCTCGACGGCCGCGTGTACTCCTCCGAAGAGATGCATGCCATGGGCGTGGTCGACGTGCTGGTGCCCAAGGGCCACGGCGTCAAGGCCGTGGAAGATCTGATCCGCCAGCACCAGCGCATTCCGCATTCGTATCTGGCGATGAATGCCGCGCGCAACCTGGCCCAGGCCGTGCGCTATGACGAACTGCTGGAGATCACCAAGGTGTGGGTCGATTCCGCACTCGCCCTGGGCGACAAGTCGCTGCGCACCATGGACCGCCTGATCAAGGCCCAGACCCGCCGCGCCACCCTCGACGTGGCCTGAGTCCTCCCCTCCCCTGTGTTGTTCAAGCCCGGCTGCCGCCGGGCTTTTTTTCAGCGCATGTCGCCGCCGTCGTCGGCCTGCCCCTGCGCCTTGCGCTGCGCACGCGCATCCAGTGCCTGCCGGCCTTCCTTGATGCCCGCCTGCAGCAGGGTCACGCGCTGCCGCCATTCGCTCTTGAGCTGCCAATCGGCCATGCGCATCAGGTCGCCCGCACGGTTCGCCACGCGGACCAGGCCCAGATTGCTGGCCACGCCCTTGATCGCATGCGCCTGCTCACGGAAATGCACCCAGTCGGCGCGCTCGCCGTCGGCCAGTGCGACGCCGACGCATTGCTCGGCATCGGCCAGGCATTGGCGGATGAACTCGCGTTCGAAGCCATCGCCCATGCCGAGCGAGGCCAACTCGTCCAGCACGCCTGGATCGAGCACCCCATCGAGCACGGTGGCGGTGCGCACGATCGGCGCGCTCGCCTTGAGCTGACCGTTGGAGGCGATGTCGGCCAGCACGTCCAGCAGCCGCACGGCCACCACTGGCTTGGCCAGGAAAGTATGCGCACCGGCCTGGGTACAGCGCTGGATCGCCTCTGGGGTGACATCGGCGCTGAGCACCAGCACCGGCGTGCGCGGACCGCCCCCGGCCTGCATCACGCGCAGCTCCTTGAGCATGTCCAGGCCACTCATGCCGGGCATGTGCAGATCGACGATGGCGGCATCGAAATCGCTCTCGGCCATCGCATCCAGCACCGCTTCGCCGCCGTTGACGCACAGCACCTTGTGACCGGCTTTCTGCAGCAGGCGCTGCAGTACCATCCGGTTGGCCTCGTGATCATCGGCGACCAGGATGTGCATGCTGCGCACGCGCGCGCGGTGGCGCAGGAACGGATCGGCGAAGGCGATGACATTGCCGTTGCGGTCCGGCAGCCCGTCGCCGACCAGGGCCGGGGTGACCGTGCCCAACGGCACGCGCGGCGGCGCAAACGGCAGCTCGAACCAGAAATGACTGCCCTGCGGCGGATTCTCTTCATAGCCGATGTCGCCGCCCATCGCCTCGACGAGGCCTTTGGCGATGGTCGTACCCAGGCCGGTGCCTTCGTGCCGGCGGGCCATGCTGACATCGGCCTGCTCGAAGGCTTCGAACAGACGTGGGCGCATTTCCGGCGCGACGCCGATGCCGGTATCGAGGATGTCAAAGCGCAGGCGCACCCCGCCATCGGATTCGGCATTGAGCACGGCGACGCGGATCTCGACCCGGCCATGGTCGGTGAACTTGACCGCGTTGCCGGCGATGTTGAGCAGGATCTGGCGCAGGTGACCCAGATCGCCGCGCAGCAACGGCGGCACGGTGTCGGCCACCTTGACCCGGTAATCCAGCCGCTTGGCCTTGGCCTGTGGCAGCAGGATCAGCCCGATCGCCTGGATGACATCGGTCAGGGCGAAGTCTTCGGCGGTCACGCGCAGCTTGCCCGCTTCGATCGCGGAGATGTCCAGCACCTCTTCCACCAGCGCCAGCAGACTGCGCGAGGAGGCCTGGATGGTATTGACGCACTCGCGCTGCTCTTCATCGAGCTTGGTCGTGGCCAGCAACTCGGTCATGCCCGACAGCCCGTTGAGCGGCGTGCGGAATTCATGACTCATGTTGGCCAGGAAGCGGCTCTTGGCCTCGCTCGCACGGCGCGCCTCGGCCATCGCCCGGGTCAACTGGCGCAGCAGCGTGGAGAAATACAGCGGCACCGCGGCCAGGCCCAGCCACAGCCCGAACGCCAGCCGGGCATTGCGTTCCCAGTACGGCGTCAGCAGCGCGGTGCTGCCGAAGCTGACCATGGCCATCGCCACGGCCACATAGAGATAGTTGTTGCCATAGCGCATGCCGTTGCCGACCGTCACCCACATCACCACGATGTAGACCCAGGCCAGCGGCTCGCCCATCTGCACCATCCCGGCGGCAATCAGCCCGTAGTCGGCCAGCATGCCGGCCACCCGGCGCGGGTCCGAGCGCCCCGGCCGCCACAGCAGCCAGCCGAACAGCCCCAGCGACAGCGTCAGGCCGGTCAGCACGATCGCCAGCACGCCGTGGTACTGCGCCGGCGGCAGATCGTGCCGCGGCCCCGGCATCAGTACGTACAGCAGGATCAGGGTGATCAGCACGATGCGCACGATCGCCTGGCCGTGCTCGGTATCCGGGCGCTGCGCCAGACGTTGCTTCAGCCGCGGGTACAGACGACGCATATCACATCCCCGGGCGGGATGACGCAGTGGAGTGCTGTGCGCAGATCTCATCAAGCTGGAGGCGGCCGCGCAGCAGGGCATCAACGCAACGCGGGTCGAACAACCGGCCACGCTGGGCGTACAGATAAGCCAGCGTGGCTTCCATGGTCCATGCTTCCTTGTACGGACGGGGTGAGATCAGGGCATCGAACACATCGGCCACCGCCACGATCCGCGCTTCCAGCGGAATGGCATCGCCGACCAGCCCATCCGGGTAGCCGCTGCCGTCGTAGCGCTCGTGGTGGCGCAGCGCGATCAGCGCGCCGACCTGGATGAAACGGTTCTGGCTGCCACTCAACAGTTCATAGCCGATGCGCGGGTGCCGGCGCATGATCGCCTGCTCCTCTTCGCTCAGCTTGCCCTGCTTGAGCAGCACGGCATCGGGAATGGCGATCTTGCCCATGTCGTGCAGGGGCGCGGCCATCTCGATCAGCTTGACCTCTTCCTCCGGCAGCCCGAGCTGCTCGGCGATCAGGCCCGCCACGTGCGCCATGCGCTCCAGGTAGGCGCTGGTGCCGGCATCACGGAACTCGATCGCACGCGCCAGGCGCGAAAGCGTCTCACGCTCGCGCTCTTCCACCTCATGCATGCTGGCCAGCAGCCGCTGCTCCAGCGAGAGCGCGCGCTGCTTCACGTTCTCCGACTGCTGGCGCAGCTGCAACAGGTTGTAGCAGCGCGCGCGCAGTTCGCGCGGGCGGATCGGCTTGACCAGGAAATCGATCACCCCCGCTTCCAGCGCGGCCTGACGGATCGGCTCATCGCCGACCACGGTGATCAGGATCACGGGGATGTCGCGGTGTTTGGGCAGGCGGCGGAACCGGCGGGCGAACTCCAGCCCATCCATCTCCGGCATGCGGTAATCGAGCAGCAGCAGATCCACGGCATGCGACTCGCACCAGGCGAGCGCCGTCAGTGGATCGCCGAAGTCGTGCACGGACAGTTCCGGCGCGATGTCTTCGATGACATGGCGCAGCATGGTTCGCGCGGACGTCTGGTCGTCAACGATGACAATATTCAAGGCTGCTTCTGCCTTCTTCCTTGACCACACTGGAACATGCTGCGGAGAGGATACTCCGCCGCTCAGCACACTGGCACCTTGCATGGGTCCGCCTCCCGTCATGAACACCCCAGTTCATGATCGTCGTCACAGTGTGATGCCAATGTAAGCACCCGCTGCAACCCGTCATGGTCCGTGGCCATCACGCCATAGCACCTTGCTAAGGCCACGCAGAAACCATACTCGCGCGGCCACGGGAGCGGAACCCCCATCCGGACGTGCCCCAAGCACGTCCGGACCCAGGTCTCAGTTTTCGGGACGCATATACGGGAACAGCAGCACGTCACGGATCGAGCTGCTGCCGGTCAGCAGCATCACCAGCCGGTCGATGCCGATGCCCAGGCCGCCGGTCGGCGCCATGCCGTACTCCAGCGCGCGGATGTAATCGGCGTCGTAATGCATGGCTTCGTCATCACCGCCCTCCTTCGCCGTGACCTGGGCCTGGAAACGGGCGGCCTGGTCTTCCGGATCGTTCAGCTCGGAGAACCCGTTGGCCAGCTCCTTGCCGTTGATGAACAGCTCGAAGCGGTCGGTATAGCCCGGCTGGTCATCGTTGGCACGGGCCAGCGGGGACACCTCGACCGGGTGGTCGGTGATGAAGGTCGGCTGGATCAGGGTGTGCTCGACGGTGGCTTCGAAGATCTCCAGCAGCAGCTTGCCCCAGCCGTAGGACGGCTTGATGCGGATCTTCAGGCGCTCGCAATGGGCGACCAGCGCATCGCGGTCGGTACAGTCGGCCGCACTGATTTCCGGGTTGTGGTGGCGCACGGCTTCATCCATGCGCCAGCGGCGGAAGGCCGGGGCCAGATCGATCGTGGCGCCGTCCCACTCCACCGTGGTGGTGCCCAGCACCTTGCTGGCCACGTCACGGATCACGCCTTCGGTCAGGTCCATCACTTCGGTGTACGTGGCGTAGGCCTCGTACAGCTCCATCATGGTGAATTCCGGGTTGTGGCGGGTACTCACGCCTTCATTGCGGAAGTTGCGGTTGATCTCGTACACGCGCTCCAGCCCACCCACGACCAGGCGCTTGAGGTACAGCTCCGGGGCCACGCGCAGGTACAGGTCCAGGTCCAGCGCGTTGTGGTGGGTGGTGAACGGCTTGGCCGTGGCGCCGCCGGGGATGTAATGCATCATCGGCGTTTCGACTTCCAGGAAGTCGCGGCTGTCCAGCCAGGCGCGCATGGCGCGGATGATCCGCGAGCGCTTGATGAACACCTCGCGCGACTCCGGGGTCACGATCAGGTCGACATAGCGCTGGCGGTAGCGCTGCTCCACGTCGGCCAGGCCGTGCCACTTGTCCGGCAGCGGGCGCAGCGACTTGGTCAGCAGGCGGATGCTGGTGGCCTTGACCGACAGCTCGCCGGTCTTGGTGCGGGTGAGCCCGCCTTCCACGCCGATGATGTCGCCCACGTCCCAGCCCTTGAACGCCGTGTAGGCATCGCCCAGGGTGCTGCCCTGCAGGAACAGCTGGATGCGGCCGGACTCGTCCTGGATCTGGGCGAAGCTGGCCTTGCCCATCACGCGCTTGGCCATCAGGCGGCCGGCCATCTTGACCTGGCGGTCACTGGCTTCCAGTGCTTCGGCGGTCCACTGCTCGGCGTCGGCGAACTCGGCCTGCAGGGTGCCGGCGAAGTGCTCGCGGCGGAAATCGTTCGGGTAGGCAATGCCCTGCCCGCGCAGGGCGGTCAGTTTCGCGCGGCGCTCGGCGATGAGGCTGTTCTCGTCGACGGGGGGCTGCGGCGCGGCGGTCTGATCGTTCATGGCGTGGGTCTATGTATGTCGGGGGGAAGGTACGGTCCCCGCCATCATGCCGATGGTCGGGGCGGATTGCGAAACCGGGCGCGGCCCGGGCACAACGGATCGGGGCCGCACGTGGCGGCCCCGACGGTCAGGCGTCGGTGCGTTTGGCACCCACGGCCAGGCCGGACTTCAGGCTGGCTTCGACGAATTCGTCGAGGTCGCCATCCAGCACCTTCTGCGTATCGGAGCGTTCGATGCCGGTGCGCAGGTCCTTGATACGGCTCTGGTCGAGCACGTAGTTGCGGATCTGGCTGCCCCAGCCGATGTCGGACTTGGTGGCTTCCACCGCGTCACGCTCGGCGTTGCGCTTCTGGATTTCCAGCTCGTACAGCTTGGCGGCCAGCATCTTCATCGCGTTGTCGCGGTTCTGGTGCTGGCTGCGGCCGGTCTGGCAGGCCACGACCGTGTTGGTCGGGATGTGCGTGATACGCACCGCCGATTCGGTCTTGTTCACGTGCTGACCACCCGCGCCGGAGGAGCGGTACACGTCGGTACGCAGGTCGGCCGGGTTGATGTCGATCTCGATGTTGTCATCGACTTCCGGCGACACGAACACCGAGGTGAAGCTGGTATGGCGGCGGTTGTCCGAATCGAACGGCGACTTGCGCACCAGGCGGTGCACGCCGGTTTCGGTCTTCAACCAGCCGTAGGCGTAATCGCCTTCCACGCGCAGGGTGGCCGACTTGATGCCGGCGACGTCGCCACCGGACACTTCCATCAGCTCGGTCTTCCAGCCGCGCGATTCGCACCAGCGCAGGTACATGCGCAGCAGGATCTCGGCCCAGTCCTGGGCTTCGGTACCACCGGCACCGGCCTGGATGTCGACGAACGCCGCCGCGGTATCCATCTGCCCGGAGAACATGCGCTGGAACTCCAGCTGCTCCACGTGCTTCTGGTACTTGTCCAGGTCGCTGACCACGGCCAGGGCGGTTTCTTCGTCCTGTTCGCTTTCGGCCAGTTCCAGCAGTTCGCCCGACTCGGTCAGGCCGTCGAGGATCGTGGCGATGCCGCCGACGGTCTTGTCCAGATTGGCGCGTTCGCGGCCAAGATTCTGGGCGTACTCGGCGTTGTTCCAGATATCCGGGTTTTCCAGTTCCCGGGTTACTTCTTCCAGACGCTCTTTCTTGGCGTCGTAGTCAAAGATACCCCCTGAGCGAGAGCACGCGATCGGTGAGATCGGTGATGCGCTGGCGGACAGGATTGAGCTCGATCATGTCGGCGATTAATGCGTGCGAAAAGACTGTCCATCATAGCCTATCCGGGGCTTTCCGGCGGTGGCCGGGGTGGGAATCGCCCTGTTCCGGCCAGGAAAACGACATCGCTGAACACGGGCGCCCGGGCAGACGGTAGACTTCCGCCCCGCTGCGCGGCCCCCTGCCCGCGGCGTCCCCCAACGCACTACATGGAGCACTACCCCGATGAGGACGTCATCCTCCGCCCTGCTGCTGGCTCTCGCCTGCCTGACCGCTTCCACCACCGCCTCGGCCCTGGACCTCAAGCAGCTGGCCAGCACCGGCCTGAAGGCCGGCCAGGCGTTGACCCTGTCCGACCAGGACGTGGCCAAGGCCGCCGACGAAGCCTGCGTCTACATGGACCAGCAGAACAAGGTGGCCCCGGCCAACAACCCGTATGCCCAGCGTCTGGCCAAGATCACCCAGGGCCTGGCCAATGAAGACGGCATGAGCCTTAGCTTCAAGGTCTACCTGACCGAAGACGTCAACGCCTGGGCCATGGCCAACGGCTGCGTTCGCGTGTACTCCGGCCTGATGGACATGGCCTCGGACGATGAAGTGCGCGGCGTGATCGGTCACGAGATCGGCCACGTCAAGCTGGGCCATTCCAAGACCAAGATGCGCACCGCGCTGCTGGCCTCGGCCGGTCGTGACACGCTGGCCGCCTCGGGCAATGCCAATGTCGCCACCCTGACCCAGGGCCAGCTCGGCGAACTGGCTGAAGGCTTCGTCAACGCGCAGTTCTCGCAGAAGGAAGAGAGCGCTGCCGACGAGTACGGCTACCGCTTCATGAAGCGCCACCAGTACGACCCGGCCGCATTGGCCAGCATGTTCCGCAAGCTGTCCAGCGATGGCGGCCTGATGTCCTCGCACCCGGGCTCGGAAGCCCGCGCCGGGCGCATCGACGCGATGATCAAGAAAGACAGCAAGCGCTGAGTGCCCTGCCGGCACCCGGGTCCGCCCGGGTGCCGGTCAGCCAGGCAAGGTCAGGCCGGTGCCTGCACGGCCAGCGCCTGCCGGAATGAGGGCAGCTGCCGGCGGCTGCACGGCACCCGGCCGCCATCGTCCATGTGCAGCAGGGCCTCACCCCCCTCCAGCGGCTCGATCGAGACCAGGTGCCGCATGTTCACCAGCCAGCTGCGGTGGGCACGCACGAAGATCCCCGGATCCAATCGCTCTTCCAGCGCCGCCATGGTGCTGCGCAGCGGGTAGTCGTGCCCGCGCACCCGCAGATTGACGTAGTTGCCCGCCGCCTGGGCGTACTCGATATCACCGGTGGCGACCAGGAAGTCGCGGCCCAGCTTGCGCACCAGGAACCGCTCCGGACGCTCCACCGCGTCCACCGGGGGCGCATCGTCCGGCGCGGCCAGCAGATGCGCTTCGCCCTGCCGGCGTCGCCCGAACCAACTGAAGAAGTGCTCGATCGCCACGAAGCTGAAGAAGGCACGGACATCCTTGAGGTACTCGTACATCAGGCGTACCGGCCAGGTGGCATCGTCTTGGTATTGGTAGCCGAGCGCGGCATAGGCGAGATGGCGCAGCCCCATCATCCCGGTCACATGCACCACCGACCACGCCACGCTGGCCAGCAGATACAGCGGCAGCCGTCGCTTCCAGGTATCGGCGTGCAGCGGCCAACGCTGGCAGCCCCACCACAGGACCGGCAACGTCAGCAGGATCATCGCGACGCTGCTCAACTCCCAGATCATCGGCTGCCACAGGCCCAGGTCTTCGCCACGGCGGCCCGCATCCATCACTTCCACCAGCGCATTGGCCACCGCGGTAGTCAGCAGGATCACCGACCACACCAGCATCCGCGCACCCGGCCGCCACCGCGCGGCACGTCCGTTCGCCATTGAATCATCCATTTGCAAAGGGTCGTCAGCCTGACTCATCAGGCCATGGTAGTGCGCCCCACCCGTCCCCTGGCGACCGCCATTCGTCACTTGGCGCGGCGTCGGCTGGTTGCGCCCACTGTTCGGACTGCGCCGGCAGCCGGTATCGTTGCCGGTCCCGCGGGCGGTGGCCCGGCACTGAGGAATACGGATGTTCCAGACCCATTGGCATGTGTGGCTGCAGTCGTTCTTCGATGCGGCGTGGATGTTGCCGCTGATGCGCGTCGTCAGCACGCTCGGCTACGAGTGGGCGTACGTGCTGTTGATCGTGGTCTGCAGCTTCGGGATACGTCTGCGCGCGGGGTTGGGCATCATGATGGCGGTACTGCTGATGTCGATGGCCACGCACGCGATCAAGCAGGGTGCTGCGCTGCCCCGTCCCAGCGATGTCGACATCCACGTGCTGGACAAGGGCCGCCCGGGCCAGGCGCTGGTGGCCGATGGCGCTGCCGGAGCGTTCTGGTCGCTGCCGACCGATGAAGCCATTGCAGCGTTGCGTGCGCAGCCGGATCCGGACTATGGGTTCATCAGCGGGCATGTGGGCGTAGCCACAGCGGCGATGACGGCTCTCGTGCTGTGCTTCGGTATCCGCAGTGCTGGCTGGCGAATCGCGCTGCTGATCGGCTGGCCGTTACTGATGGCGCTGTCTCGGATGTACCTGGGGCGGCATTTCCTGTCCGATGTGCTGGGCGGCTGGCTGGTCGGGATGGCCTTGGGCTGGCTTGCCTGGCAGTGCCTGCCAGCGCCCGCGCGCCGCAATCGAACCCGCCACCTCATCCTCGCCACCCTCGGCGTCGGCGTGACGGCAGCGGCGCTGACGACCGAGTTCGTCCCGCCAGACAGCGCGGGGCGGTATCTGGGGCTGCTGCTGGTCTTCGCCTTCCTGCAGTGGCGCGGCTGGCCGGTGGATCCGCAGACGTCGTGGCAGCGGATCGGGCGGGTACTCGCCGTGATCGGGCTGTATCTCATCATCAGCCCGGTGCTGGAGACGGTTGCCACTGCACTGGCACTGCCTGATACGGCGGTGGTGGAGGTAGTGTTGAACGCCATCGGCAACGCGGCGATCTTCATCGGCGGCATCGCCTTGGCGGGGTATTGGCCGCTCACTTCACCTCGAACTCCCCGACCAGCACCGTCTCCGCCCGGTCCTTCAACCGCAGCGTGACCTGCTGGTCGCGCTGGGTGCGGCTGCCCCACTTGGTGCTCAAGCGCAGCATCAACGTGGTGGCGCCGGTGACCAGCTGCTCGCGGCTGCCGAAGTAGTTCGCTTCGATCTTGTAGGTGCCGGGCTTGGCATCACGCAACGAAAACTGCTCCGGGCCATAGCCGCCGGTGAAGTCCTGCGACATCTGCCCGCCCTGGTAGGTCAGCCGGTTGCCGTAGTAGGCGCGCTCGCCATTGGGATCGGTGACCCACAGGTCCATGTCGCTGTTGTCGCTGTCCCAGCTCAGCACCACGCGCAGGTCCAGCGGCATCGCACGGCGCAGGCGCGGGTCGATGGCCGAGGCGTCGACGCGCTCGCGTGCGATCAGCCGGGTCAGTTCATCCAGCGCGATCAGCGAGATGCCGTCGAAGCGGCCATCCCACGGGCGCACCACCACTTCATACAGCGATGCCACCGCCGCCTGGTACTGCCCGGCCGCTTCGAGCGCCAGGCCGAGGTCACGGAAACTCTGCGGCTCCTCCTCGCCCATCGCCAGCACCTGCCGGAATACCGGCACGGCCAGCGCCGGTGCCTTGGCCTGCATCAGGCGGTAGCCAAGCACACGCAACACGTGGCGGTTTTCCAGGTCCATTTCGGCAAGGTTGGAAAGCACGCGCAGGGCCAGCTCACGTTGTCCGCTGGCCAGCAGCAGATCGGCCACGTCCAGATAGAACGCGCTGCTGCCAGCGTGCTGTTCGCGCTCCTGCAGATACAGTGGATACAGCTGCGCCGGGGTGGCATCGCGCAGGCGGCGTGCATAGGCCGAATCCGGTTCCCACGGCGCGAGCGTCAGGGTGATCTGGCCATTGTTGGCCTTGGGTGCGGACTTGGCGCGACGTTCAGTGGTGGCCTCTGCCTGATCGGCAACCGCCGAGGCGGTCAGCTCCACACGGTCCAGCGACATCGGCGCCGCAGGTGCCGGCGGTGGCGCGGCCATCGCCATGGCGACTGGCGCGGCGACGGCGTGCACGTCCGGCTTGGGCCGCGGTGGCGCATCCTTGGGCCAGCGGGTATTCCACCACTGCTCGCGCTCGGCGAACTGGCGGGCGATGCCATCCAGGCGGCGTTTCCGCTCCGTGGCCACGTCCGCCACCGTCACTGCATGGCGCTGATCGTAGGCCGCGCGCAGCGGGGCCGGCGGACGGATGCCGTAACGCAGGTAGTCGTCCAACGTTTCAAGAACCAGCAGCGAGGTATCGGCGGTCACCACACCGAACTGCTGCGACAGCACCTTGGCCGCCGGTGCCCCGGCCGGGTCCGCCGCCAGGGCTGCCAAGCGGGCATTCGCCCACGCGTGGGCGACCAGGCCGCCTTCGGCCACCCGTGCGTTCGCGACGTTGAGCGTGATCGGCTGCGGATCGTTGCCGCCACCGCGCAGCGACAGCAGCACCGTCGCATCGGGACGCAGCACGCGGCCGGTGACACGGATCCAGCCCTGTGTGGCGCTGGAGACATCCACGTTCACATCCTCCACGCCACGTGCCACGACATCGGCCACGTCGACCGGCTGCTGGAGCAGCAGCGGCAGCACGCCGGGCACCTCCGCCTCGCTGCTCACCTGCAGCAGTTGGCCCTGATGGGCGCTGGTCCAGGCGCGCAGGCGCGGCGTGTCGGTCTTCGCACCGGCGCTGCTCAGCGCATACAGGCGTTGATCGGGCGACAGCGTGGGCAGCCTCTGGCTGCCGTAGTTGGCCAGGCCATCGCTGACCAGAAGGTACTCGCCGATGGCCGGGTTGGCGGTCCAGTCGCCCAGTGCACTGGCGCCATCGTTGGGCAGTGCCCGCAGGTACTCGCGCAGTGCTGACCAGTCGCCCTGGGTCACCGGGAACTGCCGCGGCGTTTCGCTGCGGTCACGCAGCACCGTCAATTGGACCTGGCCCGTGCCGAGGGCCTGGAAGTACCGATCCAGTACCGCCAGTTCGGCTGCGCGGTCGCGTGACCCTGCCGAGCCCGATGCATCCCAGAGCAGGCCGATGCGCCGAGGCAGGACACGTGCCGCGGTGGATGCACGCACCGGCACGCTGGCCAGCAGATAGCGCTGCCCCTCATGCAGGCCGGTGACCACGTCAGTGCTGCGCGCGAGCGGCAGGCTCCATTGCAGTTGGGCAGGCAGATCGGCGCCCCGCCCCTGCCACTGCGCCGCGTAGGCACCGGCCTTCAACGTGAACGCGAGTGGATTGATGCCCACGGCGACCGGCTTGCCCGTCCCGCTGGCCTCCAGCGTCACCGTTACCTGCTCGGCCTGGCGCGCAAAGAACACGGGCAGTGACCACTGCAGGCCCTGCGGGACGGTCGGCAGGCTGTCGCGCAGCACCAGGCGGACGCGACGCTCACCACGCGCCGGGATGGGATAGAGCCGCAGCCGGAACTGATTGCCGGCGGTCTGTTCCAGCAGCCCTGGGTCAACCTGGCGGCGCTCGATCGCCTCGAACACCTGGCGACCCTGCGCCTTGGGGACTGGCACCGCGTCGCGCAGCTCACCATCGATATCCAGTGCGAACCCGGCCACCTGTTGGCCCCCAGCCAGCGGGAACGCCAACTGCCCTTCCAGCACCCGCGCATTGGGATTGTGGAAGGTCAGCTCGATCGTGGTTTCACCCAGCCCCGCCATGACACGGCTGTCGATACGGGCCTCGGTCAGCCGCACCGGCACCTCGGCGCCAGCGACCTGCAGGATCGGCGGCCGTGGCGGCGGGAAACGCCGCGCCTGTGCGTGGGCGCTGGGCAGCTGCCAGCACAGCAGCGCAAGCAGACCGATACTGCGCAGTGCGAGTCCCATGTGACGCTCCTGATCCGATGACACTCCATTGAACGCACGGCACAAGAGAACGGGGTTGAGCGGCGGCAATCGCCTGTTTCGGTCATGGACGCCTCACCCGCGCTGGGCCAAGATCGCCCTCCACGGATTGATGGACCAAGGTTGCCGCATGCGCCTGTTGTTGACCGCCCCGCTGTTGATGGGGCTCGCCCTGCCCGGTTACGCCGCCGCGCCCGTCGAGGGCGTGACGTTCACCCACCACGACTGGACGCTGGCCTGCGACAACACCCGTGCCTGTCGCGCCGCCGGTTACCAGGCCGATGACAATGGCGGCGACCCGGTCTCGATCCTGCTCACCCGTCCCGGCGGGCCGGACCAGCCGGTGCAGGCCGAACTGATGCTGGGCCAGTACGACGACAACACCGCCACCCAGCGGCTCAGCCTGCAGATCAACGGTACTTCGCTGGGCCCGATGCAGTTCGATGCCGCCGATGGCACCGCTACTTTTTCCGCCAAGCAGCTCGCTGCCCTGCTCGCCTCACTGACACGCAACAGCCGCATCGAGCTGATCGGCGACGATGGCGCGCGCTGGACGGTCTCTGATCAGGGCGCCTCGGCCGTGCTGTTGAAGATGGATGCGTTCCAGGGTCGCCTTGGCACACCCGGCGCGTTGATGCGCAAGGGCACGCTCGCCGAATCCTCGGTGCCGCCCGCACTGCCGGTGCCGGTCGTGCAGCTGGGCAAGCCGGTGGCCACCCGCCCGGCGGATACCGCGCTGGCCGCATCGCCGGCGCTGCGTGCCGCCCTCGCAGCAGTGACTTCAGCCGACGATTGCGAAGCGCTGGGACCCAGCGGCAGCGTGTCGCCCGGCGAGGAACCCGAAGCGCTGACGGTGCAGCGGCTCAGTGCCGACAAACTGCTGGTCTCGCTGAGCTGCTGGCGCGGCGCGTACAACACCGGTGACGGCTACTGGGTGATCAACGACCGCGCGCCGCACCAGCCGCGGCTGGTCACCACGGCAGCGGTCGGTGATGAGGTGCGCACCATCCAGGAGGCGCACAAAGGTCGTGGCCTTGGCGATTGCTGGTACTCCACCACCTGGGGCTGGACCGGCACGCAGTTCGTCAAGACGGAAGAGAGCAGCACCGGGCTGTGCCGCCTGGTCGCCGCTGGCGGCGCCTGGGAGATGCCGACACTGGTGACCAAGGTGCAGGAATAAACCACTCGATCGACGCGATCACCATTGGCCCGGCGATGCTCAGTCGTCGCCGTCTTCCCAGCCGTCGAACGGGAACAGCGCGGGCAGGATCGTCTCCATGACCGCCATGCTCTGCATGACGGCGTGGTCGGCCGAGTACGGGCGCGAGACTACGGCGTGATGTGCGTGCACAGGCCTGTCCGGTGCGCTGGAGAGGTGTTCGACGTAAGCGACAAGCAGACGTTGCGCGGCCTGATGCCGATCCGGGCCGTCCTGGGCCGCGCGCAGCGCTGCATGCGCGGGACGCAACGCGGCGGCATCGGGCAGGTGGCAGGTGTACGCCAGCGTACCGGTCTGATCGTCGGCATCCCGGTAGTCATCCGGGTCGTCCGAGGGCTGGTAGGCCGTGGCCACGCAGCGGGTCCGGCGTAGCCGCGCCATCACCGCAGCAACCGCATCGTCGACGGTGATCGGACCGGTGGACGCGCCGTCTCCGCCCTCGATCCGTGCGGCCAGTTCCTGCCGCAGCAGCCACGCCACACTTTGGCGCGAGCCTTCCAGGTCCGGGAATTCGAAGCCCTCGCGGGCGGAGAGTTCGGTGCGTGCGGTCTCGTCACCCTGCAGCACGATGCGACTCTGCAGATCGAAGCGTTCGGTAGGCGACAGGCGCATGTGGGTCTGCGCGGTGCGGCTCAGGTCAGGCATCCGCGCAGTGCTCCACGATCAGCTGGATCGCGCCACCGCCCCGGTAGTCATCGCTGACCAGCCGGTAGGCGATATGGACGTGGTTGGCCGGCGCATTGCCGGTCCAGCCGCTGAAGTGGATGGCGCTGACCGGCTCGGGGCGGCCCGGCACGCGCAGGCTCAGCTTGAGATGTTTCTCTTTGAGCACCTGCCAGCGCGCCACCTGGAAGTGACCATCGAACAGTGGCTCGGGGAAGCCCTGCCCCCACGGCCCGGCCAGGCGCAGCGCCTCGGCATGGGCGAAATCCAGTTCCTGCGGCAACAGCTCGCCATCGGTCAGCAGCAGCTGCTGCAACGACAGCGGATCGAGCGTGCGCTCCACCACCTCCACGAAGGCCTGCTCGAACGCGGCCAACTGCGCGTGCGGCAGACTGAGGCCGGCGGCCATGGCGTGGCCACCGAATTTATCGATCAGGCCCGGGTGCGCCGCGTTGACCAAGGCCAGCGCGTCACGGATATGGAAGCCGGGGATCGAGCGCGCCGAGCCACGCAGCGAGTCGCCGCCGGGCTCTGAAGGTGCGAACGCGATCACCGGCCGGTGCAGGCGATCCTTCATCTTGGAAGCCACCAGCCCGACCACGCCGGGATGCCATTCGGCATCGAACAGGCAGGCGGCGACCGGGCGCACGCCCTCGGCACTGAGCACCGCCCGCGACACCGCCAGTTCGGCGTCGTCGGTCATCAGCTGCTGGACGGCGCGGCGCTCGGTGTTGATCGATTCCAGCGTCGTGGCGATCTCACGCGCGTGGGCACGGTCTTCGGTGAGCAACAGCTCGATGCCCAGCGCCATGTCTTCCAGCCGGCCGGCCGCGTTCAAACGTGGGCCGAGCGCGAAACCGATGTCACTGCCGGTAAGCCGCGAGGCGTCACGCCCGCTGGCCTCGATCAACGCCTGCAGCCCCACGCACCCCTGCCCGTTGCGCAGCCGGCGCAGGCCGGCCGAGACCAGGGCGCGGTTGTTGTCATCCAGCGCGACCAGATCGGCGACCGTACCCACCGCGACCAGGTCCAGCAGGGTCAGCAGATCCGGCTCTGGCGTCGTGGCAAACGCGCCCTGCTCGCGCAGGTGGCGGCGCAGGGCCATCAATACATAGAAGATCACCCCGACGCCGGCCAACGCCTTGCTCGGGAAGGCATCGCCGCTGATGTTGGGGTCGACGATGGCATCGGCCGGCGGCAGATGTTCGCCCGGCAGATGGTGGTCGGTGACCAGCACCTTCCAGCCGAGTGCCTTGGCCGCATTGACGCCAGCGTGGCAGGCGATGCCATGGTCGACCGTGACCAGCAGACCCGGATTGAGCGGGGCCAGCTCGGCCACCAGCGATGGCGACAGCCCATAGCCATGCAGCATGCGGTTGGGCACCGCGTGCACCACATCGCGCGCGCCGAGCATGCGCAGGCCGCGCACCCCGACCGCACAGGCGGTGGCGCCATCGCAGTCGAAATCGCCGACGATCAGGATGCGTTCGTTGGTGGCGATCGCATCGGCCAGCAGCGCTACCGCGGCCTGCATGCTGCCCAGCAGATCCGGCGCATGCAGCTGGGCCAGCTTCGGCTGGGCCTGCGCGGCATCGGTCACCCCGCGCGCAGCGTAAAGGCGCTGCAGCAGCGGCAGCATGGAGGACGGCCACTCGCCGACGGCGGCGGCAGGACGGCGCTGGATACGGGGTGCTTCAGACTGGGTCAAAACGGGCTCGATCGATGACGTGCGTGACCATGATACCGCCCTGCCATGGGTAGAGCCGGCCGCTGGCCGGCTGCCGATCGTCGCACTCAGAGGTCGTGCAACTGCACCGGCTTCTTCCAGAACCGCCAGCGCTGGGTCTTGTCGATCTCCACGCGGGCGCCGTCCTCGAAATCCAGCACCAGCCGCTTCAATTCCCCGCGAGCAATCGCCGCCAGCAACGGGCGGATCGCCTCATTGCCCAACTGTTCCAGCGAACGCAGCTGACGCAGGTCCACCAGGGCATCCACGGTCTGCTCGCCATCGGCCTGCAGACCCGCGGCCTTGGCCAGCGCCTGCAGCAGCGCATCGCGGCTGCGGACCTGGGCATGCGCGGTGGTCACGCGCTCCGGCAGCTCACCGCCGCCCCAGAACCACAACGAGTTGATCGCACGTTTGCCGTCGGCCACGCGCTGCTGGTTCCACTCGTGCTGGTGCAACACCACCTGCGCTTCGGTCAGCAGGGCGCGCCAACGGCGGCCCGCATCGCCTTCAGGCAGATGGGCAAACAGATCATCGCCAAGCACTTCATCAGGCTCGGCGAACGCGGGCAGCGTGGTGCCTGGCGGCAGGCGCAGGTACCAGCGTGACGGCACCGGGGCATCCAGCACGAAACCGAACCCGGCAAACAACGGCTGCAACGCCGGCAGCAGATGCATGACATCGGCCAGATCGGGACGCAGGGTATCCCCGTGCCCCATCAGGCGAGCACCGTGCATGTCCGGCACCACGTTGGCCGGATCGGCCCGCAGCCACACCGCCCCGTCGGCATCGCCGACATCCAGCTGGCGGGTCAGGGCGGCAGCAGACCACGCGTCCGGCTGCGTCTGGAAATGCCGACGCAGCTGGGCGCGTTCGCCTGCCTCGGCGCTGCGGCGCTGCGCACGCCCCAGCGCCTTGGCGACGTCATCGGGCAACGGCGCCGCCGGAAACCGGCTGCGTGCCGGCAGCAACAACGTCGCCGTGGCCATCGCCGTCAGTCCAGGTACTGGACGCTGACGATTTCGTACTCGCGCTGGCCGGCCGGTGCGTCGATGGTGACCGCATCGCCTTCCAGCTTGCCGATCAAGGCACGGGCCAGCGGCGAGGAGATCGCGATCAGGCCCAGCTTGATGTCCGCTTCCAGGTCACCCACGATCTGGTAGCGCTTTTCTTCATCGCTTTCCACGTCCGACAGCTCGACGGTGGCGCCGAACACCACCTTGCTGCCGGCGTTGAGCTTGGTGATGTCGATGATCTCGGCATGCGACAGCTCGCCTTCCAGCTGCTTGATGCGGCCTTCGATGAAGCCCTGCTCCTCGCGCGCGGCGTGATACTCGGCGTTCTCCTTGAGATCGCCGTGCTCGCGTGCCTCGGCGATCGCCGCGATGACCTTCGGGCGCTTGACCGACTTCAGGTGGTCAAGCTCTTCGCGCAGACGCTGCGCGCCCTTCAGGGTGATCGGTGCTCTCATGCGTTCAACTCCTTGTGCAGTTCCTGCAGCGACCAGACGGGGCCGGTGCCGCGGAATTCCAGTGATTGCACCAGCGCCATGGCGCCGGCGATGGTGGTCGAATAGGTCACGCGATGCTGCAGCGCTTCGCGACGGATCGAGAAGGAGTCATTGATCGCCGCGCGACCCTCGGTCGTGTTGACGATGTAGACGATCTCGCCGTTCTTGATCGAATCGACGATGTGCGGACGGCCTTCGACCACCTTGTTGACGATCTCGCAGGCCATGCCGTGCTCCTGCAGCCACGCGCCGGTGCCACGGGTGGCCACCAGGGTGTAGCCGCGCTCGAGCAGTGCCTTGGCGACCGGCAGCACGCGCTTCTTGTCCGGGTCACGGACCGAAACGAAGGCCTTGCCCAGCGGCGGTGCCTTGATGCCACCGGCTTCCTGCGCACGCGCGAAGGCGGCGCTGAAGCTGCGGCCCACGCCCATCACCTCACCGGTGGAGCGCATCTCCGGCCCGAGGATCGGATCGACGCCCTGGAACTTGGCGAACGGGAAGATCGCTTCCTTGACCGAGTAGTAGCCCGGCACGATTTCCTTCGTCGCGCCCTGCTCGGCCAGCGTCTTGCCGGCCATGCAGCGCGCGGCGATCTTGGCCAGCGGCATGCCGGTGGCCTTGGAGACGAACGGCACGGTGCGCGAGGCACGCGGGTTCACTTCCAGCAGGTAGACGATGTCTTCGCCGTTCTCGCCAGCCTGGATCGCGAACTGGGTGTTCATCAGGCCGACCACGTTCAGGGCCTTGGCCAGCTCCACCACCTGGCGACGCAGCTCGGCCTGGGTCTCGGCCGACAGCGAGTACGGCGGCAGCGAGCAGGACGAATCGCCCGAATGCACGCCGGCTTCTTCGATATGCTCCATCACGCCGCCGATCAGCACGTTGCCGTCCTTGTCGGCAATGATGTCCACGTCCACTTCCACCGCGTTGTCCAGGAAGCGGTCCAGCAGCACCGGCGAATCGTTGGAGACCTTCACCGCGTCGCGCACGTAGCGGGCCAGATCGGATTCGCCGTAGACGATTTCCATCGCGCGGCCGCCCAGCACGTAGCTCGGGCGCACCACCAGCGGGTAGCCGATCTCGCGCGCCAGCAGCAGGGCTTCCTGGTCGTTGCGGGCGATGCGGTTCGGTGGCTGCTTCAGGCCGAGCTTGTCGACCAGCTGCTGGAAGCGCTCGCGGTCTTCCGCCAGATCGATGGAGTCCGGCGAGGTGCCGATCACCGGCACACCGTTGGCTTCCAGCGCGCGCGCCAGCTTCAGCGGGGTCTGGCCACCGTACTGGACGATCACGCCCTTGGGCTGTTCCAGCTCGACGATCTCCAGCACGTCTTCCAGCGTCAGCGGCTCGAAGTACAGGCGGTCGGAGGTGTCGTAATCGGTGGACACGGTTTCCGGGTTGCAGTTGACCATGATGGTTTCATAACCATCCTCGCGCAGCGCCAGCGCGGCGTGCACGCAGCAGTAGTCGAACTCGATGCCCTGGCCGATGCGGTTCGGACCGCCGCCCAGGATCATGATCTTGTCGCGGTTGCTCGGCGCCGCTTCGCACTCGTCCTCATAGGTCGAGTACAGGTACGCGGTGCTGGTGGCGAACTCGGCGGCGCAGGAATCCACGCGCTTGTACACCGGGCGCACCTTGTGGGCACGACGCAGCGCGCGCACGGCCGCTTCGTTGGTGCCGGTCAGTTCGGCCAGGCGGGCATCGGAGAAACCGGCGCGCTTGAGCTTGCGCAGACGTGCCGCATCCAGCGCGTCGATGCCGTCGGCGGCCACCTCGGCTTCGGCTTGGATGATCTCTTCGATCTGGTCCAGGAACCACGGGTCGATGTGCGAGAGCGCGAACACCTCTTCCACGCTGAAACCGGCGCGGAACGCATCACCCACGAAGAACAGGCGCTCCGGGCCCGGGGCCTTGAGCTCGCGCTTGATGGTGGTGATGTCGTCTTCGTTGGACAGGTCCAGACCGGTCGGGTCCAGGCCGATCTTGCCGGTTTCCAGACCACGCAGCGCCTTCTGCAGCGACTCCTGGAAGGTGCGGCCCATCGCCATCACCTCGCCCACCGACTTCATCTGGGTGGTCAGGCGCGCATCGGCCGCCGGGAACTTCTCGAAGGCGAAGCGCGGGATCTTGGTGACGACGTAATCGATCGACGGCTCGAACGAGGCCGGGGTCAGGCCGCCGGTGATCTCATTCTTCAATTCGTCCAGGGTGTAACCCACGGCCAGCTTGGCCGCGACCTTGGCGATCGGGAAGCCGGTGGCCTTGGAGGCCAGCGCCGAGGAACGCGACACGCGCGGGTTCATTTCGATCACGACCACACGGCCGGTGGTCGGGCTGATGCCGAACTGCACGTTCGAACCGCCGGTATCCACGCCGATCTTGCGCAGCACGGCGATGGAGGCATCGCGCAGGCGCTGGTATTCCTTGTCGGTCAGGGTCTGGGCCGGGGCCACGGTGATCGAGTCACCGGTGTGCACGCCCATCGGGTCCAGGTTCTCGATCGAGCAGACGATGATGCAGTTGTCGGCGGTGTCGCGCACCACCTCCATCTCGAATTCCTTCCAGCCCAGCACCGACTCTTCCACCAGCACTTCGGTGGTCGGCGACAGTTCCAGGCCGCGGGTGACGATGTCGACCAGCTCTTCGCGGTTGTAGGCGATGCCGCCACCGCTGCCGCCCAGGGTGAAGCTGGGACGGATGATGGTCGGGTAGCCGACGCGGGTCTGGATGTCGATCGCTTCTTCCAGCGTGTGCGCGACCGCAGCGGACGGGCACTCCAGGCCGATCTCACCCATGGCCACGCGGAACAGCTCGCGGTCTTCGGCCATGCGGATCGCATCGCGCTTGGCGCCGATCAGCTCGACGTTGTACTTCTCCAGCACGCCGTTGTCGGCCAGGTCCAGCGCGCAGTTCAGCGCGGTCTGGCCGCCCATGGTCGGCAGCAGCGCGTCGGGCTTTTCCTTGGCGATGATCTTCTCGACCGTCTGCCAGTTGATCGGCTCGATGTAGACGGCGTCGGCCATCTCCGGGTCGGTCATGATGGTGGCCGGATTGCTGTTGACCAGCACCACGCGGTAACCCTCGTCGCGCAGTGCCTTGCAGGCCTGCGCGCCAGAGTAGTCGAACTCACAGGCCTGGCCGATGACGATCGGGCCTGCACCGATGATGAGGATGGTTTTAAGGTCAGTGCGCTTGGGCATTGTCTTCTCTAAGTCTGGACAGCGAGGCAGATGGGGGTGATCGCACGCTGTCGATCAGGAAATATCGTCGGGGTTCAGCGCGATCCGGCACTGGTCCTGCAGTCCTTTCGCCAGCTGCACGCCGATGTCGTCGGGCAGCTCCGATTCGATGTCGAGCGTGGCGATGAAGCGGGTGTAGGCCGGGCTGGTCAGAAACGCCGCCACGTCGGCGCGTTCCTTTTCACTCAGGTCGGCGTTGGCCTTGGCGGCAATCGTCGATGGATTGGCACCGGCGAAGGCCGAGGCGAGGCTCTTGCCGCCCGGGGTCCCCAGGAAGCGCGACCACTCCGCGATCACCTGGTCGCCGTCGTTGCCGAGGCCGCTGATCACCGAGCGACGGAACTGCGCGTCGAGCAGGCCCTTGATCGGCGCATACGCGCACTGGCGATCGGTCTCGGGCAGCGCATTGAGCGCCGGCACGTTCTCGACCATCAGTTTGGCCATGTCCGTGCCCAGCGTGCCCAGGCCCAGCGACTGGACCACCGCCCGCACCTCGGCATCCGTGGCCGGCGCGGCCTGGGCCACACCGGTGAGGCACAACAGCGACAGCAGCAGCGCGGGGCTGCGCATCACGCCTTGGCCTCGGCCATCAGGGTCACGAAGCGATCGAACAGCGGGCCGACGTCGTGCGGGCCCGGCGAGGCTTCCGGATGGCCCTGGAACGAGAACGCCGGCACGTCGGTGCGGGCGATACCCTGGTTGGTGCCATCGAACAGCGAACGGTGGGTCACGCGCAGGTTGGCCGGCAGCGACGCCTCATCGACCGCGAAGCCATGGTTCTGCGAGGTGATCATCACGCGGCCGCCGTCCAGATCCTGGACCGGGTGGTTGGCGCCGTGGTGGCCATGGCCCATCTTGACCGTCTTTGCGCCGGAGGCCAGCGCCAGTAGCTGGTGGCCCAGGCAGATGCCGAAGACCGGCACTTTCTTCTCGAGGAAGGTCTTGATCGCGGCGATCGCGTAATCGCACGGTTCCGGATCGCCCGGACCGTTGGACAGGAACACGCCATCCGGATGCATCGCCAGCACTTCGGCGGCCGGGGTCTGCGCCGGCACAACCGTCAGCTCGCAGCCGCGCTCGGCCAGCATGCGCAGGATGTTCAGCTTGGCGCCGAAGTCATAGGCCACCACCTTGAAACGCGGTGCGGCGTTGACGAAGGCATTGCTGTCCAGATCCAGCTGGCCCTCGGTCCAGGTGTAGCGCTTGTCGGTGCTGACGACTTTGGCCAGATCCATGCCCTTGAGGCCGGGGAACTTGCGTGCCGCTTCCAGCGCCGTGTCCACGCTCAGGCCTTCGCCGGCCATCAGCGCACCGTTCTGGGCGCCGCGCTCGCGCAGGATGCGCGTCAGCTTGCGGGTATCGATACCGGAGATGGCAACCACGCCGCGCTGGATCAGCCAATCCTGCAGCGACACCTGGCTGCGCCAGTTGCTCGGGCGGCGCGGCACATCGCGCACGATCAGGCCGGCCGACCACACCTTGGCCGCTTCATCGTCCTGGTCGGTCATGCCGGTGTTGCCGATATGCGGGTAGGTCAGCGTGACCATCTGCCGGGCGTAGGAAGGATCGGTCAACACTTCCTGATAGCCGGTCATGGCGGTGTTGAACACCACCTCACCAACGGACAGGCCGGGCGCGCCTACGGATTCGCCCTCGAATACGGTGCCGTCTTCGAGGACGAGGATTGCGGCTTGGGTCACGGAAATCTCACTTTGGCTACCGAGGGGTCGCCGAAGTCACGCCTGCGCTTCACGAAAAAGCGGCTGCAAAAAAGCGCGGACTGCGGTTCTGGACCGGTCCGGCTGTCGTGATTCGGCGAGCGGGAATTGTAAAGGCAAGCCGGGTGCGACGCCAGTATCCGCGTGCAATTGCCCTGTTCAGGCCGACGGAGGGCGCAGCGCCGGTTCAGGCGCGCGCCCATCCTGCCCGGAGGCCCCCAATTCAGACGGCGGGCGGCGTGGCCCCATCCAGCAGATCCCGGACCCGGTAGCTGCCCGGCGCGCGGCCCGGCAGCTGGCTGGCCGCAAACAGGGCCCCACGGGCAAAAATGTCCCGATTGGTGGCACGGTGGGTCAGCTCGATGCGCTCGCCCAGCCCGGTGAACTGGACCAGGTGCTCACCGACGATGTCGCCGGCGCGCAGGCTGGCGTAGTGCGGGTGCGCCCCGCCCTTCTCCGCCGCCGCGCCCAGGGTCAGGGCCGTGCCGGAGGGCGCGTCCTTCTTCTGGGTGTGATGGGATTCGACGATGTCGCAGTCCCAGCCGGCCAGTGCAGCGGCAGCCCGCTCGACCAGCTCGTCCAGCACCGCCACGCCCAGGCTGAAGTTGGAGGCCCAGACCAGTGGAATCCGGCCGGCCGCCTGGATCAGTGCCTGGCGCTGCGCCTCACTGATGCCGGTGGTGCCGGACACGAAGCCCGCACCGCGCTCCACGCACAGCGCCAGCACCGGATCGAAGCCCTCGGGCAGGCTGAAATCGATGGCGACATCGAACTGGGGGGCACCAGCCAGCTCGCTGCTGGCGAAATGCGGCACGCCCTCGACCACGCGCTGGGCCGGCGAGCGGCGGTTCACCGCGGCCACCACCTGCAGGGCGGGATTGTCAGCGGCAAGGCGGAGCAGCGCCTGGCCCATGCGGCCGGAGGCACCGTGGATGAGCAAACGTAGGGGAGTGGTAGTCATGCATGCAGGCTAGCGGGTGGCAGCGACGATGTACAAGAGGAAAACCACCCACGGCTTGCTACGCTGGCCGACCGGTCCGTCTCTGGCAGCCTCTCCATGCAGCGTTTGAAACAGCGCCTTCCCGTCGCCCGCAGCGCACCCGACCTCGGTCATCACCTGACGGTGCATGGCGGGCTGATGCGGGATTGATCCATGCGCATCTCCGACATCGCCCGACGCAGCGGCGCGAGCCAGAAGGCCATCCGCCTGTATGAAGCACGGGGCCTGCTGGCGCCGATCCCGCGGGTCAATCGCTACCGCGACTACAGCGAACAGGATCTCCACCTGGTCCAGCTGATCCGCCAGGCGCTGACGCTGGGGTTCCGCCTTGCCGACGTGGCCTGCCTGCGTCGTGCCGATGGCGGCATCGATTGGCCACGCGTACAGACACTGCTGGTCACGCGCCAACTGGCGGTACGCGCAGACATGGAGCGCCTCCACCAGCTTGACCAGGCACTCACCGTTCTACGCGATGAGGTGGCCGAACTCGTCGTCCACGGGGATACCGGCGCACTGGAAAGCTGCATGGCTGCTGGCGACTGCCGGGCCGCTTGACTCTGCCCCATGGGGCAGACCGCAGGCTTGCGCTCCCCTCCTGCGAGTTCGCCCATGTCCCGCTCCATCGTCATCCTGCTTGGCCACCCCGACCGTGACAGCCTGTGCGGCACAATCGCCGAGCGCTACCGGGACGCCGCGCAGGCGGCCGGGCACTGCGTCCACCTGTTCGCCCTGGGCGAGGCCGATTTCGATCCTGTCCTGCGCCATGGCTACCGGCAGATCCAGCCGCTGGAGCCGGACCTGCAGGAGATCATGGCCGCCATTGCCCAGTGCAACCACCTGGTGCTGGTCTACCCGACCTGGTGGGGCGGCATGCCGGCACTGTTGAAGGGCTTCTTTGACCGTGCCTTCCTGCCTGGCGTCGCGTTCCGCTATCGCAAGGATTCGGTGTGGTGGGACCGGTTGCTCAGTGGGCGCAGCGCGCGGGTGATCACTACCCTGGACACCCCGCCCTGGTACTACCGCTGGGTGTACCGCATGCCGGGATATCAGCAGATCCGCCGCACGATCCTGGAATTCTGCGGGATCAAGCCGGTCAGGATCAGCGGATTTGGCCCGGTGCGCAGCACCACGCTGGCGCAGCGTGAGGCCTGGTTGCGGCAGGTGGAGCGACTGGGCAACCAGGGCCGCTGACTGTGTTCCTGCAGGGGAATCCACGCAAGGCGTGGATCCCGCCCCTCAGTGCTGCTTCGGCGGCGTCGGCCCACAACTGTCGCAGCCGCCACACGCACCACCGCCACCCGTGGCAGGTGGCGCGATCCTGCGCCCCAGCGCCTGCAACCAGACGGCGCGCTGCGGTTTGACCAGCCCCAGCGCGATCGCCCCGCGTGCCTTGCGCACGGTACCCGGGAACTGCTTCTTCATCACCACCCACGCGCTGAAAAGCACGGCCAGCGCGATCACGATGTACTGCAGCAGCAGACCGGTCTCCATCAGCCGCCGCCCAGTGCCACGGTCACCTGATAGGTGATCAGCGAGGCGATGTAGGCGGCCGCGAACAGGTAGAACGTGGCAAAGCCCATCTGCTTCCACGAGTTGGTCTCACGCTTGATCGTGGCCAGCGTGGAGATGCACATCGGGGCGTAGATGTACCAGACCAGCAGCGACAGCGCGGTGGCCAGCGACCAGCCATCGCTGATCAGCGGGGTCAGCGCCTGGCTGGCGGCATCGTCATCGGCGGCGGACAGCGCGTACACCGTGGCCAGCGAGGCCACCGCCACTTCACGCGCGGCCAGGCCCGGGATCAATGCGATGCAGATCTGCCAGTTGAAGCCCAGCGGCGCGAAAAACACCGCCATGGCATGGCCGATCTGACCGGCGAAGCTGTAGTCGATCGCCGGCATGGTCGCGTTCTCCGGCGCCCCCGGGAACGACAGCAGTACCCACAGCAGGATGGTCAGCGCCAGAATGATGCCGCCCACACGCTTGAGGAAGATCATGCCGCGCTCGTACAGCCCGACCGCCAGATCGCGCGGGTGCGGGATGCGGTAGGACGGCAGTTCCAGCATCAACGGATGCTCGCTCTTGTCGCGGCGCCACTTCTTCATCGTCCAGGACATCAGCAGCGCGCTGAGGATGCCGGCCGCGTACAGGCCGAACAGGACCAGGCCCTGCTGGTTGAAGACGCCCCAGATCTGCTTCTGCGGGATGAAGGCGCCGATCAGCAGCGCATACACCGGCAGGCGCGCCGAACAGGTCATCAGCGGGGCCACCAGGATCGTGGCGAGCCGGTCGCGCGGGTCCTGGATGCTGCGGGTGGACATGATGCCCGGCACCGCGCAGGCGAAGCTGGACAGCAACGGGATGAACGAGCGCCCGGACAGACCGGCCGCGGCCATCATGCGATCCAGCAGGAAAGCCGCGCGCGGCAGGTAACCGGATTCTTCCAACGCCAGGATGAAGGCGAACAGGATCAGGATCTGCGGCAGGAACACGATCACGCCCCCCACGCCGGCAATGATGCCGTCGGTAAGCAGGCTGTTGAGCGGGCCTTCCGGCAGCGCACCACCGATCCAGCCGCCCAGTGCCGCGGTACCGGCCTCGATCAGGTCCATGACCGGCGTCGCCCAGGCATACACCGCCTGGAAGATCAGGAACATCACCACGGCGAGGGTCAGCAGACCGAATACCGGATGCAGCAGCCAGCGATCCAGCGCGTCATCGATCTTCGCCGTACGTGTCGGCATGCTCACCGAAGCGGCCAGGATGTCGCGCACCTGGGCGTGGTAATCGGCCTCGGCGGCAGGCACCGCCACCGGGGCCTGCAGGTGCGGCACCATCGCATCCAGGCGCTCGACCAGCTGGGCCGCGCCGTTGCGGCGCACCGCCACGGTCTCCACCACGGGCACGCCCAGGGCCTGTTCCAGCGCCTGCACGTCGATCTTGATGCCGCGGCGCTCGGCCGCGTCGACCATGTTAAGCGCCACGATCATCGGCTTGCCCAGCTCACGCAGCTCCAGCGCGAAGCGCAGGTGCAGGCGCAGGTTGGTCGCATCGATCACGCACAGCAGCACGTCCGGCGCGGCCTCGCCCGGGTAGAAGCCCCGGCACAGATCACGGGTGATGGCTTCGTCCAGGCTGGCCGGCTGCAGGCTATAGGCGCCCGGCAGATCGAGCACGGCGAACTCGCGCCCGGACGGTGCACGCAGGCGGCCTTCCTTGCGCTCAACGGTGACGCCGGTGTAGTTGGCCACTTTCTGGCGGCTGCCGGTGAGCTGGTTGAACAGCGCGGTCTTGCCGCTGTTCGGGTTGCCGACCAGGGCGATGCGCAGGGCGTTGCTGGCGGTACTCATGCGCGGGCCTGCTGGGCCTGCAGCGCGGTCACCACGATGCGGGCGGCTTCACTGCGGCGCAGCGCGAAGCGCGTGAACCCTACCTGCACCAGCAGCGGCTCGGCGCCGACGGGACCACGGGCGACCAGACGCACCTCTTCCCCTTTGACGAAGCCAAGCTCCTTCAGTCGGCGGGCGATCGCATCGTTTGCGTGTGTTTCCTGCACGGACTCCACCACGGCGGAGCTGTACAGCGCCAGATCGGACAACGTCACGGAGCGCCTTCTCGATGATAGGAATGGTTATCAATTCTACCATCGACGCGCCGCGCCATTGCCCGTGACCGATGGCCCGCTATGATCTGTACATGTACTGGAGCAAGCCGACCCATGAGTGATGCACTACGGATTGAACGCAGCGCCTCGGTGCTGACCCTGTGGCTGAACCGCCCGGCCCTGCACAACGCTTTCGACGCCTCGTTGATCGCCCAGCTGACGGCCGCCCTGGAGGCCGCCGGCCGCGACGACCACGTCCGGGCGGTGGTGCTGGCCGGCGAAGGCGCCTCGTTCTCGGCGGGCGCGGACATGCAGTGGATGCGTGGCATGGCCGCCGCCAGCGAGGAGGACAACCGCCAGGACTCCCTCGCCCTGGCCCGCCTGATGCGGACCCTGGATGAGCTGCCCAAGCCGACCATCGCCCGTGTCCAGGGCGCCGCCTTCGGTGGCGGGGTCGGCCTGGTGGCCTGCTGCGATATCGCCATCGCCAGCACCAGCGCCCGCTTCGGCCTGACCGAGAGCCGCCTGGGCCTGCTGCCCGCCGTGATCTCGCCCTATGTCATCGACGCGATCGGCCCACGCCAGTCGCGGCGCTGGTTCGCCACCGGCGAGCATTTCGACGCCGAGACCGCCCTGCGCATCGGCCTGGTCCACCAGCTGATCGAGCCTGAACGGATCGACGAGGCCGTCCAGCGCCAGCTCGGCCTGCTCGACAAGGCCGGTCCGGTGGCCGCTTCGTCTGCCAAGGCGCTGGTCCGACGGGTCGCACTGGGCCGCGACCGCGACGCCACCGACCGCGACAACGCCGCCCTGATCGCCCGCCTGCGGGTCTCGGCCGAAGGTCAGGAAGGCCTCGGCGCCTTCCTGGACAAGCGTGCCCCGCACTGGGTCACCCAGGACTGAGGAGACGTACCATGCTCGACCACGTTGGCATCCGCTGCGGCGATTTCGCCCGCAGCCTGTCGTTCTTCCAGCAGGTCCTTGCCCCGCTGGGCATCTCGGTGGTGATGCAGGTCTCGGCCGCGCAGACCGGCGACCATGACCATGCCGGCTTTGGCCGCAGCGGCAAGCCGGACTTCTGGATCGGCAACGCCCCGGGCGCCCATGGCGGCGTGCACGTCGCCTTCAGCGCGGGCAGCCGGGCCGATGTGGACGCTTTCCACCGCGCCGCACTGGCAGCCGGCGGCACGGACAACGGTGCCCCGGGCATCCGCGAGCATTACCACCCCCACTATTACGGGGCGTTCGTGCTTGACCCGGATGGCAACAACATCGAAGCGGTCTGCCACCTCCCGGGCTGACCGCCCATCGCCGGCGGGATGGCCGCTTTGTCGCCCATCCCGCGTATCCCCCTTTCGTGGCCCGCCGGGGAACGTGGGCCGCCTTTCGTCTGACAGGAATCTCCGTGATCTCTACCCCGCCCCGCCCCCTGCTGGTCGTCCGTCGCTCCGTTCGCGGAGGGCTGGCACATGGATGACTTCGTCCGCATCGTCGAGGTCGGCCCGCGTGACGGGCTGCAGAACGAAGCCCAGCCGGTGGCCACCGCCGACAAGATCGAACTGATCCGCCAGCTCTCGCTGACCGGCCTGCGCACCATCGAGGCGACCAGCTTCGTCAGCCCGCGCTGGGTGCCGCAACTGGCCGACGCCGCCGAGGTCTACACCGGCATCGAGCGCCGCCCGGGCATCGACTACCCGGTGCTGGTGCCCAACGAACAGGGTTACGACCGCGCACGCGCGGTGGGCGTGCAGGAGGTGGCGGTGTTCACTGCCGCCTCGGAAACCTTCAACCGCACCAACACCAATGCCGGCATCGACGAGTCGCTGGCGCGCTTCGCGCCCATCCTGGCGCGGGCCAAAGCCGACGGGGTCAAGGTGCGTGGCTATGTGTCCACCGTGCTCGGCTGCCCCTACCAGGGCGAGGTCGCGGTGAGCGAGGTGGTCCGTGTCGCGCGCGCGCTGCATGACATGGGCTGTTACGAAATCTCGCTCGGCGACACCATCGGCGTCGGCACGCCGCGCAAGGCACGCGCGATGCTCAACGCGGTCGCCAGCGAACTGCCGATGGCCGCGCTGGCCGTGCACTTCCATGACACCTATGGCCAGGCGCTGGCCAACATCGATGCCTGCCTGGAAGAAGGCGTGCGCGTGGTCGATTCGGCGGTGTCCGGTGCGGGTGGCTGCCCGTATGCCAAGGGCGCCAGCGGCAACGTCGCCAGCGAAGACGTGGTCTACATGCTGCATGGCATCGGCATGCGCACCGGCATCGATCTGCCGGCGCTGGCCGCCACCGGGCGCTGGCTGGCCGCACGGCTGGGGCGCGAGACCGGCAGCAAGACCGGCAGGGCGCTGGCGGCGACATGAAAAGTGGCGGCCCGCGCAAGGACGCTGCGGTGGGTGATCACCTCACCCCCCACGTCCACGCGCTGGCTGCCCTGGAACGCGCCCTGGCCCACTCGCCGGGCGACCTGCGCGGCCTGCTGGAGGAGGTCCAGCAGGCCCTGCAGGAAGCGATGGACGAGCGGCAGCTGGCCCTGCGTCGCTATGCCGCCTTGTTCGATGCCGTCCCCGACCCGGTCAGTATCCTCAGCGAACGCGGCGTGGTACTGGACCTCAACAAGGCGGGCGTGCGTGCCTATGGGCGCCCCCGCGAGGAGATCGTCGGCCAGCCGATCGAACTGTTGAACCCGGACCTGCCCGGCGACCACCTGGACCCGGTCTGGGAAGCCCTGCATCGGGGCGAGACCTACGTCATCGAAGTCACCAACATGCGCGGCGATGGCAGCCGCTTCCCGGTGGAGGTGCATTCGGCCGGCTTCGAGCACCAGGGCGAGCACTGCATCGTGGCGGTGGCGCGCGACCTGAGCAGCCGCTGGCAGGCCGAATCGCGTTACCGGCTGCTGATGGAATCCATCGACAAGGGCGTGATCCTGTTTGACCGCCAGTTGCGGGTGGTCTCGGCCAACCCGGCCGCGCACCGCATTCTGGGCACCGCCGGCAATGGCGGCAGCCTGCAGGCGATGCTGGCGCCGGAGGACTGGATCAGCGTGGACGAGCACGGCCACCCGCTCACCCGCGACCAATGGCCCGCCAGTGTCTCGCTGCAGACCGGGCGCATCGTGCGCAGCACCATCGTCGGCCTTTACCACCGCCCGCGCGGCCGGATGATCTGGATCTCCACCACCAACGTGCCGGTGTACGGCAACGGGCGCGATGCGCCGGACCACGTGTTCGGGCTGTTCAGCGACATCACCGAGCTCAAGCGCAACAACACCCTGTTCGACCGCGCGCAGTCGCTGGCGCACATCGGCGGCTGGGAGTGGGACCGCGGCCTGCAGCGCCTGTACCTCACCGACGAAGCGACCCGCATCCTTGGCCAGAACCTGCCGATGCACGACATGGCCGAGCTGCTGGAGTGCCTGCGCCTGGATGATCGCGCGCTGCTGCAGCAGGCGCTGCTGGAGGTGATCGACCGGCAGGTGTCCTTCGAACTGGAGCTGCAGGGCCAGCGCAGCGACGGCCACTCGTTCTGGGTGCGCATGATCGGCGAAGCCGAGGCCGGTGATGTCGATGCCGCCCGCATCGCTGGCACCGTGCAGGACATCACCGCGCGCAAGCAGGCCGAAGAGACGCTGCGCATCCAGGCGCGCACCGATCCGCTCACCGGCATCATGAACCGCGATGCGGTGCTCAATGACCTGGCCACACGCATGGCCAACCCCACCCATTGCCGGGTGGCCGTGCTGTACATCGATCTGGACCGCTTCAAGATCGTCAACGACCTGCTCGGCCACAACGCCGGCGATGAGCTGCTGATCGATGCCACCCGCCGCATCGCCACTGCGATCGGTACCGAGGGGCTGCTGGCCCGGTTCGGCGGCGATGAGTTCCTGGTGGTCTGCGATACCCGCGACCAGGCCGATCAGCCCGAGCGGCTGGCCGATGCGATCACCCGTGCGTTCAGCACCCCGTTCCGCTTCGGTGCCGACGAATTCCCGGTGACCACCAGCATCGGCATCGCGCGTGCGCCGCAGGATGGGCTGCGCCCGCAACAGCTGATCCAGAACGCGGACATCGCCATGTACGACTGCAAGCGGCGCACCCGCAATGGCTGGCAGGTGTTCTCGCCCGCGCTGGCCCAGCGCCAGCATGATCGGCTGCAGATCGAGAGCCGGCTGCACCGGGCGCTGGACGACGACGAGTTCCACCTGGTCTACCAGCCGCAGGTCAACCTGCACAGCGGCCAGCTGATCGCCGCCGAGGCGCTGATTCGTTGGCGCAACACGCAGCTGGGCGAACTGCGCCCGGACATCTTCATCGGCCATGCCGAGAGTACCGGCGACATCGTCCGGATCGGCCTGTGGGTGCTGCGCGAGGCCTGCCGACAGGTGCGCCAGTGGCAGGACGACGGGCTGGGCATCGTGCGGGTGGCCGTCAATGTGTCCTACCGGCAGTTCGTTGGCGAGGATCTGGCCCGGAACGTGCGCGCCGTACTGGACGAATTCCACCTGCCCGGCAGCGCACTGGAGCTGGAGTTCACCGAGCGGGTCTTGATCGAAGATGCCCCGGATACCCTGCGTACCTTCGCGCAGCTGCGCGAGATGGGCGTGCTGTTGACCATCGACGACTTCGGCGAAGGCTACAGCGCGCTGAACTATCTGCGCCGGCTGCCGATCCATGGCCTCAAGCTGAGCCAGCTGTTCGTGGAGGGCGTGCCGACCAACCGTTCGGACGTGGCGGTCTGCGAGGCCGTCTGCGGCATCGCGCGCAGCCTGGGCCTCGGGCTGGTCGCCGAGGGCATCGAATCGGAGGCCCAGCGCCAGTTCCTGACCACGCTGGGGGTCTCGGTCGGCCAGGGCTTCCTGTTCGCGCCGGGGCTGGCGGCGGACGAGTTCGCCCGGCGGCTGGCGCTGCGTGCCAAGGTCGCCGTGGGCAGTGCACAACGGTGATGGCGGCCGCTTCCGCTAGAATCGGCGGTTCTTGAACCAGCGGGATCGTGCAATGCAGCTGTCTTCTGTCCGCGCCGTCATCACCGGCGGTGTTTCCGGCCTTGGCCTGTCCGTGGCCCAGCACCTGGTCGCCCACGGCGCCAAGGTGGCCCTGTTCGATCTCAATGACGACAAGGGCGCGGCCGCCGTGGCCGCGCTTGGCGAGTCCAACGCGCGCTACTACAGCACCAATGTCAGCGACGAAGCCGCCGTGGCCGCGCAGATCGATGCCGCCTGCGACTTCCTGGGCGGGCTGAACACCGCGATCAACTGCGCCGGCATCCTGGGCGCGGGCCGCGTGCTTGGCAAGGAAGCGCCGATGCCGCTGGCCAACTTCCAGGGCACGGTGATGGTCAACCTGGTCGGCAGCTTCAACGTCGCCAAGGCCGCCGCCAACCGCATGCAGCACAACACCCCGGGCGAGGATGGCGAGCGCGGCGTGATCATCAACACCGCCAGCGTGGCGGCCTATGAAGGCCAGATCGGCCAGGCCGCCTATGCCGCCTCCAAGGGCGGCGTGGTCAGCATGACCCTGCCGATGGCCCGCGAACTGTCGCGGTTCGGCATCCGCGTGATGACCATCGCCCCGGGCATCTTCTGGACCCCGATGGTCGATGGCATGCCGCCGGCCGTGCAGGAATCGCTGGCCGCCTCCATCCCGTTCCCGCCGCGCCTGGGCAAGCCGGAAGATTTCGCCGGCCTGGTCGCCTATATCCTGGGCAACACCTATCTCAACGGCGAGACCATCCGCCTTGACGGCGCCGTGCGTCTGGCGCCGAAGTAAGCGAGCACGCAACCCGCTGGGTGCCCGGTTCCGGCACCCGCCACCTCCACGAACCGACCTTCATTCCCATGAAAGCCAGCGACATCAAGAAAGGCAACGTCGTCGAATTCAACAACGGCGTCTACCAGATCCGCGACATCGAACGCAGCTCCCCGCAGGGCCGCGGCGGCAATGTCCGTTTCCGTTTCATCATGTACAGCGTGCCGGGCGGCAACAAGCTCGATTCCAGCTTCGATGCCGACGACAACCTGCCGGAAGTCGAGCTGCTGCGCCGCCAGGCGACCTACTCGTACATGGATGGCGACGCCTTCGTCTTCCTGGATGACGAGGACTACACCCCGTACATGGTCGATGCGGATGTGCTCGGCGATGACGCCGGCTACATCACCGATGGCTTGACCGGCATCTACGTGCAGGTGATCGACGAAACCCCGGTGGGCGTGCAGTTGCCGACCAGCGTGGTGCTGGAAGTGGTCGAGACGCCGCCGGAGCTCAAGGGCGGCACCGCCACCAAGCGCCCGAAACCGGCCAAGCTCAGCACCGGCATCGAAATCATGGTGCCGGAGTACATCGCCAACGGCGAACGTGTGCTGGTCAACACCACCACCGGTGAATTCGCCGGCCGTGCCGACTAAACGGTCCGCACTGATCGTCCTGTTCCTGCTGCTCGCGGCGTGCTCGCCGCGGGCAGTGGAGCGTGAGACATCGGGTACCCCGCGCGCACCTGCCACGTTGGCTGATACCGCCAGCGGGGCGCGTTGCGACGTGCCAGCGGAGGTGTTCGTGGCCGAGGACATCCGCATGTACTGCGCGATGCCCGGCGATGTGCAGGCCTTCCTGGCGCGCGAAAGCGCCTGCCAGCACTTCGCTGGCGAAGAAGCGTACGACGAAGACCGTGCGCGCGAGTTGGCGTACGCGATCCACGAGAGCTGCGACGACCGTGCCAGGCTCTTCAATCAGCTCCTGCACCGTCATGCCGACAACTGCCTGGTGCACACCGAGCTGATGCTGCTGGGCACCCGCAATGAGCTGATCCTGGATGCCGACAGCCGGGCGCTGCCCAACCCCTGCCCGCGCGGCATGTGATGATTCACCGGACGCGCATGCGCGCATCCGGTGCCTTCAACGGGATCCGAGCTTGCTGGATCAGGGCTTGGCCGCCAACGATGGCGCGCCGGCAAAATCACCACAGCCGTGGTACTGGCGCGCGCCGACCGTGAGCATGGCCGTGGCACCGAAGGCCTGGCCGCTCATGTCGTCCTGGCACACCGTACGCTGGAAGGTCAGCTTGACCGGGGTGCCATCGGCGGCGGTACCGGACCAACCGTCACGGCCCTGCGTGGGGCTGGCAATCTCGAGCGTGCGCTCGCCGTAGTCCATCTCGATGTGCAGCGCCGGCGTGGCACCCGCCCCGACCTTGGCCAGCCAGCCGGGCTCATTGCCGGTCGCGCGGAATCCGCCTGCGGCATCGGCCTGCGCAGCCGCATTGGCGGTCGCATTGGCCGGCGGTGCTTCGCCGCCCTGTTCGCCGGTGCCGGTGCAGGTACGGTCCGGCTCGCCCTTCAGGATCAGGATCCCGTCGGTGGTGCCCTTGGTCCAGAATTCGTTGCCCTGCCCATCGCCATACTTCGCGCCCGACGCCGCCGGCTGCGAGGACATCGCGAAGGTGCGGTCATCGACCACCACCGTCGCCGAATCCTGTCCGCGGTAAGTGGCATGCACTTCATGCTCGCCACAGCGGAACGCATAGCTGCGCTCATCGGTGGTGGAGGCATCGCTCGGGGGCGGCGCTTCGCTGCCAGTGGCGGCGGGGCTGCTCTGGCTGGCCGGTTGGCAGGCGGCGAGTGCGCCGGTAATGGCCAGGCTCAACAACCAGGGAGATGCGCGCATGAGGTACTCCTTGCGATAACGTCGACAACACTTGATCGTACCTGCCGCGCCGTGAGAACAGGTGAAGCGATGCTGACCTCGCAGGCATCGCTGAACACGCGGTTCAGTGCGGACGCGGCGCCGCCGGCAGCATGCACAGCGAGAGCAGATGGACGCCCGGCGCGCCCGTGCAGCGCGCCCAGACCCGCAGCAGGCGCATCGCATGCAGCTGCCTGCCGTGCTCGCCATCGAGGTGGATGCGCAGCTCGCCGGTGACCAGCACCATCGCGCCGCAGGCCAGCTGCTCGGTCTGCTGCCGCTCGATCGCGGCGATGCGGATGCGCCGCGCGTTCCAGCCCGCCAGCCACGGGGAGGCATCCTGACGCTGGCCGTCGAGGTCGGTCAGGAACAGTGCCGGTGACAGCAGTGCGCTCAGCTGCTGCGGCTGCCACTGGATCAGCGCATCCCACAGCCGTGCCTCGGCCGCCTCGACGTGTGCCGGTTGCAACACCGCGCTCATGTGCGCACCTGCCATCGTCGCCGCGGCACGTCGCCGTGCGCGCGCAGCGCCTGGATCACCGCCACCGGGGCGGCATGCCTGTTCTTGCTCTTCATCTGCAGCACAGCTGCCGGGATACCGGCCGAAATCACGATGGCGGCAGTCTGCGCGGCCTCGGTGGGGTTTCGATGGAGGAAGTGTGGAGATACGATGGAGCTCAAGCACCTTACGGCCCTGCCCTGCATGCCCGCCTCCGATTCACCCGGCGCCCCCACCGCGCGCTGGGATCATTCGCTCAACGCCCTGGTCCTGATCGTCGAGGACGAACCCGAGATCGCCGATATCGTCGCGGCCTACCTGGCCCGCGAGGGCCTGCGCACGCTACGCGCGCAGGATGGCCTGAACGCCCTGGCCCTGCACCGCAGCGCGCGGCCGGACCTGGTCCTGCTTGACGTGCAGATGCCGGGCATGGACGGCTGGACCGTGCTCAACACCCTGCGCCAGCGCGGCGATACGCCGGTGATCATGCTGACCGCGCTGGACCAGGACCTGGACAAGCTCACCGCCCTGCGGATGGGCGCGGACGACTACGTGGTCAAACCGTTCAACCCGGCGGAAGTGGCCGCACGGGTGCGTGCGGTACTGCGGCGCACCTTGAATGCGCCGCGCCAGAGCGCACCGGAGATCCTGCGCGTGGGCAGCCTGGTGATCGATCCGGAACACCACACGGTGCATGTCGAAGGCGATGGCTACAGTCACGAGCTCCTGCTCACCCTGACCGAATACAAGCTGCTGCACTGCATGGCGCTGGCGCCGATGCGCATCTTCAGCCGCAGCGAACTGATGCACGAGTGCCTGCCGGAAAGCGAAGCACTGGAGCGCACCGTGGACAGCCACGTCA
This sequence comes from Stenotrophomonas sp. TWI602, assembly GCF_039674045.1. Lineage (NCBI taxonomy): Bacteria > Pseudomonadati > Pseudomonadota > Gammaproteobacteria > Lysobacterales > Lysobacteraceae > Stenotrophomonas > Stenotrophomonas sp. TWI602. Next base: position 83,439 of record NZ_JBDJMT010000003.1, read on the forward strand.
GCAAGCTGCGCCGCAAACTCGATGATGTGGGCCTGGCCAATGTCCCGGCCAGCGTCCGCGGCGTCGGCTACCGGCTGGCGGCGGACCACTGATGCGCCGCTCGGGCCTGAGCCGGCACATCGTGCTGTCGATGTCGATGATGGTGCTGGCGGTCATCGTGATGGTGATCCTCAGCTCCTACCTGCTGTACGCGGTGCTGGTGGCCTTCTATCCCGGCGGCGTGGACGAGCCGGTCAGCTGGGTGCCCAGTGGCCCGGAACTGGTCTGGATGGTCGGCGTGACCCTGATCGGGTTGACGCTGGCGGTCGCCGCGTCCGTGCGTCTGTCCCAGCGCATCCTGACCCCGCTCAACGCGGTGGTGGACAGCATTGGCCGACTGGCCGATGGCGATCTCGGCGCACGTGCGGCAGTGAGTGACCGCTCGCTCGGCGAAGTCGCGCTGCTGGTGGACGACTTCAACGCGATGGCGCGGCGGCTGCAGAACATCGAGGCCGACCGGGTGATGTGGCACGCGGCGATCGCGCATGAACTGCGCACGCCGGTCACCATCCTGCGCGGTCGGCTGCAGGGCCTGGCCGAAGGCGTGTTTGCGCCGGACGAAGGCCAGTTCCGCAGCCTGCTGGCGCAGGTCGAGGGGCTGTCGCGGCTGATCGAGGACCTGCGCGTGCTCAGCCTGGCCGACAGCGCGCGCCTGGATGTCCGCCGTGCCCGCAATGACGTAGTGCAGGAAGTGCACTCGGTGATGAGCCTGGTGGATCCGGGTTTCCGCAGCAGCGGCTTCGTGCTGGAACTGGAGACCTCCCGCGAGGAGCATCCCGCGCATTGCGACCCGACCCGGGTACGCCAGGCACTGATGGCGCTGTTGGAAAATGCGCGCCGCTATGCAACGCCCGGCCGGGTCCGCATTGCCGTGCACGACACCGCCACCCATGTGCAGATCGCCATCGACGATGAAGGCCCCGGCATCGATGCGGCGCTGCGCGAGCAGATCTTCGATCCCTTCCTACGCGGCGACGGCTCGCGCTCGCGTCAGCGGGGTGGCAGCGGGCTGGGGCTGGCGGTGGTCAAGGCAATCGCCGATGCGCATGGCGGCCACGTCGCCTGCGGCGCCAGCACCTTGGGCGGAGCGCGCTTCGTCATCGAGCTGCCCCGGCAGTAACACCGTCCTGCCGGGCCAGTTCGCGCATCCGCACACCCAGCCGGGCCAGATTGCGGTCGATCGTGGCCAGTTCGCGTTGCTGTGCCTGCGGCAGGCGGTGTTTGAGCTGCAGCTGCAACGCCTGCCAGGCCGGCACCCCCTGTGCGCTGAGCCGCGCCGCCGCCTCGCTGGCCTGCACCCGCTCGTCCGCCGAAGGCAGCCCGTAGCCGGCCCCCGTCACCAGTGCCGCCGGGCTGATCAGCTGGCCGGTGTCCTCCAGCAACGCGCGCAGCGCGTCGCGCGCCGCCGCATCGTCCCTGGCCGGATCGCCCAGCAGCCGTTTCAACACGTCGCGTGCGCGCAGCTCTTCGCGACGCAGGGCGGCCTGTTCCAGCAACAGCAGGGCGGCGGTGGCGCGCAGATCACCCTGCTCTACCCAGCGTGCACGCTCGCTGGCCGGCTGCCGCAACCACTCGCCGACCGATGTCGTGCCCAGCGGCAGCTGCTGGCGCGCCGCATCGAACAACTGCTGGTAATGATCCTCGGCGGAGGCAAAGTAGTAGCCCTGTCGCATCGCCTGCCCGCGATCGGCCAGCACGCTGGCGTCCGCCACGCCCTGGCGCGCCAGGCGGGTCAGCAGCCCGCGCGGCGTGAGCCGGTTCAACCCCGGCGACGCCAGCCGTGGCACGCCTTCCTGCAGCAGCTTGCCGGTCTCCACCGCGCAGTTGTTGCTGACGAACAGATAGCGCCCGTCATAGCTCCAGTGCACCTGCGCGACACGCTCCAGCAGGCTGGCGATGTCCGGCGGATCCAGTGCCAACGGCACTGAAGAGAGCCCCCGCAGTTCCACCTGGGTGTATTCGTTGATGACCTGGTTGAGTGGCAGCACGAACAGGCGCGAAGGATAGGCGCCGGTCAACCCCCGCCAACTGGAGATCTGTACATCGCCGACGAAGGCACGGTAGGACAGCACGCGGTGATGGGACAGATCCATCCGGCAGGCCGGCCCACGCGGCCGGCCCGGCGCGCAGATCACCAGGCGCAGCATGCTGTGGCCCCAGCGGCTCATCAGCTGGTCATTGCCTTCGGCAAGCAGGTAGTCCACCGCGTAGATCCGGGCCGGATCCAGCTCGAGCAGCGTCGCCGCGCCGACCTCCTCTTCGGCCTGCATCAACGGCAGGCGGCTGTCGCATCCCACGGCCTGGTCGCTCGGCCCGAGGTTCGCGGCAAACCACGCAGCGACGGCCGGCCGGCGGCAGGCGTAATCCGGATCGAGCAGGAGGTGCTCGGCGTTGACCGCCAGGAACTCGGCCGGTCGCGTGCGTTCGTAATCGTCCGGACTGCGCTCGCGGAAGGCGTTCGCCGTGCGACCCAGCTTCCACGGGCGTCTCTGCCAGCCGGCCAGATCGCGAAGCCGTGCATCGCGCGACCAGCCACCCTGCGGCGAACGGTCCAGCACATGGGTCAATTCATGGATCAGCGCGGCTTCGAGCGGGCGTGGCAGCGGTTGATCGTCCTGCACGGCGCCCAGCAACGCGCGCTGCAGGGTGATCGTGCCGTTGCGGGCCCGGCCATGCACGTGCGCGGGCAGCGTGTCCGACCAGCGCACCTGCACCGGGTGCTGGAAACGTGCCTGCCACGCCGCCGGCAGGCGCGTGTGCACCTGCTTCAGGACACGCTCGGCGGCCACGATCTGCGCTGCGTTCAATCCCTGCGGCTGCAGCTCCAGCTGCAGGGCCGCCTGTGCGAAGGGCGCGGCAAGCCACGCGATCAGGACCGCCCAGCGCCAGCGGCGGACCTGACCAGAGGGCTGCATCAGCGGGCCAGCAGGGTCCTGGCCAGCGCCATGTCACTGGCCTGCTGCTGCGCGACACCCTGCTCGCGCAGGTGCAGCAGCGCCGCTTCCAGACGGGCGCCACGGATCGCACCGTCGCTGGCCACGAAGGCGGCAGCATCATCGCGCGCATCAAGCACGATCTTGTCATCGCCCGAGCTGGACGAACCGGCCGAGGACGCACCGGACGCGGAGCCGGCAGAGCTGCCGGCAAAACTGGAGGCCATCGCCGACAACGGCAGGGCGAGCACGGCAACAAGCAGGATCGGACGCATCATCGGAGTGTCGTTCGCGGTGGAAAACACAGAGCGTATAGGCTGCGTGAAATCCTGTCTTGTCTCAGAGGTCAAAGACCTTGCCGGGATTCAGCAGCGCTTGGGGATCAAACGCACGTTTGACCGCCTTCATCAGGGCGATTTCCGGCGCGCTGCGCGTGCTGTCCAGATAGCCCTTCTTGACCAGGCCGATTCCGTGTTCAGCCGAGATGCTGCCGTCAAAGCGGGCCAGCACACCGGCCAGCAGCTTGGTGACGTGCTCGCACTGGGTCAGGAACTCGGCGTCGGCGGTCTCGTCCGGCTTGAGCACGTTGATATGCAGGTTGCCGTCGCCGATATGGCCGAACCAGACCACTTCGAACTGCGGGTACGCCTGCCCGATCAGCGCCTGGGTTTCGGCGAGGAAGGCCGGCATCGCCGAAATCCGCACCGAGACATCGTTCTTGTAGGGCTTGTAGCGCGCCACCGCTTCGGTGATGCCCTCGCGCAGGCGCCACAGCTGCGCGGCCTGGGCATCGCTCTGGCTGACCACGCCATCGCTGACCCAGCCGTGCTCCATGCAGTCTTCGAAGGCAGCCATCGCGGCGGCTTCCTGCGCCTCGTCGCCGGCCGCGAATTCGGTCACCACGTAATACGGATGGACCTCGTCGAACGGTGCCTGCGCGCCATGCGCCAGCACGTGCTCGAGCGCCCGGTCGGTGAAGAATTCGAAGGCCTGCAGCTGCAGCCGCTCGCGGAAGGCGGCGAATACCTGCATCAACACCTCGAACGAGGGCAGCGCCAGCAGCATCACGTTGCTGGCCGGCGGCGGATCGGTGAGCTTCAAGGTGGCTTCGACGATTACGCCGAGCGTGCCTTCCGAGCCGATCAGCAGCTGGCGGAAGTCATAGCCGCTGGAATTCTTGATCAGGCCCTTGTTGAGCTCGACCAGCTCACCGGCCATCGTCACCACCTTCAGGCCGGCGATCCACTCGCGGGTATTGCCGTAGCGGATCACGCGGATGCCACCGGCATTGGTGGCGATGTTGCCGCCGATCGAGCACGAACCACGCGCGGCGAAATCCACCGGGTAGATCAGGCCATGCTCGAGCGCCGCGTTGTGCACCGCCTCCAGCGCCATGCCCGCCTGGACGGTCAGCGTGCGGTCGACCGCATCGAAGGCCAGCGGCTTGTTCATCCGCTCCAGGCTGAGCACCAGCTCGCCGTGCGCTGCCACCGCGCCACCGGAGAGGCCGGTGCGGCCACCGGAGGGCACCACGGCCACGCCCTGGGCGCTCGCCCAGCGCAGGATCGCCTGCACCTCCTCCACCGTGCCCGGCAAGGCGATCGCCAACGGTGCCGGGGTCCAGCGCCGGGTCCAATCGCGGCCGTAGTGCTCCAGATCGGCTGGATCGGTCTTCAGGCGCAGCCCGGGGCAAGCGAGCAATAGCGAATCGAGGCGCGGATCGGTCATGGGGCGTCTGGTGGTGCCGGGGGAGCCCGCAAGCCTGCCAGCCCCTCCGGGCCGCGTCCAGTAGCGGGCGCTGTTCTCGCGGCGCGTCGGCCTCGCCCAAATAGGTGCATCTGAAACCGTTTGAACATCGATTGGCGCACCGCACCATCGCGGCCGGCTTCTGGCATAGTTGAGGGCTCCCGCCGCCACACGTCGCACGCCGCCCATGTCGCCGAAAAAGACCTCGTTCCCGAAGCAGGATATCCGCGTACTGTTGCTCGAGGGGGTCAGCCAGACCGCGATCGACGTGTTCACCGCGGCCGGCTATTCGCAGATCGAACTGCACAGCAAGGCGCTGCCGGAAGATGAACTGAAGGCGCGCATCGCCGAGGCGCATATCGTGGGCATCCGCTCGCGCACCCAGCTCAGCGCGGACGTGCTGGCCAACGCCAAGCGCCTGATGGCGGTCGGCTGCTTCTGCATCGGCACCAACCAGGTGGACCTGGAAGCAGCGGAACTGGCCGGCATCCCGGTGTTCAACGCGCCCTACTCCAATACCCGCAGCGTGGCCGAGCTGGTGATCGCCGAGGCGATCATGCTGACCCGCGGCATCCCGCAGAAGAACGCCGAATGCCATCGCGGCGGCTGGTCCAAGTCGGCCGCCGGCAGCCATGAGGTGCGCGGCAAGACGCTGGGCATCATCGGGTATGGCCACATCGGCACCCAGGTCGGCGTGATGGCCGAGGCGATGGGCATGCAAGTGATCTTCCACGACGTGGAAACCAAGCTGTCGCTGGGCAATGCCCGTGCGGCGATCAGCCTGGACGACCTGCTTGCACGTGCGGACATCGTCACCGTGCATGTGCCCGAGACGCCCGCCACCCAATGGATGATCGGCGCCGATGAACTGGCCCGGATGCGCCCCGGCGCGCACCTGATCAACGCCGCGCGCGGCACCGTGGTCGACATCGACGCGCTGGATGCAGCGCTGCGCTCGGGCCACCTGGGCGGTGCGGCGCTGGACGTGTTCCCGGTCGAGCCCAAGGGCAACGGCGATGCGTTCGTCTCCCCGCTCACCGCACACGACAACGTGATCCTGACCCCCCACGTGGGCGGCAGCACGCTGGAAGCGCAGGACAACATCGGCGTGGAAGTGGCGGCCAAACTGGTGCGCTACAGCGACAACGGCAGCACCCTGTCGGCGGTCAACTTCCCGGAAGTGACCCTGCCCGAGCACGCCGAGAGCCTGCGCCTGCTGCACATCCACCAGAACGTGCCGGGCGTGCTCTCCAAGGTCAACGAGATCTTCTCGCGCCACAACGTCAACATCGACGGCCAGTTCCTGCGTACCGACCCCAAGGTCGGCTACGTGGTGATCGACATCACCGCCAGCGAAGCCCAGGCCGGCGCGGTCCGCGACGAACTGGCGGCCATCCCGGGCACGTTGCGCACCCGCGTGCTGTACTGATTCAGCTTCGCTGACAACGTGCGTCATCAGTTGATGGTGCAGCTCCACGGCGCCATACATCTGGTGTGGAGCCCCCCTTGAGTCAAGGGGGCGCGCCAACGGCGCGGGGGCGGAAGCGCGAATGCGCTATCGCCGCGCCAGCCAGCGCTTGGCCATGCGCGGGAGGGAGTCATCCCCATCGGGGGTCTCGATCGCCGCGTTGGCCACGTCACGGATCTCGCGCCAGGCCAACGCCAGCGATTCCTCGCTGATCGCGAACTGCTCACTGCCCAGCGCCCGCACGACGTAGCGGGCGTCGTAGTGCCAATGCCCCGGGACGTCCTTGCGTTCGGGAATCCAGTGCTTGTCGATGTCGAACAACTTGCCATCCTCCAGCACCAGCGCGGTCAGCCCGGATTCCTCCTCGGCCTCCTTCAGCGCCACCTGGGCCAGATCGCGCTCGCCATCGGCGTGGCCGCCCAACTGCAGCCAGCGGTCCAGTTTGCGGTGGTGGGTCAGCAGCACGCGCTGCCCGTCGGTGCTCACCAGCCACGCGCTGCCGGTGAAGTGCCCGGCCAGGCGCTCGCGCAGGAACGGGTTTTCAGGATCATCCAGCAATGTGCTGAATTCGTCAGCCAATGCCGCGTGCTCGGGGTGCCGGCGAGCGTAAGCATCAAGCTGACTGCGCAGGGCGGCGTCAGGAATGGCAACGGATTCGGGGTTCAGCGACATGGCAGGTGCAGGCATCGTGCGGATTTGGCCGATTATCGCTCGGCCATGCTGCAATTGTGCTTGTACAGCGGCTTCAGCTTTGGCTAAGGTACAGCGGGCCCCGCACCGCTGGGGCGCCCAGTCGCCATCAGGGCGTGCGGCAATGTACCGCGCGCCTCACCTTTGTTCATTTAGGGAAGCACTGCATGCTGAAGTCTCTGTTGAGGGTCAAACCGGTCGCACCGGCACCGCACGTCGATGCCGGCGAGCCCATCGAAGGCAGCCTGGACGGCGAGCCCACACTGAGGCGGACCCTCACAGCGAAACACCTGATCCTGCTGGGTATTGGCGCGGTGATCGGTGCGGGTATCTTCGTCATGACCGGCCAAGCGGCCGCCTTCCATGCCGGCCCTGCTGTCACCCTGTCCTTCATTGCGGCCGGACTCGCTTGTGCCCTTGCCGGTCTGTGCTATGCGGAGTTCGCGGCAATGATGCCGGTCTCCGGGAGCGCCTACTCCTACTCCTACGCCACGTTGGGCGAAGGCATGGCCTGGTTCATCGGCTGGTGCCTGGTACTGGAGTATCTGTTCGCTTCGGCATCTGTCGCGGTGGCCTGGTCGGCATACTTGATCAGCTTCATCACAACGACCCTGCACCTGCCCTTCCCGGACGCGTTGGCGTCGGCTCCTGTGGCTTGGGAGGCAGGGCAATTCGTCTCCTCGGGCAAGCTGTTCAACCTCCCCGCCGTTCTGATCGTGGCGGCCGTCACCGGCCTGCTCTACGTCGGCATCACCCAGTCCACGTTCATCAACGCAATCATCGTCGCGATCAAGGTCGCGGTGATCTGCCTGTTCATCGGCGTCGGCGTGGCGTACATCGATCCCGCCAACTGGACCCCGTTCGTTCCGGAAAACACGGGCACGTTCGGTGAATTCGGCTGGAGCGGCGTCCTTCGGGCGGGTTCCATCGTCTTCTTCGCGTTCATCGGGTTCGATGCGGTGTCCACCGCCGCGGGTGAAACCAAGGATCCACAGCGCAACATGCCGATCGGCCTGCTCGGTTCGCTGGCCATCTGCACCATCATCTACGTGATCGTCTGCCTTGTACTCACTGGCTTGGTGCCCTACACCCAGCTCGGTACCGCCAAGCCGGTGGTGACCGCTCTGGAAGCCCATCCCCAGCTGTCGTGGCTGAAGACCTTCGTCGAAGTGGGCGCCATCGCGGGCCTGTCCTCCGTGGTGCTGGTGATGATGATGGGCCAGACCCGCATCGCCTACACGATTTCGCGCGACGGGCTGCTGCCCAGGCTGTTCGGCAAGGTGCATGCCCGGTTCAAGACCCCGTATGTGGCCACCATCATTGTCGGTGTCATCGCAGCGGCGCTGGCCGGCCTGATGCCCCTCAATGTCCTCGGTGAACTCGTGTCGATGGGTACGCTGCTCGCGTTCGCCACCGTCTGCGTGGGCGTGCTGGTACTGCGCTATACCCGCCCGGAACTGGAGCGGCCCTTCCGCGTGCCGGCTGTCTGGTTGATCTGCCCGCTGGGAGCGCTGGCATGCCTGACGCTGTTCGGCATGGCATTCCGTGAGCATTGGCACCTGTTTGTTGGCTGGACCTTGCTGGGAACCCTGATCTACTTCGGCTACGGCATCCGCCACAGCAAGCTGAACAAGAAGAACGCCTGAGTGCTGCCGGGCCGGCCCAGTGCCGGCCCGGTCGTTTGATACGTCGCGCCTGAGAAGAAAAACCAAACCATGTTCAAGCAACTGTGGGCCACCAAGCATCCGCACGCCGCCCATGAAGACGCCAACGGCCTGAGCCTGCGCCGTACCCTCGGCCCCTGGGGCCTGACCGCGCTGGGCATCGGTGCGGTGATCGGCGGCGGCATCTTCGTGATCACCGGCCAGGCCGCGGCCAACCACGCCGGCCCGGCGATCATGCTGTCGTTCGTGCTGGCCGCGATCTGCTGCGCGTTCTGCGCGATGGCCTACGCCGAATTCGCGGCGATGGTGCCGGTCTCCGGCAGTGCCTACACCTATACCTATGCCACCTTCGGCGAGCTCTCGGCCTGGTTCATCGGCTGGATGCTGGTGCTCGAATATGGCGTCTCCGCCTCCGCCGTGGCGGTCAGCTGGACCGGCTATTTCCTGAGTCTGCTCAGCCATTTCGACATCCATCTCCCGGCCGCGCTGGTCAGCGCGCCACTGGATGGCCAGCTGCGCCCGACCGGCGCCATCGCCAACATCCCGGCCGCCGTGCTGGTACTGCTGCTGACCTGGCTGTGCTACGTGGGCATCAGCAAATCCTCGGCCATGAACATGGCGATGGTGGTGCTCAAGACCGCGCTGATCCTGCTGGTGATCGTGGTGGGTTGGAAGTACGTGGATCCGGCCAACTGGACCCCGTTCATTCCGGAGAACGAAGGCCCGGGCAAGTACGGCTTCGATGGCGTGCTGCGCGGTGCGGCGATGGTGTTCTTCGCCTACATCGGTTTCGAGGCGGTCTCGGTGGCCGCGCAGGAATCGCACAAGCCGCAGCGCGACATGCCGATCGGCATGATGCTCTCGCTGGTGATCTGCACCGTGCTGTACATCGCCATGGCCGCAGTGATGACCGGACTGGTGCCGTACCAGCTGCTGGGGACCGATGAGCCGGTGGTGACCGCCGTGGCGGCGCATCCGCAGCTGGGCTGGCTGCGCGTGGTCGTGGAAATCGGCGCGCTGATCGGGCTGTCCTCGGTGGTGCTGGTGATGGTGATCGCGCAGCCGCGCATCTTCATGATCATGGGCCGCGATGGGCTGCTGCCGCCGCTGTTCACCAAGATCCATCCCAAGTACCGCACCCCCCACATCAACACCGTGATCACCGGCATCGGCATCGCGCTGCTGGCGGCGGTGTTCCCGCTCGATGTCCTCGGTGAACTGACCTCGATGGGCACGCTGATCGCGTTCGCGGCGGTCTGCGCGGGCGTACTGATCCTGCGCCGCACCCAGCCGGACCTGCCGCGTCCGTTCCGGATGCCGATGGCGTGGCTGATCTGCAGCCTGGGCGTGCTCAGCTGCATCGCGCTGCTGACGGCGATGACGGCGCACAACTGGATGCTCATGGGCTTCTGGACGCTGGGCGGTTTCGCGATCTACTTCAGTTATGGGTATCGCCATAGCCGCCTGCGCAAGTAGTGCCGGCCGCTGGCCGGCGCCACGTACCCCCTGGACGCTCATGCGGAGCCGGCCAGCGGCCGGCACGACCACGGACCGCGCGAAATCGATGGAAGCGCCGTAAAATAGCCCCCATGAACACCCCCACCTTCCCGTACGACACCGCGCGCCTGAGCGAACTGGCCCAGCTGCTGATCGACAACGTCCGCGAGCTGGCCCACGCCGGCTGGACCCCGGCCACCAGCAGCAACTTCTCCCACCGCCTGGATGACCGCCATGCGGCGATCACCGTGTCCGGCAAGGACAAGGGCCGGCTGGTGGAAGACGACATCATGGTGGTGGATTTCGACGGCCAGGCCGTCGGCCGCCCGCTGCGCCCGTCCGCCGAGACGCTGCTGCACACCCAGCTGTACCGCCGTTTCCCCGAGATCGGCTGCGTGCTGCACACCCATTCGCCGGTGCAGACCATCGCCTCGCGCCTGTATGCGCCGCAGGGTCATATCCGTCTGGAGGGCTACGAGCTGCTGAAGGCCTTCCACGGCAACAGCACGCACGAGATGGCGGTCGATGTGCCGGTGTTCGCCAATACCCAGGACATGGATGTGCTCTCGGCCCAGGTCGACGCCCTGCTCGACACCCAGCCGCTGTGGGGCTATCTGATCGACGGCCACGGCCTGTACGCGTGGGGCCGCACCATGGCCGAGGCGCGCCGCCACATGGAAGCGTTCGAATTCCTGCTGCACTGTGAGCTGGAGCTGCGCAAGCTGCGTGGCTGATCGCGCTCAGATTCCTGAAGAGAATCTGTATTCCGCGCATCGGCATCAGTGCGTCGCCCCCACCCCGGCGCCGCACTGGTACCCTTTCCTTCCCCTCTTCGCCTCGATGCCGCCGCCATGAGCCGACTCCGTATCTTTGATGACACCGCCCCGGATGTCCCGCTGTTCGACAGCCGGGATGGCGAGGCGATCGCTGCCGAACTCAAGCGGATCGGCGTCACGTTCGAGCGCTGGCAGGCGGCCCATGAGGTCGCGCCGGGCGCCAGCCAGGACGAGGTCTTCGCCGCCTACAAGGTCGATATCGACCGTCTCGTCGCCACGCACGGTTTCAAGAGCGTGGATGTCGCCTCGATCGCGCCGGACAACCCGAACCGCGCCGAGCTGCGCAGGAAGTTCCTGGACGAGCACTTCCACAAGGAAGATGAAGTCCGCTTCTTCGTCGCCGGCTCCGGGCTGTTCACCCTGCACGTGGACGGCAAGGTCTACGAGATCGAGTGCGTCAAGAACGACCTGATCGCCGTGCCCGATGGCATCACGCATTGGTTCGACATGGGCGAGGAGCCGAGTTTCGTGGCGATCCGCTTCTTCACCGAGCCGGATGGCTGGGTCGGCCATTTCACCGGCAGCGACATCGCCCAGACCTTCCCGCGTTACCACCCCGCACAGCACCAGGCCGACTGATCCATGCCGCAACCGACCGTCATCCTCACCGATATCGAGGGCACCACCAGCAGCATTTCGTTCGTCAAGAACGTGCTGTTCCCATATGCGCGCAAGGCACTGCCGGCGTTTGTCGCCGCGCATGGCCAGGAACCGCAGGTGCGCCGCTGGCTGGACGCGGTAGCGGTGGAGATCGGTGGCGCCTGCCAGGACAGCCTGATCGTGGAGACGCTGCAGGGCTGGATCGACCAGGATCGCAAGCACACCGCGCTCAAGGCGCTGCAGGGCATGATCTGGGAAGCCGGCTACCGCAACGGCGATTACAAGGCGCATTTCTATCCGGAAGTGGCCGCCGTACTGAAGGGCTGGCATGCCGAGGGCAAGCCGCTGTACGTGTATTCCTCCGGCTCGGTGCCGTCGCAGAAGCTGTTCTTCGGCTTCAGCGAAGCCGGTGACCTGACCGGGCTGGTCTCGGGCTGGTTCGATACCGAAGTGGGCGGCAAGCGTGAGGCCGACAGCTACCGCCGTATTGTCGAGGCGATCGATGTGCCGGCCGCGCAGATTCTGTTCCTGTCCGATGTGGTGGAAGAGCTGGATGCCGCGCGCGACGCCGGTCTGCAGACGCACCTGATCGACCGCCTGGACGATTACCCGCTGCCGCGCAGCGGCGAGGCCACACACGGGCACGACCGCGTCGAGAATTTCCAGCAGATCACGCTGTAGAGCCGATGGGTAAACCCGACCGGTAGAGCCGAAGGGTAGAGCCGAAGGTAGAGCCGACGGTAGAGCCGACTGTTAGTCGGCTAACGCCATGCCGATCGAAGAAGAGCAGCCGACTAACAGTCGGCTCTACCATCGGCTAACGCCATGCCGATCGAAGAAGAGCAGCCGACTAACAGTCGGCTCTACCGTCGGCTAACGCCATGCCGATCGAAGAAGAGCAGCCGACTAACAGCCGACTAACAGTCGGCTCTACCGTCGGCTCTACCGATCGCCTTTACCCCCATCGGCTGACGCCATGCCGGTCGCCGGTCGCGTTACCTTGCCTTCGTATCCGCAAGCGAGGTGAAGCGCAGCGCATCACGCAGCGTGTCCAGGTCCGCCTCACTGCGCAGGCGGATGGTGACGGTCTCTCCCGGCACCAGGTCCAGCGCGTTGTCGTCCAGGGTGGCATCCACGCCGTCGAAGTCGATCCACAGCGCACGCACCAGCTTCGGCGCGCGCAGCGTCAACACGTAGCCGTCGCCGTCGCCGTTGCCGTTGCCGTCGGCGCGCAGCTCAGCATCAATCGTCGCAGGTGACAGCGCCAGCGCCTTGGCCGGGACGAAATACACCACCTGCTGCGACAACAGCGTCGCGCCATCGAACAGCTCGAGCACCGCCACGGTCCGCGCAGGATCGGCCCCCTTCAACAGGTCCGCATCGGCGAACCGGCCCACCTCCAGCGCGGACAGCGGCGGCAAGGCCACGGTGTGCCGCTGCTCACTGCGCTGGGTGCCATCAAGATCGAGCACGCGCAGCCGCCATGTGGCCTGCAGGCCCTGCTGACGATCATTGAGCAGGCTCACCCGGGTGACCCCATCGTCGCGCAACGCCGCCACCGCGTGATCGGCGAAGAAACGTTTGGCGTGGAAATGCAGTGCCTTCCAGCGGCCGGCGTAGTCGATGCTGGACCACGACGCACCCGGCCACACATCGTTGAGCTGCCAGTACAGCGAGCCCATCGTGTACGGGCGCGAGGCCCGGTGATGCAGGGCGGCGAGCTGGATGCCGTCGGCCTGCATGACCTGGCTCAGATAGACGAACGTGGGGAAGTCACGCGGCGTGCCGTACTCCTCCTCGATGTACTTGAGCAGGCGCTGGTTGCCCTCGCCCGCCATGAACTTCTGGTGGGCGCGCACCGTGGCGCTGTCCACCTGCTGCTCGGCGGCCGGAATGATGCCGTCCAGCGTGCGCAGCACCGGCCAGGCCTGCAGGCCGTACTCGGACATGAAGCGCGGGGTCTCGTGCAGGTACGCCGTTACCGGCAGCGCCGGATTGCCCCATACCTGCCAGTAGTGCTTGTCGCCGCGGGTGGAATCGTTGGCCTTCTCGTCCAGATCATTGCTCGGCGAGCTGGACCAGTACGGCACGCCCAGCCCTTCGTCGGCCACCACCTGGCGCAGATCGTTGCCGAACAGGTCCACATAGCCCTGCCAGACCTTCGCGGCGAACGCGGGATCGGCGGCGGTCAGGTCACGGCCATGGCCCCAGTCCTTCCACGCGGTCTCTTCTTCATTGTTGCCACACCACAGCACCACGCTGGGGTGATGGCGCAGGCGGCGCACATTGTCGCGCGCCTCATGCACCACATTCGCCCGGAACGCCGGATCGTAGCCGGGCTGCATGCCGCCCCCGAACATGAAGTCCTGCCAGACCAGCAGGCCGAGTTCGTCGGCGATGTCGAAGAACACGTCATCTTCGTAATAGCCGCCGCCCCAGTTGCGCAGCATGTTCATGTTGGCATCGCGCGCAGCGGTCAGCTCGCGGCGGATCCGCGCCGCGTCCACACGCGCGGGGAACATGTCGAACGGGATCACGTTGGCGCCCTTGGCGAAGATAGGCACCCCGTTGATCACGAACGCGAAGCCCTGTCCGCCGTTGCGATCCACTTCGCGGCGCAGCTCGACGGTACGCAGGCCGGTGCGTTGCTCGATGTGCGTCGCCTTCGCTGTCTCAGGCGCCAGGGTGGCACGCACGGTATAGCGGGCCTGCTCGCCCTGCCCGGCCGGCCACCAGCGCCGCGGCTTCTGCAGCGCCACCGGCACCGCGATGCGGTTGTCCCCGGCCTTGAACATCGGCTTGCGGTCGATGCGCGCCACGCGCCTGCCCTCCGGATCCAGCACCTCGATCTGCACCGCAGCGCTGCCGACCGCGGCACTCTCGATCTCGACCGTGATCTCCAGATCCGCCCGGGTTGCATCCAGCGTACGGGTCTGCACGGCCAGCGCGGTCAGCCGCTGCGCGTCCCAGCTCTCCAGTGTCACTGGCCGCCAGATGCCCGCGGTCACGTAACGCGGGCCCCAGTCCCAGCCGAAGTGGTAGCCCGGCTTGCGCACGAAATTGCCGACCATCGCGTCCTTGGGCTCATCGCCATACGGCGAGGGGTAGTTGCCGGCGATCTTGTGCGGCATCGCCTGCACGTCCGGCAGCAGGCTGCGGATCGGCGAACGCAGCACGATCCGGAGGTCATTGCCGCGAGGCCGCAGCTTGCCGTCCACCCGTGCACGCCAGGTGCGATGACTGTTGTTGGCCTGCAGCAGCGGCTGGCCGTTGAGCGTGACGGTGGCGAACGTATCCAGGCCTTCGAACGCCAGCTCGGCGTGCTCGCGTGCCAAGGTTGCCGCATCCACATCGAATCGTGTGCGGTACTCCCAGTCGGCCAAGCCGATCCACTGCAGCCCGGCTTCCGGCGCACCCACGTAAGGATCGGGAATCTGCCCCTGCGCCAGCAGATCGGTATGTACGGCCCCGGGCACCCGCGCCGGGCGCCACTGCTGCAGGTCAGGGCGCGCGGCACCGCGCGCGTCACCGGGCAGCAGGCGGAATGACCACTCCGCCGCCAGCGGGGCGGCTGCCACGGGCAGTGCCCATGCTGCCAGCAGGACCAGCAACAGCCAGCTGGCCGGTGCAACGACATGGAGACGGCTGTGCGCGCGCATGGGGACCTGCCTGGCTGCGGGAGCCGCCGACCAACGGTCGGCGCTACCGGGGTTTTGGGGCAGCCGACCAACGGTCGGCTCTACCGGGGTTTTGGGGCAGCCGACCAACGGTCGGCTCTACCGGGGTTTTGGGGCAGCCGACCAACGGTCGGCTCTACCGGGGTTGGGGTAGCCGACCAACGGTCGGCGCTACCAGATTCAACGCACCACGTTGAGCACTTCGTAGCACGCGCCCATGGTGTGGTAATCGGTCTTGCCGGCCGGGCTCTTCTCGTCGCTGTACGTGCGGTTGTCCGCATCCAGGATGCGATACCAGGCACCGTAGCGATGGTCGATCATGTGCTGCCAGGCGTAGCCCCACAGCTTGTCGTACCAGTCCCAGTACACGGCATCGCCGGTGCGCTTGGCCAGCAGCGCGGCGGTGGCCAGCGATTCGGCCTGCACCCAGAAGTACTTGTCGTCATCGCAGACGCTGCCATCCGGCGCGAAGCCGTAATACAGCCCGCCACGCTCGGCATCCCAGCTGCGTTCCACCGCCACATCGAACAGATGCCGCGCGGTCGGCACCAGCCAGTCGGCCTGTACGTGGCGATCCAGGATCAGCAGCAGCTTGGCCCACTCGGTCTGATGCCCGGGCTGGAAACCCCACGGACGGAACAGATGTTTGGGGTTGTCGCGGTTGTAGTTCCAATCGATCTGCCACTGGGTGTCGTAGTGCTCCCACACCAGGCCATCGCCCTGCGCCGCCTGGCGGCGGGTCATGTGGTCGGCCAGCAGCAGCGCACGATCCAGGTAGCGCTGCTCGCCACTGGCCTCGAAGGCGGCCAGCATCGCCTCGCACATGTGCATGTTGGCGTTCTGGCCGCGGTAATCGCTGAAGGTCCAATCGGCGTCGGCTTCGTCCTTGTACAGGCCGAACGCCGGCTCCCAGAAGCGCGTCTCCAGCAGCTGCCAGGTCTCGTCCATCCACGTACGGGCGTCGTTGATGCCGGCCTTCAGCGCGCAGCTGTAGGCCAGCAGCACGAACGCCACGCCGTAGCAGTGGTTGGTCGCGTCTTCGACCACACCATCGCGCAGCGTCCAGGCATAACCGCCGGTCGCCGGATTGCGGTGCACCTCGCGCAGGTAGCGGATGCCGTGTTCGGCTGCGGCCAGATCTTCCGGCTTGCCAAACTCGCGGTAGGCCATGGCGTGGTTGAACACGAACCGGGTGCTGCTGACCAGATGGCGGTGGCTGGCGTCGTACACGCTGCCATCGTCACGGTAGTAGTGGAAGAAACCGCCGTTGGGGTCGATTTCATGCGGCTGGTAGAACGCCATCGTCTGGGCGATGTGGGCGCGCAGGAACGCGGGCGAGCGGAAGTCGGGGGTCGGCGGAACCGGCGTGGTCATGCGGCGTCATCCTGTTGTTGCTGCAGCAGTTGCTGGACTTCATGAAGGCTGGGCATCGCGGCGAAGGCACCCTTGCGGGTCACGGCCAATGCACCGACGGCCGCACCGAAACGGATCGCATCCACCAGCGCCGTGGGGTCCTGGCAGAACGCGCCAAATCCAGTGCCGTCACCGCCGCGCTCGCCGATGCCGAACAGCAGGCCGCCGACAAAGGCATCGCCCGCCGCGGTGGAATCAACCGTGGTCACGCGGAAACCGGTCAGTACGCCGTGGGTGTGGCGGGTATGCCAGCGGATCGGCGCGGCGCCGTCGGTGATCACCACCGCCTGCGCCTGCGCACCCAGCAGCCGCTCGATCACGGCCGCGTCACCGCCCGGCACCGCGGCCGCGAGGTACTCCAGTTCTTCACGCGAGAGCTTGACCAGGTCGGCCAGCGACAGCGCTTCCCACAACCGCGGCAACGGGTCGACACCGGTCGGCCACAGCGCCGGGCGCAGGTTGAGATCAATGCTGACCATCGCACCGGTCTGATGGGCGCGGCGCATGCCCTCCAACGTGGCCTGTGCGATCTCGGCCTCGGTCAGGCTGTTGGAGCACACATGGAAGCTGCGCGTGCCTTCAAAGCAGTTCGGGTGGAAGTGCGCACTGCGGAACAGCAGATCGGCCGCCGGCGGGCGGTAGAAGCTGAAGCTGCGTTCGCCGCTGGCATCCAGTGCCACGAACGCCAGCGCGGTTTTGGCCGCGTCGGTACGCACGATGCAGTCGGTCGCCACGCCGGCACTGGCCAGGCTCTCGGCGAGGAAATCGCCGAACATGTCCTGGCCGAGCATCCCGGCAAAATGGGTGTCCGCACCAAGCCGCGCCGCCGCAACGGCGACGTTGGCGGGCGCACCGCCGGCATACTGCAGGAAGGCACGCGGGGTGTCCGGGGTGGCCGGCGGTTGGGCAAGTAGATCGATCAAAATCTCGCCGAAACAAACAATCTTGGACATCGTGGCCTCAAGCTCCCTGGCGGATTCCAGCGGCCGGGCGCGAGCCCCACAGGCCGTAGAAGATGATGTAGCCGTAGCACAGCAGCGGCAGGATGAAGGACGGCTGCAGGCCGATATGGTCGGCCAGCTTGCCCTGCAGGACCGGGATCAGCGCCCCGCCGACGATCGCCATGATCAGCAGGCTCGAGGCCTTGGTGGTCAGCGTGCCCAGGCGTTCGATGCTCAGCGCGAAGATCGTCGGGAACATGATCGAATTGAACAGGCCGATCGCCACCACCGAGTACAACGCCACCTGCCCCTGGGTGAGCATGGTCAGCGCCAGCAGCGCCACGTTCATGCTGGCGAACAGGGTCAGCAGCAGGCGCGGCGAGAAGCGGGTCATGATGGCCGAACCGGCAAAGCGGCCGATCATCGCCATCGTCCAGTACGCAGAGACGTAATGCGTGGCCTGCTGTTCGCTGAAGCCGCCGATGTTCGGCAGCGACAGGTAGTTCACCAGCACGCTGCCGACCGCCACTTCCGCACCCACGTAGAAGAAGATGCCGAGCACGCCGAACCGGACGTGGCGGTGACGCAGCGCCTCCATCAGGGTGTGCTTGTCGCCGCTGTTCTGCTCGGTCGTCTCATTCAGTGCCGGCAGGCGGAACAGATAGACGAACACGGCAAGCAGGACCAGCGCGATCGCCAGGCCGACATACGGGCCCTGCACCGACTGGGCTTCCTGGGTGCGATAGGCCAGCTGTTCGGCTATCGGCAGCACATTGATCTCGTCCGCACTCTTGACGGTGTTGCCCAGGATGAGCAGGCCACCGAAGATCGGCGCGATCGCGGTCCCCAGCGAGTTCAGCGCCTGGGCCAGGGTCAGTCGGCTCGACGCCGTCTGTTCCGGACCGAGCAGCGCCACGTAGGGATTGGCCGCCACCTGCAGGACAGTGATACCCGTGGCCAGCACGAACAGCGCACCCAGGAAGGCTTCATACACGCGCAGCTCGGCCGCGGGCCAGAAGCCGAGCGCGCCCACTGCGGCGATGGCAAGACCGGCCACGATGCCGTTCTTGTAGCCCAGCCGTGCGACCAGGCGACTGGCCGGCACCGACATCAGGAAGTACGCGCCGAAGAAGGTGAACTGCACCAGCATCGCGCGGGCGTAGGTCAGATCGAACACGGCCTTCAGATGCGGGATCAGGATGTCATTGAGGCAGGTGAGGAAGCCCCACATGAAGAAGATCGTGGTCGCCACGGCCAGCGCAACGCGTGTGTTCACCACGGGCGCGGCGGCGGATGAGGATGGGAGGCGGGGCGTAGGAGAGATGGGCATTCAGGTACGCGCCTCAGTGCGCGAGCAGGTGATTGTGGGAGCCATCAGACGGTCATCGAGCCACTGCTCTCGCGAACGCGGAGCTGGACCGGTGCAACGGTACGGGCCGGCGCCGCGTCGGGATGATCCAGACGCAGCAACAGCAGTTCGGCCGCCTGTCGCCCGCGCTCGCGCGGGTTGACGGTCAGCGTGGTCAGCGGCGGCGATGCCACCGAAGCCTCGGAAATATCATCGAAACCGGTCACCGCGAAGTCGCGGCCCGGCTGCACGCCACGCGAGGCCAGGCCCAGCATCAGACCCAGCGCGACGCTGTCGTTGTAGCAGACCGCTGCGGTCGGGACGGCATCCAGTGCAAACAGCTCCCCGGTGCGCGCGGCCGCATCCAGGCGGCTGGGCGAGGTTTCAATCAGCCACTCCGGTTGCACCGGCATGCCAGCTTCCACCAGGGCCTGCGCATAGCCGGTCCGGCGCTGATGGCAGGAACTGGAGACCGCATGGCCGCCATAGAACGCGATGCGGCGGTGGCCCTGCTCGATCAGATGACGCGTGGCCAGGTAAGCGCCCTGCTGGTTGTCCAGGGTCAGGAAGTCCCAGTCGGCACCGGGCAGCTCGCGGTTGAACAGCAGCACGTTGGCGTGCCCGAGCACCTGGCGCAGCTGCCCGGCATCGCTGCCTTCGGCGGGCGACAGGATCAGCCCGGCAGGCATGTGCTCCATCAACGTGGTCAGCACCGCCTGCTGCCGCTCCGGCGATTCACCGGTGCTGCCGAGCAGGGTCACGAAGCCCTTGCCGCCCAGCGCTTCGTCCACCCCGGAGGCGAACTCGGCGAAGAACGGGTTGGACAGGTCGTTGATGACCAGGGCCACGCTTGAGGACGTGCGGCGACGCAGATTGGCCGCGCCGCGGTTGTACACGTAGCGTTGGCGTCGCAGTTCGGCCTCCACCTTGGCACGGGTGTCGACGTTCACCAGCGGGCTGCCACGCAGCACCAGCGAGACGGTCGCGCGCGACACGCCGATCGCTTCGGCGATGTCGGTCACGGTGACCGCGCGCGTGCCTTTGCCGGCGGGGGTGGCCTTGTCTTTCATCGGGTCGTCGGGTTCCTCAAGCAAGGTGCAAGCCTAAACGATCGCATTGACCAGCGGTCCGTGCCCGTGCCGACGGTCAACCCCGGTGGGCTGGCCACGGCGCGGGCCGGCGCGTGGCTCATTCCAGTACCGCGCCGGGGGTGGCGCAGAAGGACGCCGGCAGCGCCTCGGCCTGCGTACCCCAGCCGTTCTCCTGCGCGGTGCTGCCCAGGGCGAAGGCGATGGTGCCACCGCGCTGCAGCTGCGCCCAGTCCAGCCACACCGGCGCATGCGCGCGGCCATCCACCTGCACGTTCTGGACATACTGCAGCTGGCGGCCGTCGGCGCCCGGCGCCTTCAGGGTGAGCGTCCTGCCCTGGCCCAGATCGATCTCGGCGCGGGCGAAGCGCGGCGTATGCAACAGGAACTCGCCGCTGCCCGGCACCGCCGGGTACAGGCCCAGCGCACTGAACAGGTACCAGGCCGACATCGTGCCCAGGTCATCGTTGCCGGTGACGCCGTTGGGCGCATTGGTGAACAGCTGCTGCGCGGCGCGCACCACGGTGGCGGTCTTCCACGGCTGCCCGATCAGTGTGTACATCCACGGCGCGTGCAGGTCCGGCTCGTTGTTGGGGTTGTAGCGGAACTGGTTGTAATAGCTGTACGGCCCGACCACCCACTCCTTGCGCGCGGCGGTCAGCGGCGATGTCACGAGGGCGTCGTACGCGAAGAAGGTATCCAGACGCCGCGCGGTCTGGTCGCGGCCGTGCATGGCCTGGACCAGGCCCGGCACGTCCTGCTGCACCAGCCACTGGTACTGCCACGCGGTGCCTTCATGGAAGCCATGGTGCGAGCGCGGGCTGTAGCTGCCATCGGCGGGCAGGTACCACGCGCCATCGTCCATGCGCGGCCGCGGGAAGCCGTTGAAATCGCCCTCCTCGTCACGCACCGACGGGTCCCATACCTTGTGCCAGTTGCGGCCACGCTCACGCAGCACGCCGGCATCGGCGGCATGGCCGAGGCCATCGGCCATCTGTGCCAGTGCGCAGTCGGCCAGTGCGTACTCCAGCGTCGCCGAGCCACCGTGGTGCGGGTCCACGTCCATGCCCTTGGAGGGGAAGGCGCGGTCGTACTGCACGTAGCCGTTGGCCAGGTAGCTCGGGTTGCCCGAACGACCCGCGTGACGCGAGTTCATCGGCGGCACCTCGAAGGCGTTCTTGCGCAGCGCGGTGTAGGCCTCGCCCTCGCGGCCGGCCAGCGCACCGAAACGCCACAGGTCGACCAGGAACGGCGTCACCGGGTCGCCGGTCATCACGTTGGTTTCGAAGTTGGCGTACCCCCAGCGCGGCAGCCAACCGCCCTGCTCCTCGATGGCCAGCAGCGTCCGGCCAATGTCGCGCGCGACCTCCGGCTTGGTCAGGGCCAGCCACTGGTTCTGCGCACGGTAGGTATCCCACAGCGAGAAGTACTCGTAGTAGGTCCAGCCGTCAGCGCGATGGATGGTGTCGTCGTAGCCACGGTAACGGCCGTCGGCATCGCTGCCGGTCAGCGGCTGCAGCAACGCGTGGTAAAGCGCGGTGTACAGCACGGTGCGGTCGTCGCTGCTGCCGCCCTGGACACGCACGGCCGCCAATTCCTTGCGCCACTGCTGCTGGGCCATCTGGCGCATCTGATCGAAGCCGAGCAGGCGCTCACCCTGCATGCCATCGCTGCGCAGATTGGCGCGCGCACCTTCGGCATCCACGTGGGAGATCGCGCTGACCGCGGTCACCGCACGGCCCTTGGCCAGATCGAAGCTGAGCCAGGCGCCGCTGGGCTTGAGCTCGCCTTCCATGCCATGGCGTGCACCCGGCAGGCCGCCGCCCTCGCCCCAGGTCCCGAACGCCTTGAACGGGCGGTCGAACTCGATGCGGAACCAGGTGGTGTACTGATGCCCGCCACAGAAGCTCTTGGTGACCAGCTTGCCTTCCACCGCACGGTCGCCGACGACATCGACCACGCTGCCGATCACCGAATGGCGCTCGTTGGCCTGGCCGAGGTTGACCAGCACGTGGCCGGTGCCCGCATCGGCGGCGAAGGTGTAACGCTCGGCCGCGGCACGGGTGCGTGCGGTGGCCTCGGCATCGATGCCGCCGTAGTTGGTCAGGCGCACCTTGTAGTAGCCCGCCTGCCCGACTTCACCCTCGTGGGTGTAGCTGGAGGCGTAGCGCTTGTGGTCGAAGCTCTTGGCGTCGTCGGTATTGAAGTCACCGCCCGGGCCGATGCTGCCGGTCACCGGCAGGACCGAGACCTGGCCGCCCTGCTCCCAGCAGCCCGCGCCGGACAGGAAGGAATGGCCGAAGCCGCGGATCTTGGGATCGTCGTAGCGCCAGCCAGCGTAGTGCTCACCGATCGGGCTGACCTGGATCAGGCCGAACGGCGCCGAGGCACCCGGGAACGTATTGCCATCGTCCTTGCTGCCGATGAAGGTGTTGACCTCGCGCTCCAGCGCCGCAGGCGCGGCCTGAAGCAACAGCGGCGCGCAGCTCAGCGCCAGCAGGCAGACCAGCCCAGCCAGCGGGCGGCGGCGGGCCCGGACGGCACCGGCGGCGGGAACAACGGAAAGACGTTGAGAAAAACGGGTCACGGACACGGACTCCTTGGCGGACGTGGCGGCAGCGCGAACCAGTGGCGGCGGGCGCCGCTGGTTCCCTGGACTGGGGCGACCCAATCCACACCCCGGTGAATTTAGATCGATTTAAGTAAAGCACGGAGATTTCAACGGATGCATTCTGCGCTGCAACATCGATGGCTGATCGCCAGTACCCGACCCTGCCCCAAGCTGCGCAGTGCCTGGCAGTGCCCGCTGCCGACAGCCGACAACCCGCCTCATCGGTCGATATACCGGGCTAAAGCCCCGGACCCAGCAACGTCGCGGGATCGGCCGGGGTCAACCGAAAGCACGCCCCGTGTCCATATTGCGGAGCAGCATGCTTCCGTTGCGCGGTCGTGCTAAAAATCCCCCGCCAATCGTTTAGATCGATCCAACTTAAAACGGTCACGATTGCCGGAAGTGGGGAGCCGGGGGACTGCCCACGCGATGCATGCGGGACGCGCCAGGCAACTCGACGCTCGAGAGAATTTGGCTCCACCCATTAGATCGATTCAAAGAATTCGTATCGCCACCGTTTCAATCCAGGAGAGGGAGAGAGTGGAATGAAGATGTCACGCATGCACCGCCGCGTTGCGTTGTCCGCGGCCATTGCCAGCGCCTTGGCCACGGCCGTCGTGCCGGCCGCGTTCGCGCAACAAGCCACCCCGGCCACCGGCACACCCGATGCCACCACGCTCGACAGCGTGACCGTCACCGGCTACCGCTACGCCATCGAAAAAAGTCTGCAACAGAAGCGCGACGCCAACGCCGTGGTGGAAGTGATCACCGCCGAAGACGTGGGCAAGTTCCCCGACAAGAACGTGGCCGACGCGCTGCAGCGCGTGCCGGGCGTGGTCATCGAGCGCAGCGGCGGCGAAGGCAAGACCGTCAGTGTCCGCGGCCTGGCCCCGGACCTGACCCTGACCCAGTTGAACGGCAACTACGTGGCGACCTCGGAAACCAACAACGAGGCCACCCGTTCGTTCAACTACACGCTGCTGCCGGCCAACATGCTCTCCAGCGCCGAGCTGTTCAAATCGCCGGAGGCGCGCCTGGATGAAGGCGGCATCGGCGGCACCGTGATCCTGCACACCCGTCGTCCGCTCGACATGGAAGCCAACTCCGGTTACGTGAACCTGGAGGGCACTTCCTCGGACACCAGCCACGACGTGGATCCGCAGGCGTCGGCGCTGTACTCCTGGCACAGCAAGGATGAGCGCTTCGGCGTGCTGGTCGGCGCGACCAAGCAGACCCGCACCAGCCGCACCATGCAGGCGAGCACCGAGGACTACCAGTGGTACGGCAACGGCACCGACGCGGTGGATGCGTACGGCAATCCGCAGCTGCAGGACGGTATCCACTACTGGTGGGGCCAGTCCGGCTTCAATGACCAGAGCGGCCGCAACTACAGCGAGTTCTTCATGCCGACCTCGGTGAACTTCGCCGTGAAGGAAGAGAAGCGCGAGCGCACCGGCGGCCAGTTGACCTTCCAGTTCAAGCCGACCGACAACCTGACGCTGACCGCCAATTACTTCCGCTTCGAGCTGGAAGGCAATTACACCCAGAACATGTTGAAGATCCCGGAATGGAACCTCGCCCGCTTCAACGGCGATGGCAACTGGGACGGTGGCCGCCTGCTCAACGGGCTGAGCTTCGACCCCTCCGGCAGCATCGTGACCGGCGCGCAGTACGAAAAGCTGGCCGGCAAGACGTATTACTGCAGCGAAGAACAGGCCGCGGCCGCTGGCGTGGCACCGGGCGGCTGGGGTCCGGACGACTGCACCATCCCCACCCCGCAGCTGACCGGTACCTACAGCAAGGAAAAGGCGCTCTCGCAGACCGGCGACCTGACCGTCGAGTGGGATATCAGCCCGCTGTGGAAGGCCTCCTTCACCGGTGGCCGTACCTGGTCCGAAGGCGGCCCGTCGATGAACTTCGGCATGTCCGCCAAGCCGCGGCGCCAGGTCGACGGGGTCTGGCAGTCCGGCAACTCGTACAGCGCGTGGGATCTGACCGGTACGCCGAGCGCCACCTTCTCGCCGAACCTGCAGGACCAGTTGATGGCCGGCATCGCCGAGATCGACACCGGCTCGACCGGCTCGTCGTGGATGCAGACCGAGGTCAAGCAGAACTACTTCCAGGCCGACTTCACCAAGCTGTTTGAAAGCGGCTGGCTGGACTCCATCCAGTTCGGTGCCAAGTACCGCGACGGCGATGTGCACCGCAATACCGGCAACACCTACTGGGTGTGCCAGGGCAAGGATCCGGCCGACTACGACAACAACCGTTACCAGGCCGGTTGCGATGCCACCGCCGGTGTCGCCCAGCCGGGCTTCTTCCTGTCCAACCCGATCAGCAACATCGCCGGCGGCTTCAACGCCAACGTGTTCCCGGGCATCAACTATCCCGCCTACATCAACTACCTCAACGAGAAGTACGGCGGGTCGCACAGCCGCAAGGAAGAGGACTTCGTCTACAACGTCAACGAGAAGATCTACTCGGGCTACTTCCAGGCCAACTTCCGTACCGAGCGCCTTCGCGGCAACGTCGGCGTGCGCGTGGTCCGGACCAAGCAGTTCGCCGAATCCAGCGACTCGGTGGAGAAGTTCAACGACTACTTCCAGGACAACGCCGCCGGCTCGCCGATGGGCTGCAACGAACCTGCTGCAGCGCCGCTGATCGCCTCCAACACCGGCTACGTATGCCAGAGCGGCTTCGTGCGCCTGCCGGACGGCCTGGCGCGCGAGAAAACGTACGCGTTCACCTCGATGGACAAGACCTACACGGACTTCCTGCCGAGCTTCAACATCGCCTGGGACATCACCGATACGCTGGTGCTGCGTGGTGCGGCCTCCAAGGTCATCGCACGCCCGAGCTACACCAGCATCGCCGCCCCCGGCGCGCTGAACTACATCAGCGAAGAATACAGCAACGACCGTCGCGTTGCCGGCGGCACGGACACGCCCGGCTGGTACGGCTATGGCAGCAACAAGAACCTGGAGCCGTTCGAAGCGACCCAGTTCGACGTCGGCCTGGAGTGGTACTTCAAGCCCGGCGCGGTGGCGGGCCTGGGCCTGTTCCGCAAGAACGTGGACAACTTCACGGTCCCGGTGGTCCGCGACCAGCAGATGAATGTCGGTGGCGAAACGGTCACGGTGCAGAAGTACGAGACCCAGGCCAACGGTCGTGATGGCGTCTCCCAGGGCGTGGAGCTGTACGGTCAGTACACCTTCGACATGGGCTTCGGTATCCAGGCCAACTACACCTACAACGACACCAACCTGGCCGCCATCGTGCTCGATGGCGAAGAGATTGGTTCCTCGCCGCTGGTGGGCAGCGCCAAGAACCAGGCCAACGTCACCATCTTCTACGAGAACGAGACGTTCCTGGCACGCGCGTCGTACAACCGCCGCGGTGAAGTCGTGGGCGGTCCGGTCAATGGCATGAGCCAGTACTCCGAACCGTACGACCAGCTGGATCTCAACGTGGCCTACAACTTCACCGAAGCACTGACCTTCACCGCCTCGGTGCTGAACGCGACCAAGTCCGAGCAGCGCATCCATCTGGGCAACGACACCAAGGCCCGCCTGGTGTCCAACACCTACACCGGCCGCCAGTTGTACTTCGGCGTGAACTGGAAGTTCTAAGCGTCACCCGCCCCCGCCTCCGGGCGGGGCAACGGTCCTCCACGGCAGCTGCGCTTGCACAGGCGGCTGCCGTTTTTTTTTAATCCAGCGCCGCGCGCAGTGCGTTGACCTGCGCCACGTCGGTGGCGGTCCAGTCCGGTGACAGTCCCATCAGGGCGGGATTGTGGTGACGCATCGCCGAGGGCTGCGTCGTCTTCGCTGAGGCGTGAAGTTCGGTGCACCCACTGCGCTCGGCGACCTCCACGGCGTTGGCCGCCGTGATTCCCGCACCAGCCATGAGTGAGATGCGGTCGCCTGCCTGCGCCACCAGGGCGGCCAGCACATCGGCACCGGCCAGCGCACTGGCCTCCCCGCCCGAACTCAGGATGCGCTGGCAGCCCAGTGTCACAATCTGTTCCAGTGCCGCCGGCAGATCACGCGCGGCATCGAAGGCGCGGTGGAAGGTGATGCCGAGTGGGCCTGCTGCGGACACCAGTTCCCGGCACAACGCCATGTCGATGCCACCGTCGGCATCCAGAGCGCCGATCACCACACCGTCGCAGCCGAGCGCACGGCAGTACGCGATATCGCGCAGCATGATCTCGGCCTCCAGCGCGGTGTAGAGGAAATCGCCGGGACGCGGCCGGATCAGCACGAACAGGGGAATCTGCAGGCGCTCACGGGCGACCGCGATGCTGCCCTGCGACGGCGTGTTGCCGCCCTCGGCGAGGTTGTCGAACAGTTCGATCCGATCCGCGCCGCCCTGCTGGGCGGCCAACGCAGAGGCCACCGAATTCGACGCGATCTCCAGCACCCGGCGCGACGCGCTCACGTCTGTTCGCTCGTGTACACCGAAGCGGAATCGCGCAGGTCGTCCTGCCGGTCCTTGTCGCAGACCGCGTAGACAAAGCCGCGATGCAGCGCGTAGGCGCCGACCTCACCGTGCTTGTTCAACGCGAGGAAGCACACCTGCAGGGTCTTGCTTGCCTCAGGGCGCTTGCGCACCACTCGGGCGATCGCCTCGCGGCAGGCCTCGGCCGGCGAGCGGCCCTGGCGCATCAGCTCGACCACCAGGAAGGAGGCCGCGTTGCGGATCATTTCCTCACCCACGCCCGAGGCCGTCGCCGCACCGACCTCGTTGTCCACGTACAGGCCCGCACCGATGATCGGGCTGTCGCCCACGCGGCCGTGCATCTTCCAGGCCATGCCACTGGTGGTGCAGGCACCGGCCAGACGCCCCTGGGCATCGATGGCGAGCATGCCCAGCGTGTCGTGGTTGCTGCTGTCACCGGGACGGCTGCGCCGCTCGGCATTGATCTCGGGGGTGTACTGCGCGGTCTTGAGCCACTCGCGCCAGGCCTTCTCGGCTTCCGGGGTGAGCAGCTTCCTGCGCTCGAAGCCCTGCTGCACCGCGAACTGCTGCGCGCCCTCGCCCACCAGCATCACGTGCGGGGTCTGCTCCATCACGCGACGCGCCACCGAGACGGGGTGCGCGATATCGCTCAGCGCTGCCACCGAACCGCAGCGGCCATCGCCGTCCATGATGCTGGCATCCAGGCTCAGCACACCGTCACGGTCCGGATTGCCGCAGCGCCCGACGGTGGGATTGCACAGGTCGCTCTCGGCCCAGCGCGCACCGGCTTCCACCGCATCCAGCGCGGAGCCGCCGGTTGAGAGGGTCTTCCAGGCGACCTGGTTGGCCCCTACGCCGAAATCCCAGGTGGACACCACGCGCGCACCGGAGGCGGAACGCGCCTGCAACGTCGGCAGCGCGAGGGCGCCAGCGGCCAGGGCACTGGCCTGGAGAAATCGCCTGCGGTCAGTCATGGGTACGTCTCCAGTGAACGGACAAAGAGGGAATTACACGACGATACAGCGATGCTCCGCATGCCAGACCGCCGCGCCAAGAACACCGAGCTCGCCGTGGTCCACCCGCCAGATCGGCACCTGGCGCAGCACATCGTGCATCACGCCCTTGGCCAGGAACCGCGCGCGGAAACGGCCATCGCGCAGGAACCGGTCCACCCGCGTGGAGATCCCGCCGGCCAGGTAGACCGAGCGCGCACCGAAGGTCGTGGCCAGGTCGCCGGCCAGACTGCCGAGCCAGGCGCAGAACACCTCCAGCGTCTCGACCGCCACCGGATCCACGCCCTCGTGGGCGGCCGCGATCAGGGCCTCGGTGCTGGTCCAGTGGGGTGTGACCCCACGGATGTCGCACAGGCAGGGATACAGGTTCATCAGCCCGCCACCGGACAGCACGCGCTCGTTGTCCACGTGCTCCCAGCGCTGCAGCAGGCGCGAGAGCACCTCCAGTTCCAGCCCGTTGCACGCGTTCAATGCAGCATGGCCGGCCTCGCTGGCCAGCACCGGCCGCTCGCCGCCCTCGAAGCGCAGCGCTGCGCCCAGGCCGGTGCCCGGGCCGAGCACCAGCGCCGGCCAGCGCGGGGTAGCATCGGCGCCCCCGTTGAGGGCCACCAGCGTGTCCGGCGCCACGTGCGGAATCGCATAGGCCACCGCTTCGAAATCGTTGATCAGCGCCAGCGACGCCAGCCCGGAATCGTGACGGGTCCGGGCGACCGAGACCGGCCACGGCAGATTGGTGTTGACCAGGTGGTCACCATCCAGCAGGCCAGCGATCGCGACCACGGCACTGTCCGGCGCTGCCGGCAGTCTGGCGATGAAAGCGGCCAGGATCGCGGCCAGGCTGGGGTGCTCGGCGCAGGTATAGCGCTGCAGGCCGCTCAGCTGTGGCGCAGCGCCCGCCCGCACGGTGGCCAACGCGACGCGGGCGAACGTGCCGCCCACATCGGCCACGATCAGCGTATCAGGGGGGGAATCCCGGTGGGCCGCGGTCCGCGCCACATCAGGTTGAGCCGGAACCGGTACCGCTGCGCTCACTCGCTTGCCTTGGTTGAATCGATTGAATCCCGGCGATTCTCAGGCATCGCCGGGGGAATGCAAAGCCGCCTGCGCCATACAGCGCCGTACTGAACCCACGGCGCCGTGATCAGGGCTTGGCGGTCTGCAGGCGGTAGCTGGTGCTGGCCGTGGCCGTCGGGCCATCGCCCTGCACGGCACGCACCTCCACCTTGTGCTCGCCTACCGGCAGGTTGGTCGGCAGCGCGCCGCGCCACAGGTGCGGCGACGGCGTGGCTTCCGGCGAGCGGTCGAAACCGCGCAGGCGCTCGGCGGTATCGTCGGCGACGTTCTCCTGCAGCAGCCGCGGATCGGGCTGCTCGACACGCTTCATCGGCTGCCAGGCGCCATCGTCCACGCGGTATTCCACCAGCGAATCGGCCTGGCCCATGAACACGTTGGCGTACACGCCCCACGCCGGATACGCGCCCTGGCGCAGCACCTTCGGCGCATGCAGGGCGATCTGGTAATCGTCCGGTGCACGCGCCACGTAATAGCGCAGGCCGTAGTCGCCACCGGGCTTGACCGACAGCACCGCATAGCCATTCGGGGTGCCATCGCTCATGGTTGCATCGGGGATGCCGCTGCTGTCCTTCACGCCCGACCAGAATGCCCCGCAGGCCGCGCCCA
This sequence comes from Stenotrophomonas sp. TWI602, assembly GCF_039674045.1. NCBI lineage: Bacteria > Pseudomonadati > Pseudomonadota > Gammaproteobacteria > Lysobacterales > Lysobacteraceae > Stenotrophomonas > Stenotrophomonas sp. TWI602. The sequence goes on from NZ_JBDJMT010000003.1 coordinate 113,144, forward strand.
CGTTGTACTCGTGCAGCGGCTTGCTGCCCTGCCAGCCTTCGGCCGCGCCGTGGTAGTAGTGCTGCTGGGTGTGGCTGTGGCCGCTGAGCACCAGCACGTTCGGAAAGTCCTTGAGCAGCGCGAACAGGCGCGTGCGATCGGCATGGCGGAACGTCTCCCGGCCGGGTGCCGCATCGAACAGCGGGATGTGCATGCCGAGCACGATCAGGCGATCACGCGGCAGGCCCTTGAGGTAATTGCCGAGGAAGGTGAACTGGTCCGCGCGCAGGCCGCCCACGTAGCTCGGCTTGGCCTCGGGGTCGTAGACCACGTCATCGAGGAACACGAAACTCGCGCCCCCCTCTTCGACCGCATAGGTATCCGGGCCATACACGGCGCGCCAGCTGTCCAGCGAGTGCGCATCGTTGCCGGCGTCCATGTCCAGGTCATGGTTGCCCGGCACGTGGAACCACGGCACCTGCAGCTGCGCGGTGACCTTGTTGATGTCCGGGTACAGGCTCAGGTCGTCATTGACGATGTCGCCCAGGGTCGTGCCCAGTCGCGCCGGGTGTTTGCCGATGATCGGCTCGACGATGGCGCGCTGGTAGTAGCCGATGTCCTGGCGGCTGGCGGTCTGCGAATCGGTGAACACCAGCATCTCGAAACCGTTGCGTGCCGCATCGGTGCCCTTGGCCGGTTCCAGCGCGAAATCCCAGTTGCGGGTGGCGCCGCCGGTGGCGCGGATGCCGTCGTACTTCAGCTTCGGCGATCCCTGCGGCGCGTAGTGGCGCCAGTACGAGGGCAACCCGTTGGCGGCGGCCGGGAAGCGGTACTCGTCCGGCTTGATCACGAACACGGTCTGGCCCTCGCGCACCGGCAGGCTGTAGCTGCCATCGGCGGCGGTGCGCACGATCCTTTCGCCGTTGGAGACCTGCACACCGGCCAGGCCGGGATCGGTCGGGCCGCGCCCGGGCTTGCCGTCGCGCTCCTGATACACCTTGCCGGTGACGGTCGTTTCAGCAGCCCAGGCAGGCGAAGTCATCAACAGCAGGCAAGCCAGCCAGGCGGCAGTACGGGTCATCGGGGGCGGTCCGGTCGGGGGTGGGGAATTGTAGAGCCGCACATCATCGCCTGCACCGCGTTTCACCGACGTTAAACGATGTGCAGCCCTGCCCTACCCGGCGTGGCGCGCCGCCAGCACCGCGACCGCATCATCCAGCGACAGCCCACGCGCACGCAGCAGCACGGTCAGATGGAACAGCAGATCGGCCGACTCGCCCAGCAGCGCCTCATCGTCCTGCACCACGCCGGCCAGCGCGGTCTCCACCCCTTCCTCGCCCACCTTCTGTGCGATCCGGCGGATATCACCCTCGAACAGGGAGGTGGTGTAGCTGCCGGCCGGGCGCTGCTGTTCGCGCTCGCGCACCACGGTATCCAAGCGGCCCAGGAAGTTGCCCGGTGCCTGCGGGAAGCAGCTCTCGCTGCCGGTGTGGCAGGTCGGCCCGGCCGGGCGCGCACTCACCAGCAGGGTGTCGTTGTCGCAGTCGATCCGCACGGCGGTCACCGCCAGCACGTTGCCGGAGGATTCACCCTTGGTCCACAGCCGTTGCTTGCTGCGGCTGAAGAAGGTCATATGGCCCGTGGCCAGGGTCTGCTCCAGCGACGCCGCATTGGCATAGCCGAGCATCAGCACGCGCAACGTGTCGGTGTCCTGCACCACCACCGGCAGCAGGCCATCGCCCTTGCCCCAGTCCAGCTGCGCCAGCGCCTCGCGCGACGGCTGCACGTCAATCAAACCCACTTCAATAGACATCTCGAACCTCGATCTGCTGCTCGCGCAGGAACTGTTTGAGCGCGGGAATGGCGATGGCCCCACTGTGGAACACGCTGGCGGCCAATGCGCCGTCAACGTCGGCCTGGTCGAACACATCGGCGAAGTGCTGCATCTCGCCCGCGCCGCCGGAGGCGATCAGCGGCACCTGGCACAGCGCACGGGCCTGGCGCAGCTGGGCCACGTCATAGCCGCGACGCACGCCATCGCTGTCCATGCAGTTGAGCACGATCTCGCCGGCCCCGCGGCGCTGTGCCTCCACCACCCAGTCCAGGGTACGGACCGCCACCGCCTGGGTCTTGTCCGGATCGCCGCTGAAGCGGCGCACCCGCCATTCGCCGTCCGTCTCGCGCACCGAATCGATACCGACCACCACGCATTGGACGCCGAAGGCATCGGCCAGCTCCTCGATCAGCTCGGGCCGACCGAGGGCCGGCGAGTTGATCGAGATTTTGTCGGCGCCGGCATGCAGTACGCGCCGTGCGGTCTCCACATCGCTGATGCCGCCGGCCACGCAGAACGGAATGTCGATCAGGCGCGCGATGCGCTCGATCCAGGCCACGTCCACCGCGCGCCCTTCCGGGCTGGCGCCGATGTCGTAGAACACGAGTTCATCGGCGCCCTGGTCGCGGTAACGCATCGCCAGCTCGGCGATATCGCCCATGTCCACGTGATCGCGGAAGCGCACGCCCTTGACCACGCGACCATCGCGCACATCCAGGCACGGAATCAGGCGGCGGCTCAACATGCCAGCGCTCCTTCCAGGGTCATGCGCCCCTCCAGCAATGCCTTGCCGAGGATCGCCCCGCCGCAGCCGACCGCCTTGGCCTGGGCGACATCGTCGGCATCACGCACGCCGCCAGAGGCCTGCACCGCCACGCCGGGAAGCAGTGTGGCCAGATGCTGGTAGAGATCGATGTTCGGCCCGGACAGCATGCCGTCGCGCGCGATATCCGTGCACAGCAGGTGCTGCATGCCGGCCTCGGCGTAGCGCTGGGCCAACACGTCCAGCGTGTCCTCGGCGGTCTCGGTCCAGCCATGCACCGGCAGCAGCCAGCGGCCATCCTCGGCCTGGCGCGCGTCAAGCGCGATGGTCAGCCGGTCCGGGCCGAACTCGCGCAGCCAGCCGATCACCGTCGCCGGTTCGCGCACCGACACCGAGCCGACCACCACGCGGGTGGCACCGGCGTCGAGGATGCGCGCGACGTCATCGCGCGAGCGCACACCGCCGCCGGTCTGCACCTTCAGGCCGGTCTGCGACGCGATCGAGGAGAGCAGCGGTGCCAGCGTGTAACCACCGGCACGGGCCGCATCCAGATCCACCAGGTGCATCCAGCCCGCGCCCGCCGCGGCAAAGGCCTGCGCGCGCGGCAGCGGGTCATCGCCGTAGGTGGTCTGTTGCGCGTAGTCACCCTGCAGCAGCCGTACCACGCGGCCTTTGCGGATATCCAGGGCGGGATAGACGATGAAACTCATGTCGGTTCGTTCTCGATGAAATTGCGCAGGATGCGCGCGCCGGTATCGGCCGAGCGCTCCGGGTGGAACTGGGCGCCACTGTGCCGGCCGCGCTGCACGACGGCCGCGAACAGCCCGCCGTGATCGCACGCCGCCACGGTGTCTTCGCCCAGGGGGGCGGCGTAGCTGTGTACGAAGTACGCGCTGGCCCGGGCCGGCACGCCCGCCAGCAGCGGCGACGCGCGCAGGGGCAGCAGCCGGTTCCAGCCCATGTGCGGCACACGGATGCCGGTGGCAGGACGCAGGTGGCGAACGACCCCGGGCAACAGGCCCAGGCATTCGACATGGCCCTCTTCAGAGCCATCGAACAGCAGTTGCATGCCCAGGCAGATCCCAAGCAGCGGTACCTGCAGCTCGCGCAGCGGCTGCACCAGACCCTGCGCATGCAGACGCGCCATGCCGTGCGGGGCCGCGCCGACGCCGGGCAGGATCACCCGCGAGACACCTTCGAGCCCCTGCGCATCGCGCACCAGCCGCACCTGCACGCCCAGCCGTTCCAGCGCATAGCGGACCGAACCGAGGTTGGCCCCACCCGCATCGATCAGCGCAACCTCGGTCACAGTGCCCCCTTGGTGCTCGGCAGCGCGGTGCCCTGCCGCGGCAAGGCCTGGCGCAGCGCGCGCGCCAGCGCCTTGAAGCAGGCCTCGACCTTGTGGTGGTCGTTGTCGCCGCGCACGCTCAGGTGCAGATTCAACCCGGCCGCATCGCACAGCGAGCGGAAGAAGTGCGGCACCAGCTCGGTCGGCATGTCACCCACGCGCTCGCGCTTGAACTCGCCTTCGAACACGAAATACGGGCGGCCGCTGAAATCCAGCGCGGCACTGGCCAGGGTCTCGTCCATCGGCAGGGTGAAGCCGTAACGGCCGATGCCACGCTTGTCGCCGAGTGCCTCGCGCAGGGCCTGGCCCAGCGCCAGGCCGGTGTCTTCAATGGTGTGGTGCTCATCGATGTGCAGGTCGCCCTCGGCCTGCACACTCAGTGCGAAGCCGCCGTGCTTGCCGATCTGCTCCAGCATGTGATCGAAGAACGGCAGCCCGGTGTGGGTCTGCGGCTCGGCGGTGCGGTCCAGATCGACGTCAACCCGGATCTTCGTTTCTTTGGTATTGCGCTGCACGGTGGCGCGGCGCGGCGCATCGGCCAGCTCATGCGCGATCGAGGTCCAGTCCCAGTCGCCGCCAAACTGCTCGGTGCGCAGCTGGAAACCGCGGATCTTCATGTTCTCGGCGAACTGGATATCGGTCAGGCGGTCGCCCACCATCGCCGAGCGTGCCCAGTCGATGCTGCGGTCCTGCAGATACGGCAGCATCAGGCCGATGCCCGGCTTGCGGGTCGGTGCGTTGTCCTGCGGCCAGGTGCCGTCGATCAGTACGTCACGGAAGGTGATGCCCTGGCTGGCGAAGATCTGCAGCATCAGGTCGTTGGGGCCATCGAAGCTGGCCTGCGGATAGCCTTCGCTGCCCAGGCCATCCTGGTTGCTGACGATCACGAACTGATAGCCCGCATCGCGCAGCTTGAGCATCGCCGGGATCACATCGCGCACGAAGCGCAGCTTCTCGTAGGCGTCGATCTGGAAATCGGCGGGCTCTTCGATCAGGGTGCCGTCGCGGTCGACGAACAGAATCGGGGTCATGCGGCAGCCCTCCGGGCCATCAGGGCGGCGAGTACGCGGTCGTTCTGTTCCGGACTGCCGAGGGTGATGCGCAGTGCATCGCCCAGCTGCGGCGCGGCACGCTGGTCACGCACCACCACGCCGGCCGCGAGCAGCGCATCAAACGCGCCTTGGGCGTCGGCAAAACGGACCAGCAGGTAGTTGCCCTGCGAGGGATAGACACGCACCACACCGGGCAGCGCGGCCAGGCCGGACTGCAGGCGGGTACGTTCGGCTTTGATCTGCGCGATGCGCCGGGTAGTCACGGCCAGGCTCTCGGCGCCGAGACCGGCCAATGCCAACTCGGCACAGGGCGCGGGCACCGGGTATGGCGCCTGGCAGCGGCGCAGCAGCTGGATCAGCGCGGCATCGGCGATCAGGCTGCCAATGCGGGCGGCCGCCAGCGCATGCGCCTTGGACAGCGTGCGCAGCACGGCGATGTTCTCGTAACGGCTCAACAGCGTGGTCGCGGACGGCTGCTCGGCGTACTCCCCGTAGGCCTCATCCACCACCACCAGCGCCCTGCCCTGCAATGCCGTGGCCACCCGCTCGATCTCGGCCAGGGTGATCACACTGCCCGCGGGATTGGACGGCGAGCACAGGAACACCAGCTTGGCGTTGCCCGACAGCGCCGCGGCAATGACGGCATCGATATCGGCGACCAGCGCATCGCCCTGATCGACCAGCGGCACCTCGATCAACGGCGCGTTCTGCAGGCGCGCGCAGACGGCATACATGCCGAACACCGGCGGCGTGGTCACCACCGCATCGCGGCCCGGCTCGCACAGCGCGCGTACCAGCAGATCGATGGCCTCGTCGCTGCCGCGGCCGATCAGCAGTTGTTCGGACGAGCAGCCGTACAGCTCGGCCAGCCGATCACGCAGCGCCGCTGGCTGCGGGTCGGGATAGCGGCGCGCCCCACCGGCGACGTCGGCCGGATTGGCCCAGGCCGATTCATTCGCGTTGAGCCAGACATCGCCGACCAGCGCACTGCTGCGCGCCGAGGAATACCCCGCAAACGCCTGCAGGTCGGCACGCACCAGGGACAGGATGGAGGCAGTGCTCATGCGGCCACCTCCATGCGCAGCGTCACCGCGTTTTCGTGGGCGTCCAGGCCTTCGGCGCGTGCCAGCACGCGGGCACACTCGCCGATCGCTGCGATGCCAGCGGCCGTGGCCGACTGCACGCTGATCAGGTTCTGGAAGCTGGCCACGCTGACGCCGCTGTAGGCGCGGGCAGCGCCGGCGGTCGGCAGCACGTGGTTGGTGCCACTGCAGTAATCGCCGAGCGCTTCGGGGGTGTAGTCGCCCAGGAACACAGACCCGGCCGCGTCCACCTTGTCCAACCACGCGCGCGGCTCGCGCAGCGCCAGGATCAGGTGCTCCGGCGCATACCGGTTGCTGATCGCGAAGGCGTCGTCCAGCGAATCGACCAGGATCAGGCGCGAGGACGCCAGCGCCTGCGCGGCGATGTCCGCACGCGACAGCTGCGCCAGCTGCGCTTCAACCGCCGCCTCGACCCGGTCCACCATCGCCGCGTCGTCGGTCAGCAGCAGCACCTGCGAATCCGGGCCGTGCTCGGCCTGCGAGAGCAGATCGGCGGCGACGAACGCCGGCGTGGCACCCGCATCGGCAATCACCAGCACTTCGGACGGCCCGGCCGGCATGTCGATCGCCGCGGCACCGTCCTGGGCGACCTGCTGCTTGGCTTCGGTCACGTAACTATTGCCCGGGCCATAGAGCTTGTCGCACGCCGGCACGCTGTCAGTGCCATACGCCATCGCCGCGATCGCCTGGGCACCGCCCAGCTTGAACACGCGGTGCACGCCGGTCAGGCGTGCGGCCACCAGCACGGCCGGATCGGCACTGCCGTCCTTGCGTGGCGGCGTGCACAACACGACTTCCCGGCAGCCGGCCAGCTGTGCGGGCACCCCCAGCATCAGCGCGGTGGACGGCAACGGCGCGCTGCCGGCCGGCACATACAGACCCACCCGACCGATCGGCCGCACCACGCGTTCGCAACGCACGCCGGGCGCGGTCTCGACCGCATAGCCCTGGGTCATTCCGGCCTGGTGGAAGGTACGGATGCGCGCGGCCGCATCGATCATCGCCTGGCGCAGCTCGGCCGAGACGGCCTGCTCGGCGGCGGCGAACTCCGCCTCGCTGACCTCGAAGGTCGCCGGTGCCACGCCGTCGAAGCGCAGGGTGATCTCACGCAGTGCGGCATCACCGCCCTGGCGCACTGCCGCGATCAACGCGGCAACGGACTCACGGGTGCGCGCCGCCACGGCCTGGACCGGGCGTTGCAGCGCCTGCGCCTGGGCGCCGGCATCCAATTGGGACCACGTCAAACGATTCATGCCAGCGACCGCTCCACACTCAATACCATCAAGCCCTGCGCGCCCGCGCGCTCCAGGTCCTCCAACCGCTGCCAGGTCAACGCACCGTGGCACATGGTCTGCAAACGCAGGTGGCCGCCGTCATCGGGCAACTGCACCAGCGGATCGGCGTCGGGCAGCAGGCGGGTCAACTCGGAGACCCGGTCCAGCGCGGCGCGGAACATCAGCAGCTTGCTGTCCTGCACGTTCACCACGCCATCGAGGCGACGCAGCAGCATCGCCATCAGACCGGCGCGGGCGTCATCGGGCGTGCGGACCGGGCCGGCCAGCACCGCCTCGCTTTCCAGCAGGGTTTCGACCGGCTTGAGCTGGTTGGCGGCCAGGGTGGCGCCGCTGGACACCAGATCGCAGATCAGGTCGGCGGTGCCCAGGCGCGGGGCGATTTCGACCGAACCCGACAGCTCGACCACCTGGGCATCCACGCCGCGCGCGGCCAGCCAGTCGGCCAGGATCGCGGGGTAGCTGGTGGCGATGCGCTTGCCGGCCAGCTGCTCCACGCCCGTCCATTCCCACTCCTCCGGCACCGCCAGCATCAACCGGCACTGGCCGAAGTTCAGCCCGCGCAGCGCCTGGTAGGCATCCGGCAGGCCGATCCGGCGGCGGGCGGCGCCCTGCTCGTCCAGCTCGTTGCGGCCGACGATGCCGAAATCGCAGACGCCATCGGCGATCAGGCCGGGGATGTCGTCATCGCGGACCAGCAGCAGGTCCACCGGCAGCGACTCGCCGTAGCAGAACAGCTTGTCGCGGCTCTGCCGCCAGCTCAGCCCGCAGGCGGTCAGCAGGCTGCGGGCGGGCTCGGCCAGCCGCCCGTTCTTCTGGATGGCGATACGCAGCCGGTCACGTGCCGGGGCGGTCTGGGTTGCACTCATGGGGAGGCTCACTTACTCGGATTCGGGGGAAGACGGCGTGGCGGCAATGGCGGCGGCATAGCCGCCGTGGCCATGCTCCAGCGAACGCGCCACGCGCCCGGTGGTGGTCACGCTGACGCCGGTCAGTTCGTGGATTTCGCGATACGGCACGCCCTGCTGCAGCAGCGGCACCACCTTCCAGCGGTCCGACAGCGCCTCCAGCTCGGCCGGGGTGCACAGGTCGCGCAGGAACGCGGTGACCTGTTCGGCGCTGGACAGCGCGGCGAAGGCCGCAGCCAGGCAGGCCAGATCGGCCTGGGCGTCTTTTTCTCGGGGGGCGGGGCGTAGTTTCATCGTATCAATGTAATAGCGTGCTATTACATTAGCGCAAACGAAGCTCCAGGGTCAAACCGGGTGGCTGCTCGGATCAGGTTGGTTCAGGGGCGGGAACGAAAAACGCCCGCGGAGCGGGCGTTTGTTTTGGGTATCGGGCGTTCATCGGCGTACCGACCAACGGTCGGTACCTACCGGCACGGTACGCTCATCGGCTTACCGACCAACGGTCGGTACCTACCGGCACGTTACCTCGGCGCGGAGGGCGCCGCTGCGCAGGCACTCGCCGAACAGGCTGCCCTGGCGGCTCGGGATGGACTGGACGGCCTGCAGCTCCCCTGCCCCGTCCGGGCACTTTTTCCCGGCCAATCCGCGCAGGTCACGCTGCAGCTGCTCCCGGTCGATCACGTGGCAGCGGTCGACCGTCAGCCGGTACTGGCCCGGACCGATCCGCTGGCCATGCAGCGCAGGATCGGTCCGGCACGCGGTCAGCAGGAGCAGCAGCGTTGCCGCCACCCCCAGCCGCCTCACGGCATGACCTTGGCCTGCTCCAGTTCCACCTGCAGGGTGCTGGCCAGTTCCTCGCGCGAGACCTCGAACTGCTGCTCGCGCAGCAGATCCTTGACCGCGACCACGCCCCGCGCCAGCTCGTCGTCACCGGCCAGCACGACGAAACGAATGCCGGCCTTGGCCGCGTACTGGAACTGCTTGCCGATCTTCTTCGGCTCCATCTGCACTTCGGCGTTGATGCCACCGGCGCGCAGGCGGCGGGCGATTTCCAGCGACTGCGGCAGGCTGGCGTCGTCCATCAGCGCCACCAACGCGTGCACGCTGCTGTCTTCAATCCCGGCGATCAGGCCGGCTTCGCGCAGCTGCCAGAACAGACGGGTCAGGCCGATGGAAATGCCCACGCCCGGCAGCCTGGACTTGCTGTAGTGGCTGGCCAGGTCTTCGTAACGGCCACCGGAGCAGATCGAGCCGATCTGCGGGTGGTCGGTCAGCGTGGTTTCGTACACGGTGCCGGTGTAGTAATCCAGGCCGCGCGCGATGGAGAAGTTCAGGCAGTACGCGGTTTCCGGCACGCCCAGCGCCTTGACCAGCTCCAGCACTTCGCGCAGTTCGGCCACGCCCACCTTCAGCGTCTCGCTGGCAGCCGGATCGGCCAGCAGCGCGTCCAGCTGGGCCAACGCGTCGGCGTGGCTGCTGGAGCGGACCGCCACGAAGGCCAGGATCCGCTCGACCTGCTCGGCCGGGATCTCAAAGCCTTCGCCCACCAGCGTCTCGCGCACGTAGTCGGGGCCGCGCTTGTCCAGCTTGTCCACTTCGCGCAGCACCGCCAGCTGGCGCTCGCCATCAGCCACGCCCAGGCTTTCAAAGAAGCCGCGCAGCAGCTTGCGGTTGTTGAGCTGGATACTAAAGGCGCCGATGCTGAGCTCGGCGAAGACCGCATGGATCACCGCCAGGAGTTCGGCGTCATAGCGGATGCTCAGCGCGTCCTTGCCGATCACATCGATGTCGCACTGGTAGAACTCGCGGAAGCGACCGCGCTGGGCACGCTCGCCGCGGTACACGCGCTGCATCTGGTAACGACGGAATGGGAAGGTCAGGTCGTGCTCGTGCTCGGCCACGTAGCGGGCCAGCGGCACGGTCAGGTCGAAGCGCAGGGCCAGCTCGGGCAGCGTTTTGTCGCCGGCTTCGGCCGCGTTTGCCAATGCGCCGGTGGACTGCACGAAATACACCTGGCGCTCGGTTTCACCGCCGGACTTGGTCAACAGCACATCGGACAGCTCGAACACCGGGGTTTCCACCGGCAGGAACCCGAACCGCTCGTAGTTGCGGCGGATGACGTCCAGCATGCGCTGGAACGCGATCTGCTCGCGCGGCAGCAATTCCATGATGCCGGGCGGCGTACGGGGCTTGATCACTTGCGGGACTCCTGCGGAAACGGGGGGATGAGCGAGCGGCATATTCTAGCCGCAGCCAGCGCAACGAGCCGCATCCGGGCATCGGGACCGGGCCAATGGCGGCATGACGTATCATAGGCAGGTCCCGCTTGCTGACCTGACATGACCCGGCCCCACTCCGGTACCGCGCTTTCCGCTGTTGAAGACCCCGCCGCCCCCGGTTGCTCGCCGCTGCGGGACTGCCTGCATTGCTCGGTACGGCACCTGGCGGTCTGCTCGGCGCTGTCGCCGGATGAAGTGCAGGCGCTGGAGCGGGTCACCGTGTCCCAGGCACTGCCGCTGGGGTCCACCCTGGCCCGTGCGGGTGAGCCGCGCCAACATGTCTATACGATTACCGCCGGTGCGCTGCGCCTGGTCCGCACGCTGGCCGATGGCCGCCGCCAGATCAGCGGCTTCGTACTGCCCGGCGACTTCCTGGGCTTGAGCGGCAGCGATCACCACCGCTATGACATCGAGGCCATCGCCGACAGCCGGGTCTGCCGCGTGGCCCTGCCGCAGATGAAGGACCTGCGCTCGCGCTTCCCGCACCTGGAGCGCAAGCTGCTGCAACGCGCCTGCCAGGAGCTGGATGCCGCGCAGGATGCCGCCATGGCGCTGGGCCGGCTGCAGCCGGCCGAGAAGGTCGCCGATTTCCTGCTGCGCCTGGCCGCGCGCGAAGCGCTGCTCGGTGAGCCGGGCCTGCGCGTGACCCTGCCGATGGGCCGCGGCGACATCGCCGACCATCTCGGCCTGACCATGGAAACCGTCAGCCGCACCTTCACCAAGCTGCGCCAGCAGGGCCTGATCGCCCTGCCCCATCTGAACACCGTCGAGATCCTGGACGAAGCCGGCCTGCAGAAGCTGTCGGCCGACGAGTCGTACTGACCCCGCCTCACCCGCGTAACAGCACCTCACGCAGCGCCCCATACTCCGGTGCGCACGCTTCGGCCTGCGCGGGCCGCTCCAGCAGCGCGGCCAAGGCCGGCGGCACGTCCAGCACCTGCCCGATCAACGGCTCCACCACCGATTCGAACTTGGCCGGGTGCGCAGTCGCCGCCACCGCCCAATGCCCCTGTGCGCCCGCGGCCCGCAGGTGCTCCAGGCGCGCCACCGCCGTCGCCGTATGCGGGCAGAACACCTCGCCATGCAGGTCATGGCGCCGCTTGATCACTTCGCGGATCGCCGCATCATCCACGGCCTCGGCCGTGAACGCGCCCCGCAGTGCCACGTCATCGTCGTTGTAGAGCCAGCGCAGCCGCTCGAAATTGCTGGGCGCCCCCACGTCCATCGCGTTGGCAATCGTCGCCACGCTGGTTTGTGCCTGGTAGGCCTCGCCATGGAAATAGCGCGGCAACACCTCATTGGCATTGGTCGCCAGCGCGATCTGCCCCAGCGGCAGGCCCATCGCCCGCGCCAGGATAGCCGCCATCGCATTGCCCAGGTTGCCGGTCGGAATCACCAGATTGAGCACGTGGCCGGTCTGCGCTTGATGCACCAGGGCCGCATTGGCGTAATAGCTCATCTGCGGCAGCCAGCGACCCAGGCTGATGCTGTTGGCCGAGCTCAACGGCACTGCGTGCTGCAGCTCGCGATCGCCCAGCGCCTGTTTCACCATCGCCTGGCAATCGTCGAACGACCCGGCGACGCGCAGTGTGTGGATGTTGTCGCCGAAGCACCCCAGCTGATGCGCCTGGCGCGGCGAGACGCGGCCATCCGGGTACAGCACCACGACGCGGATCCCCGGCTGCCGATGAAAGGCCGCGGCAACGGCCGCCCCGGTATCGCCCGAGGTCGCCACCACGATCGTCAACGGTCGCTCACGGCCCTGCTGCAGGCGGGCAAGACACGCCGCGAGAAAGCGCGCACCGAAATCCTTGAATGCCGCCGTCGGGCCATGGAACAACTCCAGCACATGATCATCGGCGGTCGCCAGGGGGCGCAGTGGGGCATCGAAATCGAAGGCCTGCTCGCACAGTTCGGGCAGTGCTCTCTCCAGGGCATCGTCATGGAAATACGGGGCCAGTACCGCCGCGGCGGTCTGTGCGAAGGAACCCTGCGCTGACCAGCTCTGCAGTTGCGGGCGGTGTTCGGGAACGTACAGACCACCATCCGGGGCAAGGCCGGCGGCGAGCGCCTGGCTGAGCGAGGCGGCGGGCGCGGCGTGACGCGTGGAAACGAACTTCATCGGATATCCCAAAGTAGAAAGAGTGGACGTGTCACAGCACGCGCGCGGCGGGCGCATTCAAGGGTGACACCCAGCCTTGGCTGTCGAAGCCCGCGTCCGCGAACGCCTGCTGGACTGCCGCCTGCGCGGCAAGCGCGGCATCGCGCTGCTCGAACCAGGCAAACACGCTCGGCCCCGCACCGGAGATGCTGGCGCCCATCGCCCCGGCATTCAACGCAGCATCGCGGGCCGCCGCAAACCCGGCGATCAGACCGGCCCGACGCGGCTCGACCAGCACGTCACGCAGGCCGGCACGGACCAGTGCGGCATCGGAGGTGAAGCAGCCACTGAGCACCAGCGCCAGATTCGCGCTCTGCGCGACGAACTCGCCCAACGCGTAATGCCCCTGCAGCGCGGCGCGCGCGCGGCGCGTCTCCAGCACCGCGTCCGGATGCACCAGCAGGCTGTGCCACGCCGCCGGAACCGGCACCGGTACCAGCCGGTCCGCCGTGCTCAGTACCAGCCCGCCCAGCAGCATCGGCCCGAGGTTGTCGCCATGGCGGCCACCACTGGCCACCGCCTCGCCGGTCAGCGCGAACGGATACAGCGCCTCGCGCGACAACGGCTGCGGCAACAGCGCATTGGCCGCGACCAGCGCGGCCACACACGACGCGGCCGAACCGCCCATGCCCGAGCCCAGCGCGATGCCCTTGTCGATCTCCACCTCGAAGCCGAACGGCAGATCCAGCGCGGCACGCAGCGCAATCAACGCCGCACCGGCGGTGTTGTCCTCGGCCACCCGTGGCAGATCCACCGTGGTGCCGCGGATCGCGTGGATGCGAACCCCGGGCTCGTCGATCCGCCGCACTGTCACAGTATCGCCAACGCCCTCGATGGCGTGCCCAAGGATGTCGAACCCGACCCCCACGTTGCCGACCGAGGCCGGCGCAAACGCGCGTGCTTCCGTCCTCCTGCCCTCACTCACAGACGTGCTCCTTCGCCCACCGCCACGCGCAGCACATCGGCGAACACGCCGGCGGCGGTCACCTCCGGCCCGGCGCCCGGGCCCTGCACCACCAGCGGATTGTCGCAGTAGCGGCGCGTGGTGAACTGCACCACGTTGTCGGTCAGGCGCAGGTTCGCGAACGCATGCCCGGCCGGCAGCGCGACCAGGCCGACCTCAGCCCCGTCCGGCGTCAGGCGCGCCACATAGCGCAGCACCGCGCCGTCCGCTTTGGCGACTGCCAGGCGTTCGGCGAACACCGCATCGATCTGCGGCAGGCCCGCCATGAAGTCGTCCACGCTGGCCTGGCGCAGTGCTTCGGGCACCAGGCTTTCCACGCGCACCTGCGCCAGGCTGAGCTCACGGCCCGCTTCACGCGCCAGGATCACCAGCTTGCGCGCGACATCCACGCCGGAAAGATCATCGCGCGGGTCCGGCTCGGTATAGCCCATGCCACGCGCCTGGCTGACCAGCGCGGAGAACGGCACCTGGCCGTCGTATTTGTTGAACAGCCACGCCAGCGTGCCGGAGAAAATACCGTCGATCGCCAGCACCTCATCGCCGGTGTCGACCAGGTCGCGCAGCGTGGTGATCACCGGCAGGCCCGCACCGACCGTGGCTTCGTAGCGGAAGCGCGCGCCACTGCCAGCCGCTGCCTCGCGGATCGCGTGATAGCGCTCCAGCGGGCCGGCACCGGCCTGTTTGTTCGGGGTGACCACGTGGATGCCTGCGGCCAGCCAGCCGGCATAGCGGTCGGCCACGTCGGCGCTGCCGCTGCAATCGATGATCAGGGCGTGCGGCAGATGGGCGGAGAGCAGGTGTTCGGTGAATGCGTCCAGATCGCTCGGCTGCGCCGGGCCGGACAGCGCCGCGCGCCAGTCACCTTTCAGGCCGCGCTCGTCCAGGACCATGCGGCTGCGCGAGGCGACCGCACGCAGGCGCAGATCCACATTGGCGCGGCCGAGCAGCTGTACCTGGGCCGCCTGCAGCTGGTCCAGCAGCGCCGCACCCACATTGCCCGGGCCGATCACACCGACCGAGAACGTCTGCGGCGACAGCCAGAACCCGGCATGCGCCGCGCGCAGCGCCTTGGTCGCATGGCGGCTGTCCACCGCCACCGAGATATTGCGCTCCGAGGAGCCCTGCGCGATCGCCAGGATGTTCACCTGCGCGCGACCCAGCGACTCGAACAGGCGCGCGGCCACGCCGGGCTGGCCGGCCATGCCATCGCCCACGGCGGCCAGCACACTCACGTTGTCGGTCAACTGCACGCGCTGCACCTGGCCCAGGCTCAGCTCATGGGCAAAGGCCTGCAGCAGCGATTCGCGCGCCCGCACCGCCTCGGCCTGCTTCACCACGCAGCAGATCGAGTGCTCGGAGGAGCCCTGCGAGATCATCACCACCGACACATGCGCATTGCGCAGCGCCGCGAAGACGCGCTCGGCCGTGCCGGGCACACCGATCAGGCCGGTGCCTTCCAGGTTGATCACGGCCAGGTCCGGGCTCAGGGTCAGCCCCTTGATCGGGCCGGACGCGGTGCGCTCGGCGGTGATGCGCGTGCCTGGATGATCCGGGTGGAAGGTGTTGCGGATGATGATCGGCAGGCCACGCTCGATCGCCGGCGACATCGTCTGCGGGTGCACCACTTTGGCGCCGAAGTAGGCCAGCTCGCAGGCTTCGTCGTAGCTCAGCGCTTCGAGCTGGACCGCCTCGGGCACCACCCGCGGGTCGGCCGAGAGCACGCCGTCCACATCGGTCCAGATGTGCAGCTCGTCGGCGTTGAACAAGGCGGCGAAGATCGCCCCGGAGTAATCGCTGCCGTTGCGGCCCAGCGTGGTGATGCGGTCCTGGCGGTCGCGGGCGACGAAGCCGGTGGCCACGACGCGCGATTGCGGGTGCTGCAGGCGCCACTGGGCCAGGCGCTCGGCGCTGCGCGCCCAGTCCACGTCCACGCCCAGTTCACCGCGTTCGATCACCAGCACATCGCGCGCATCCAGCACCGCGCAGTCTTCGCCCAGCGTCTGCAGGTACGTCCCGAGCAGTTGCGCCGAATACACCTCGCCCATGCCCTGCACGCGGTCCAGCACTTCGGTGGGCAGGCCGCCGATCACCGCCAGCGCACCCAGCACCTCGGCCAACTGATCGAAGCGCTGGTCCAGCCACTCCACCGTCGCCCCGGCGTGCTCGCCGAGCAAGGCAACGGCGGCACCGCGATGACGTGCCCGTAAGGCGTGCCACTGTTCGCGCCAGGCCGAGCCGTCTTCCGCGGCCAACGTGGCCACCCCGATCAGTGCATCGGTAACGCCCTTCATCGCCGAGACCACGGTGACCTGCATCGTCTCCTCACGCGCCAGCAGCAGCTGCGCCACATGACGATAGCGCTCGGCATCGGCCACCGAGGTGCCGCCGAACTTGTGGACCACGGTGGTCACCCCGGCCCGCGCGGCGACGGAGACGGCGGGCTGGGCGGAAGGTAGAGCGGAAGCGGCGACAGAAGACATGCTGACCTCGATGGGAGGCCCCGCGTCACATCAGGCTTGAGAGTATCCCCCGCCACCTGATCTGGGTGCGGGGCCGTGGTTTTCGGAAATTACGCGAAGACGACGGGCCGCACCGGGCGAGTGGTGGCGGTGGTAATGATGGTGGTACCGGTCGACACGGCCTGGCCGCCCGCGGAGGCGGGAACGAGCAGGTAGGCGTGGGCGGCGGTGATGACCATGGATCAAGAAAACTACGCCGCCGCCCTGCTTGTCAAGTGCTGCGCCGCAAAAGATCCCGGCACGTAAATCGCGGCGATCGTCGGCCAACAAGTTGCGATTGTGACCATCCAGGCGGGGCAAGGCCTGCCCTACCCCACATGCTCCGCCACCGCCGCAGGGGGCCGATGCGCGTGCGCGCACATCAGCACGCCCGACACCAGGCAGACGATGGCCACCGTTTCCATCAGCGTCGGCCAGCGTTGCTGCCAGGCAAAGCCATACAGCAGGGCGAACAGGGTTTCGAAGACGATCATCTGCCCGGTGAGGGTCAGTGGCAGGTTGCGGCTGGCGCGGTTCCAGCAGGCATTGCCGAGCACCGAGGCGACCACCGCCACGCCCGCGCTGATCAGCCAGAAGTTCAGCCACTCGCCCGGCGGATGCACCGTCGCGCTGGTCAAAAACGCACTGGGCACCAGCACGAGCGCGAGCCCGCCGGTGGTGATGCCGGTCAGCAGCGACCAGTCATGCCCGGACAGATCCGGCCGGCGCGCCAGCCAGCGGCTGTTGCCGATGGAGTACACCGCCCAGGACAGCAACGCGCCGACCGCGCACAGCAGCCCGAGCAACCGGCGCCCGGCCGAGCCCTGCGCATGTTCGGCCATCAAGGCTTCATAGCCCACCAGCGCCACGCCAAGCAGGCACAGCAGCAGCGCCGGGGCCAGGCGACGCAGTGGCACCGCGCCTTCCTCGCGTACGCCGGCCAGGGTCACCACCACCGGGATCAATCCCACGATCAGCGAGGCGGCCGCACCACCGGCCCATTGCACGGCATTGGCCAGCAGCAGGAAGTAGACCAGGTTGCCGGCCAGGCTCAGCCACAACAGACCCCGCCACTCGGCCCAGGCCAGCCGCTCCTTGAGCTGCCGCCAGCGCGGCGCAAGCAGAACGACGGCAATCAGGCCGTAGACCAGATAACGGCCGGCGGAGAGCTGTACCGCGTTGAAGCTGTGCAGCATCGCCGGGGCCAGGAACACCACGCCCCACAGCGCGCCGGCGGCAATGCCGTTGGCGATGCCCACTCCCATCGATCGTTTCATTGCGGCTCACGCGGTATGCATTGGCTGCGCAGTGTAGAAGCCGCGCACCGCGACGTCTTGACCGAGGCTACTGCCGCCGGAAGGCCTGCGGGGTCAGCCCGGTTTCCCGGCGCAGGGCTCGGGTCAGCGCACTGTGCTCGGAATAGCCGGCATCCAGCGCGATCGTGGCGATGCTGTCGCTGCTGGTGAGCAGCCGGTGCTTGGCCCAGCGCAACCGGCAGGCACTCAGCCACGCCTGGGGAGGCAACCCGAATTCCTGGACGAAGGCCGCATGCAGGCGGCTGCCGCTGATGCCGACCAGCGCGGCCATGCGGGCCACGTTCCAGTCCGCGCCGGGGTTGGCCGAGAGCCGGGTACACAGGGCATGCAGGCGTGCCGCGCTGCCAGCGGGCGCGTACTGCTGCAGCAGGGTCGCGAGCAGACCCTCACTGCCGTGTGCGGGCGCACCGGCCAGGCGCTGGCGCACTCCCTTCGGCAGTGCCAGCCAACGCTGCCGGCGCAGGTGCTCCAGGGTGTGGTCATCGATCACCCCCGCCGGGCAATCGACGATCACCATCAGATGATCGCCATCGCCGGTCTGGGCATGTCCCTCGCCGGGCGCCACGAAGGCCCCCTGCAGCACATCCAGGCGGCCGCCAAACGCATCGACCTCGACCTCCAGATCGCCGCGCAGCGGCAGCACCCATTGCGCAAAGTCATGCCGGTCCACATCGGTGGACGTTCCGTAACACCGCAGGTGGCAGGCGCTGGCGTGCATGGGGATAGTCTGCGCGCTGGGTGAAGGCCGCTGCAAGCGGCGGCGAAACGCCCGCGCATCCGCGTACCATGGCAGCCGACCCGTCCAACATGGAGCGTTCACCGTGGCCTGCACCATCGTTCCTCTCAGTGACCGCCCCGACCTGCTGCCGATCCTGGCCGAGTGGTATTTCCAGGAATGGGGACGCCACGTGCCGGACCTGACCCTGCTCGATCAGCAGCAGCGGCTGGAAGTGTTCCTGCAGGACGACGAGTTGCCCCTGCTGCTGATCGCACTGGATGACGCGGTGCCGGTCGCCGCAGCGCAGCTCAAGTTCCATGAGCGGACCGAGCGCCCCGAACGATTGCATTGGCTGGGCGGCGTCTATGTCCATCCGGCGCACCGCGGGCGCGGCCTGGCCGAGAAAGTCATCGAAGAACTGCTGGTGCGCGGTCGCGCGCTTGGCGTACGCGATCTCTACCTGCAGACCGAAGCCGATGATGGGGGCCTGTATCGCCGGCTGGGCTGGGCACCGCTGGAATCACTGCAGCATGCCGCGGGCATGCCGGTCCGGATCATGGTCCGCAGCGTCGCCGCCGACCGCGTCGACTGAACGCGCGGTTGCGGCACCTTGGTTCAAGAATGAATGCGACGCCAGTGAACGGCGTCAGCGGAAGCGCACCGGCTGCGGTGCCGGGCGGTCGGCCAGCGAGCCGAGCGTGAACGTGTAGCCGGCCTCTTCCAGCAGCTTGCGCATGCGCAGCTCCGCGCGCTTGGGATAGGCCAGCGAGGTCGGTGCGTGCAGGGCGTAGGAGGTCGATTTCCCGGGCAGCGTTTCGCGGGTCACCGAGGACTGATTGGTCTCGCACGCGTTGGCCCACAGGTCCATCAGCACCTTCGGGCCGATGGATTGATTGTTGCTGAGACGAAGCGTCAGCCAACGCATGTGTTCCATGACAAATCCAAGCGGCTCTTTGTCCCGAGTATGCACCAATTCCCCCACTACCGTTCGGGGCCGTCCGGTGCGCTGGCAGCCACCCGGCAGTGTCGGACAAAAACGAACAGCCCCGGCAGGGCCGGGGCTGTTCGGGTACCGCTTCAGGGCGCGGACTACTGGCGACCGTGGGGAATCGCCAGCGCACCGCCTGTCTGAAACTCAGTGCTTCATGGCGTGCTTGCGGTCGCGCATGACAGCATGGCATTCCTGCACCTGCGGCAGCAGACGCTGGACTTCCTGGCGCGCGGCCGGCGAGGTGTCGGCGTCGGTCAGCGTGTCCTTGAACGCCTTCAGCAGGCGATCTTCGGATTCTTCCAGCTCGGCCACGTAGCCGTACTGCTTGTCGCCCAGGGTGGCGCGCACCTTGCCGTAGAACTGCTGCATGGAACCGACGAAGGTGCCATGGTCGGCCGGCTTGCCGCCCGCGGCGACAACGGTGGCGCTCAGCGAGCGGACGATCTCATTCTTGACACCGGCGATACGGGTGAAGAGCGCCGCCAACTCGGCATCTTCGACCTTGCCTGCGGCCTCGGTGTAGAACTCCTGGCCATCGCGGGCGATTTCGATCAGGTCGTTCAAGTTATGCGCGGTCTTCGATTCGGTATTCACTGCGATGTACTCCTGTTGGTCCGGTTTGGCCCGTGTGTTGTTGTCGGGGTGAGTCGACTTTTCCGCATCGGCCATGAAGTCGGCGTGACACTGAAATGCGAGTGTTCAGCGAGCTCAACGCACTGCGCGACAGATGTGCACGGCGCGTCGTCGAGGCGCGAAATGCGTGTTACTTCCCTGCCCGTCTGCGCTTGATCCAGGCCAGACATTGCCCGGCAATCGCCGTGAGCAGAATCAGCGAATTGGTCACCACGAAAACGATCGAGCCGGTCGCCGCGCTGTACGCAATGAACAACACCGAGGCCGTGATCTGGCCAACGAACAACCACGTCGATACCGCCTGTGCATCCTCGGCCGTCCAGTGCTTCCATATCTGCCGCCACAGCGTGGCGATCAGCACGGCGGTCGCCGCCCAGCCGAGCAGATCAATGGGCGCCATCAGCGCGCCAGCAGTGACAGCGGGGCCACGTCGCCCGCCACCTCATCTGCCACCAAGCCAACGCGCTGTTCCAGGCGGCGCAGGAAGTCACTGAAACCGTGCGGTGCACGCGCGTGCCGGCGTGCGCTGGTCATCACCCGTGGGCTGGCCAGCCGCGCCACCTGCATGCCGGCCCCGTGCATGGCCTGGATCAGCGCGACGTCCTCACCGGTGGCCAGCGGCGCAAAGCCGCCGGACTGCCGATACGCCACTGCGCTGAAACCCATGTTCGCGCCGTGCACGTGCGGGTGCCCATCCACCGCATGCTCGCCCTGCAGGAACTGCTCGCGCACGGCCTGCGGGTAGTCCAACCAGTCACCCACCGCCACCACGCCACAGAAGGCATTCGCACCACACTGCAGCTGGCGCGCAAGCCAGTCCGGCGGCACCACGCTGTCCGCGTCGGTGCAGCCGATCCAGCGGGCCCCCAGCGCCAACGCGCGCTCACTCGCCGCCGCCCGTGCGACACCGACACACCCGGCGTCCACGCTGACCACTTCCACGCCCATGCGCTGGCAGATCCATTCCGTGGCATCACGGCACCGATCCAGCGCCACCACGATCACCACCGGCTCGTTGCGCAGGGCCGGATGCAGCGCCGCCACCTGCAGCGACTGCAGGCAGGCCGCGATCATTTGCTCTTCGTTGTGCGCGGGAACGGTCACGGCAATCATCGCAGGCCCTCGCGTTCGGCCACCGAGGTGGTCTCGGCCGACCAGCCTTCCAGCAGCATGTCCTCGTCGCGATACGAGAACAGGCGTGGCAGGCTGTCATCAAACTGCGCGTGCACGAACGCGGCGCTGCAGCGCGCCTGCTCGAACGGCACGCGCCAATGGCATGCGATCACCACGCCCTGCGGCGTGAGCGATTGAACCACCTGCGCCGCCAGCTGACGCATGTCGTCTTGTGAGAGGTAGTAACCCATTTCACCCACCACGATCAGGTCGAACCTGCCTGCTGGCCAGTCGTGTGGATGACGGGCCTGCTCGACGGAAACGTGCGCGTGGCGCCGGGTCATCGCGCGCGCCGCGGCGACAGCGCCTTCGCTCAGGTCGGTGGCGAGCAGGTGATCGCAGCGCTCGGCCAGGGCCGCGGTCAGCACGCCGTTGGAGCACCCCAGCTCCCAGCCACGGCCAAAGCGCTCGCGCGGCAGGCTGGCCAAGGTGAGCGCGCGCTTGCGCTGCTCGTACCAGCGGGTCCGGTACTGGAAGGGGTCCTCCTTCTCATACAACGCGTTGAAGTAGGCGACATCACTCATCCGATCAATACCTCGTAGTTCCGTTCAAACCGCTGCAGCACAGCGGCAGGCAGGATGGGCTCGCACTCGAGCCCCGCCACTGCGCCGGTCTGGGTCACGAACTGCTGGATCGCATCGCGCTTGCGGTCCAGCAGGTCGTCCTCCAACGCATATCGCGTCGCCGGCGCCCAGGCGGACGGTGCCGCCTGCGGGTCCAGCCAATGCCAGCCCCACACCGGGTATTCCTTCAACGCGGCGCCGCGCGCGGTGCAGGCCTGCACGCAGGCACGCGCGACCGCTTCATGGTCCGGGTGCCCATCGAAGCGCCACGGCGCCAGCACCAGATCGTCCGGCTGCAGCAAAGCCGCCAGCTGCTCGCCCATCCATGCTTCGCTGGCCGTCACGGCGCCATCGCCGATGTGCCAGGCAATCCGCGCTGCGCTCGCCAAGCCCAGGCAACGCAGCGCATCGTCCAGCTCAGCGGCACGGGCCACGCGCAGCCGCTCGGGCGACCACGCAGGCTGATCGGGATAGCAGGCTTCGCCGTCCGTCACCGAGACCACCGTGACCGCCAGCCCTGTCTGGTGCGCAAGCGACATCAGTCCGCCGCAGGCGAGCACTTCATCGTCCGGGTGCGGCGACACCACCACCAGCCGACGCGCATCGCCGAACAGCGCCGCAGGGGACGCAAGCGGCAGCGACTGCAACCACGGCGATGCTGCCCACTGCGCCTCGGTCACGCCGCCGCCTTCGATCTGACGGTTCACAGCGTCCACGTACGCCCCTCGCGATGCATCAGGTTGCCAAGATGCTGCCAGTCGCGGTCGGCATGGCTCTGGCGGATGAAGACGGTCAGGTCAGCCCAGCGCCGGGCGTGCGCCGGGTCCATGCACATCAGGCCCGGCCCAAGCGCCCTGCCGACCCGATCCAGCGTCACGGAGGCGGCGCGCTCCACCGCACTGCGCGCTCGCACGATCTCACGCTGATGGGGTTGGTCGGGCTGTGCATCGATCAGCGCGGCCAGCTCGCGCAGCAGTGAAGCGCATGGCGACAGCGCCAGATCGATCTCACCCAGCAGGCCGGCCGCCGTGCCCGGTTCGTCGGCGCGCGCGCTGTGCAGCAATGGCTCGGCCAACGCGCTCGCCCCGCCGAACCAGCACGCCGCGATGCCTGCGCCACCATGCCAGAACCCCGGACGCTGCAGATAGGCATCCGCCGCGCCGATCTCGACGGCGGGCACCTGGTCGAAACAGGCGGTCCCACTCGGCACCCGCCCCATGCCCGTGGCCTGCCACGACTGCGGCAGGAAACGCACGTTGGCCCGGCGCACCGGCACCAGGAACAGCCGCGAGCGCCCGTCATCGCGCACCGTCACCAGGGCATGGTCCACCCAGCCGGCACCGGAGCACCACGGCTTGTCACCGGACAGCGTGCCGCTGGCGCGATCAAAGCGCAGGGTCGCCGCCGGCCCTTCGGCCGCCCATACCGCGCCCAGCCGATCGTGGTCCGGCATCGCGGCGCCCAGTTCTTCCAGGATCGCCTGCGCGTCGTAATGTGCTTCCAGCACCTTGGCCAGGCAGAGATCCCGCGCGGCGATATGCGCCAGCGCCTGCCAGCGCAGCAGCGTGTCCCCGCTGCCAGGGCGCGGCAAGGAGGGTTGATGCTCGATCCAGGCGCGGGCCTGCGCCTGCAGGTCGTCGCCATCGGTCACCGGCTGCGGTGCCGCCGGCGGTACAAGAGAAGCCACGGCATTCATGTCAGGGCGTCAGGATCACCTTGCGGCAATCCTCCTCTTTGCGGTCGAAGATCTCGTAGCCACGCACCGCGTCTTCCAGCGACAGCCGGTGGGTCACGATCACGCCCGGATCCAGCCGGCCTTCGCCGATATGGTCGAGCAGCTCTGGCATCAGCTTCTGCACATGGGTCTGCCCCATCTTGAAGGTGAGGCCCTTGTCGAACGCATCGCCGAGCAGGAAGCCGTGAATGAAGCCGGCATACACGCCCGGGATGCTCACCGTGCCACCCCGACGGGTCGCAGCGATGCACTGGCGGATCGCCACGCCGCTGCTGCCTTCCACCTTGAGCGTCGTCAGCGCCGATTCCAGCGCACTGCCCTCGGCCTCGAAGCCGACCGCTTCGATCGTGGCATCCACGCCGCGGCCGTCGGTCTGGGTGATGATGTATTCCGCCGGATCCTCCACCTGGGTGAAATCGATCGGGGTCACGCCGTAGGTCTGCTGCGCGAAGGCCAGGCGATACGGCAGGTGGTCGACCATGAAAATCGTCTCCGCCCCCAGCAGGCGGCAGCACGCCGCACTCATCAGCCCGACCGGGCCGGCACCGAAGATCGCTACCGTGGAACCCGGCTTCACGCCTGCGTTGATCGCGGCCTGGTAGCCCGTCGGCAGGATGTCGGAGAGGAACAGCACCTGCTCATCGGACAGCGCATCCGGAATACGCAACGGCCCGACATTGGCCTTCGGTACGCGCACGAACTCCGCCTGCCCGCCGGATACACCGCCATAGAGATGGCTGTAGCCGAACAGCGCTGCCGGCGGGCGGATGCCCTTCTGGTTCACCGCGGCGCCCTTGCCGGTGTTGGTGGTCTCGCAGGCCGCGAACTCGGCGAGCCGGCAATGGAAGCACTCACCACACGCAATCACGAACGGAATCACCACGCGGTCGCCCGGGCGCAGATCCATCACCCCCGCGCCCACCTCCTCCACCACGCCCATGAACTCGTGGCCGAGCACGTCGCCGGTATGCAGATCCGGGATCTTGCCGCGATACAGATGCAGGTCCGAGCCGCAGATCGCCGTGGCGGTCACGCGCAGGAGGATGTCATCCGGGGCGGCCAGCGCGGGATCGGGCACGGTATCGACCCGTACATCCTTGCTGCCGTGGTAAGTCAGTGCGCGCATAGCAGACTCCGTTATCCAAGTACCTCTGTGGTACGTGGTACGGCGTGGCAGCGTCGTGACCGCACCGTGTGCGGCGTGTCTATCCGGGTGAGCGCGCCGCCCAGCAGAGGCTGGCGCGCATGGCGCTGCGCAGCGCATGAGGACTGAATCATTCATTCTGCGGGCGCGGCGAGCGCCGCATGCGTCGGTCGCTTACTCCACCGAGGGCGCCGAAGGCGTCTCCGGGTCCGGCGGCAGTTCCTGCGGCGGCGATGCGGGTGCGGGGTCGCCCTCCGGTGGGATTTCCTGCGGCGGCTCCTGCGCAGGCGGATCGCCACGGCCCGGCTCTTCCACCGGCGGCGCGGGCGGCACGGGTTCCGGGGTCGGGTCCGGCACCTGGGCGATCACATCATCGAATGGGGCCATCGTTTCACTGTCCAGTGTCATGTACATCGCGTGTGTTCCTGTTGTGGGACTGCGCCCGACGCTACGCGGCGCACCGTCAACATCCAGCGAGGGCGAGCGTGACCGACGAGCGCTCCCGCTCAGTCATCGCCGTCGGCGCGGCGCTTGTTCACCGTGATCTCGCCGGAGGTTTCAAGCACTGCCAGGTCGACCTGCCCGAAACCTTCACAGCCGTTGGCGCGCATCGCCACTTCCAGATCCGCCGGGCTGACATTGCAGCGTTTCACCTGCTCCCAGTAGATCGTGCCGTGCCGCGCCAGCACCACCGGCACGCCTTCCACGATCTCGTTGAGGCGCTTGCTGCGCGCCCCCAGAAAGCCGACGAACCAGTTCAGGCCGATCAGCGTCGCGGCCAGGATGAGCCCGCCGGGCAGCGAGGTGTCCTCACCGATCAGCGAGTTCTGCACGGCCGTGCCCAGCAGCACGATCACGAGGATGTCGAACGGGGTGGACTGCCCCATCGAACGCTTGCCGCTCAT
Organism: Stenotrophomonas sp. TWI602; assembly: GCF_039674045.1. Lineage (NCBI taxonomy): Bacteria > Pseudomonadati > Pseudomonadota > Gammaproteobacteria > Lysobacterales > Lysobacteraceae > Stenotrophomonas > Stenotrophomonas sp. TWI602. Next base: position 138,503 of record NZ_JBDJMT010000003.1, read on the forward strand.
GCGGGTCAGCAGCAGGACCACCACATACACCGCAACCGCGCGGACCACGAACTCCCACCATTCCATTCCCAGCTCGAACATCTCATGCATCGCGGCAGCCTCCGTGTGGCGAGGTCTGGACGATAGGAACTCCCGGGTGAAGCCGATGGGAGCACCCGCCCTTCACGGCACCCCCGCTCCTTCGTAACAGCGGCAGGGCTAGCGTCGAGGCATCACCGCCCTACCCGTTCGCGCAGGAGACACACCATGCAGCACGACAAAACCCCGCCCGCCTCCACCGAAGACGCTCACGCCGCGCACAACTGCCCGCCGGCGGAAGGCACGGTCGACAAGCAGCGCACCTCGGAGAACCATGACGAAGCGCTGGAAGAGACGTTCCCGGCCAGTGACCCGATTTCTCCGTTCGTTGCGGCCAAGCCGCCGAAGGATGACAAGGACGAGAAAGATCCGGATGCAGCGCGGCTGAAGACGGAGAACGAGGGCTACAACCAGCGCGGCCACGGCAAGGGTGGCAAGGCCGGTGAAGGGGAACCGGATGGCGTCCGCGAGGATGACGGCATCACCCAGCCGAACTTTGGGCAGGGTGGTACGTCTGGCAAGCAGACGTTTGATCGCTGACCGAACGAGGACCTGTCATGACTACTGCACCGCGAGCGCCCGCTACGAAAGAAGACGACCAGCAGAAGAGCCACACGCCGGACAAGCTGAGGAACGATGACGCCCGGTGGAAGGACAAGGACATGCCGGAGGCCGAGCATGGGGCTACGCCTGAGGATTATGAGCGGCCGGGGAAGGTGTAAATGCACCATGGGCTCAGCTACCATTCGCGCCATATTTCAGGGAGGAATGGCGATGAAGAGGTGCGGGCTATTGATTGCGATGATGCTGACGATTAGCGGTTGCGGCCCATCGGACCAGGAAAAGCAGATCGCCAAGGTGGAAGCCAGGCTCAAAGAGCATCTGAAGGACCCTGACTCCGCCAAGATCGTGGTCACCGAGATCTTTCCCATGTTCGACGGCGAAGTGGCGTGTGGCACGGTGAACTCCAAAAACAGTTTCGGCGGTTACACCGGTGAGATGAGCTTCATCCTTCCCATGTCCGAGACCGGCACGATGTGGAACCCAAGCATTGCGGACAGCGAGCTGCTCTCCTCATTGCTTCCCGATAGCTGCGCCTTCATCAAGGCGTATGCCCAGCGGCCAGGCATGGTTGGGGTACCCGCCGGACTGGAGCAGTTGAGGGCTTTCTCGAAGGAATACCTACCGTTCGCGGAGAAAAGTGCCAACGAGGCCCTGCAAAGGCAGCGCCGGGAATGATTATCGGGATCAGGGGGGCGTGTACCCGTGACCGGGCGCTCTCTCGTCCCCGCTTGCTCGCCTGAGGGGGCCAGGGATCCGGTAGCTCCGCAGGGGCCACGAGCTGGGGCGCGGTGACGCCACGAATGTCATTGGTGACCCCGGCCCGATTCGAACGGGCGACCTTCCCCTTAGGAGGGGGGCGACCCGGCTATATGCAGCAGTCCTCTTGCTGCCATCTGTGCCAAAGCTGTGCCGATTTCCTGCAATTTGCACCGGATTTGGAGCCCTAGCGGAACGCCAGCCACAGCAAGGGCGTGATGCCAATTTTTGTTCCGCAAACTACTGGCAATCACAGCCGTAAAAGCGTTGTGCTGCAACGGTCAGACGCAGAATGCGGAACGTTCGGCAATTGTCCAGGCCGATCAAGAACTAGTCGGCAAACAGGATGGCCCTCGCCTCGGCGGCGGCGCGCTGCAGCCCCTGAACGTCCACCGCGGTTGCCGCGAGGACTTGCTCATCAGATGAGTTTGGTATCCCCAAATCCCTCCTGACGGCCGCCAACAGGAGGCCGTTGGCACTCTGCAATTCAACCTGCTGAGCGATAGTCCAGTCGCCGAACTCCATCCATTCTTTCGCGCTGGCTTGTTCGTCGAGGGCGGAGCGCTTTGCCATAGCGATGAGAAAAAGGCGACCGGCGTGACCTACAAGATCCCTACCGCGAGTGACCACCTCCAAGCTGGCCACACTGCCGGCCGATGCCAAGGTATTTACCGCTTCGCTGAACCGGTCCGACACCTCTGAAATATTGGAACCAGGTCGCGCAAGGCCCGTAATTGACCGGCCAACATCGGACGCGGCGGATAAACTGGTGAAAAGCTTGTCCCGCTTGGACTGCAGCGCGCGATCGATGGCTCGCTCTTCCCGATCGTGCCGAAGCTGCCGCGACGCAATCCAAGCGCCGAACATGACCGTGAGCAACCCGCTCACTATCGCTGCGCCAGCGCCGATCAGCGCACCCATTACCCCATCCGAAATGCCGTTCATGCTCGCTCCTTGGCCGGTTTCGCGAATCGTATCACCGCCTCGGCTGGCTATTCCGATGCAGAGCACTACCATGTCAAGGTCGCGGAAGATCAACAAAAACAACGACTAAGCCGATCACCCGCGATCATTGGTGGCCTACGGAAATCAATGACTTACCAGTAGCCTGGGGTCAGTTTAGGGTCAGTCCATCAGGCGGCCTGGTCGTCGTCCCAGGGCTGGAGCCGGTTGGCGATGCCGTCGAACCTCGAGGCCTCCGCGCGGAGGCGGTCAGCGCCACGCCGGCGAGTCGCCCTCGCCCGCCAGTCGCCGCTGTGATTCCTGTCCAGGTCGTCGGCCTGCTGCCATAGCGAAGCCGCCCGCGCGCGCGCCCAGCGCGCCTTGCCGATGCTCTTCTGATCCATGGAGCCACTGTCGCCGCCGGCGGTCGCACGCGCCGATACGGAGGCAACCGCAGCTGACTAATGTGCGGCATGAGAGCTTCGAACGTGCAGCAACCAAACAATGTTTGATCAGTCGTCGTCGTACACAATCTCGTGAAGCCTCACAACACGGTAGATCCGAGGCTTGCCTTTTGGGCTTTTCTCCACGTTGACGTCTACAACGAATCCTGTGTGAAGAGGGTTATGTGTCTTGTCATCCAGCACATGCCGGACCCGGCTGCGATCCGTTTCCGGGATGATGTAGACGTTTAGTGGCTCTGGGGATATGTGGGCGATCACGGCTTTGTCGCCGGTCTTCCCGAGCGCCTTAGGATCCTCGATATTCGTCTGATAGAAATACATCAAGACCTTTTCGAAGTCCGCCTTTTCGCGGTGTTCCAGTGCGGCCAACGCACGCGTAGCACCTTGTGCTGCTTGTCGACACTCTTCGTCCGTAAAAGTCGCCTCCAGTAGCACTCGATCCTGGCCAGACGACGCTTCATACTTGATTGTCGCGAGCCCAAGCTCTGACCCCCTGCCCTTTCCTACCAACTGGACCACGTCGCGAACATGTTGAAGATGGCGCTTGGAACGAGTTACATCCTTAGCTAAGACACTGTCTCGATTTGCGAGCTCCTTCAGCCATCGGATGGACTTTGCCATGTTCTGCACGAAATCATGAACCGTGTTGACATCCGACAGCACGGGCATGAGGCTGCCAAGCATAGGGAGAGCCGGCGCGAGCTCAGCGAGAATACAGTTGGTCTCGATCCGCGTAACGTAGAGCTTCACGTTCGACGTGTTTTCTTTTGACTCTTGCTTCAAAAGACGCCGCTTGAGAAATGCTTGATATTCGAACCCTAGCCCCTGAAAGGCCAAGGTCATCTCCACCAGCTCGACCGGCTCGTGGACATTGAAATGAATGCGCATGCGCGGAGCGCGGTCCAAGGTACTCTCCATTGCCTCCATTCCCCCTGCTTTAGCCATCGTGGCCGAGGAGGAAGTGTATAGGCTCGCGGGGGGCTTATAAAATGGCACTTCGGGGGGACATCTAGAAGCGCAGCGACCAGACCTTTCGATAGATGGTGGACCTAGCGTGTCGCATGAGCCGATACGCAGGCAACGCCGGCTGACTGGCCTACAGCTTCGGGTTGGGGATCGCGTCCAGCCGTCTCTGCTGCTGGATCTCGGTGCGGGAGAGCTTGCGGGCCGGCTCGTCGTTGGCCACCAGCCGTGCCACAGCCTCCCTCAGAGGCACGCCCTCCAGTACCCGGGCCGCACACCAGCGCTCTGCGTAGCGCTTTCCCTGACGGACGCTGGCCGCCCGCACCTCTTTGTCCTGCCAGAGCTTCCTGCAGGACAGGACGACGCGGATGCCATAGGCACTCGGCTGCACGCTGGCGATCTGACGGTTTCGCCACCACAGCCCCCAGTGGTCACCGTGCTGCACCCAGCCTTGAGGCGTAGGGGCGGTCATGAAGCCAGTGGAGTTACAAGGCGGGAGCATGGGCGCAGGATACGGACCGGGGTCTCAGATTCCGCGACGGGCCGTCGGGGCGACGCAAAGGGCCCAGCGGTGGGCGAGCCAGACCCCTCAACGCCCGACCGGGTCGAACACGACGGCACAGAACCGTTCAAACGTGGCCAACTGGTACGCTCCCACAAAAACTCACGGAGCAAGCCATGGATCATCAAGAAGGACGGTCAGCGGCCGACCGGCTGGGGACAGCTCGAAAGCCAAGTCGCGGCGCTCATGGGCCATGTCAAAGCCCTTGAGTACGGCCTTCGGCTCGTCATTGCCACTCATCCGGAACCTGATGTAGTCCTCAATGCGATGGACCGCATATCAAGCGATGCCCTGGCCCCACCCTCGCCCACCGGAGATGCGGCAACCCCCATGTACTACGCCGCCCTGCGGCAAGGCCTGGGAATAGTCAGAGAGCAAATCACGGAGTCCCTGCGGTCACGCCCATGACGAGCGACTGTCGCTTCCACCAACCTCTCAGCGACACTCTCTTGACGTAGACCTACCGTCGGCCCGGATAGGGTGACGCCAATCGCAACAACGCCGCGTCCAACCGTGACCATGTCTAACACAGGACTTTTTTACCTTCACGAAGTCGTCGGATCGCGTGAAGAAGACCAGTTCAGCTGCATCACTTCCATCCAAGCGACATGTCTGGAGTGCTACCGCGCTCTCCACGCCACAAAGCTTCCAGAGTTAGAAGTGATCAACGGTGGTGCGATCCTCTACTGTCCGGGTTGTGGAACTAGACAGGCGATTAGCAACGCGCGTTTCGACGTCTTTTTGAGAGGCGCAGTCCGTGAATCTGATGCGCCTGCGGAAGGGCACGGCCGAATCGGATGATGCGCTGGCGTTGTAGCTGGGCAGCGCGACGCAGCGGGCAGATATCTATCGCGTCGGCCGGGCGATGAACTTGCCGAGCAATTGCCGCGACGGCCCGTTGAAGCCCCGATTCAATCCAGCCATCGCCAAACTAAAGGTGGCCAATCGTCTCCGATGGCCACCCATTTGAAGCCTATTGCTATCAGCCTACATCTGCTGAGCGCACTCCAAAGTGCCTTCGGTTGATCGCCATTGGCAGACGATAATCAGATTGTCATTGCCACCGCTGATCCCGTTAAAGCGCGCACCGATGTCCATCAGCGCACCGAGGAAGTCATCGACACTGGTCCCGCCATTGAACGTCCACGTACCAGCGTACTCTTGCGTGTTCTCGGCGGGCAGCACCTGCCCGTCGGCGAAACGACCGCTTCCAGGGACGTAGCTGTAGTCCCCAAATGCTGACGACTTAACAAAGGTGGACCGACTTCCATCGTCGCCTTTGATCACCACCTTTACTTGAAACGTCGCTTGGTCCCCAAAGAGGTTATTCACCAAGTAGTAGAGGCGCTCCATACCCGCCTTGAATCCGTCACGAACAGAAATCCGGCTGTCAATCCTCGTCTGTATAGCAGCCCGAATGTTGACGTTACTCTGGATGTCGTACGCAGTGATGCTGGGATCAAGCCAAGGAGCCTGGTCTCGAATTTCCTGAATTGGAATCTCGATACTCATGACCATTGGCTGGCCATATATCTGTGCGGCGGCCTGCAACTCCTGCATTGCAGCTTGCTCTGCAGGCGATGCCTCTGCCTCCACCACGTTCATCTCCTCACCAAATTCAATGGGAGACTCACCCCAGCCCGACACTTGATAGTGCCGAAGAATGCCAGCGCTGACGTTGTAAATGGTGTGGGAACCGTCGCCCGAATACATGGCGAGCTCTCGCATTTGGTAAGCGTCACAACCATCACAGGGCAACGTAACGGCTTCAACCGGAGCGGAATAAAGCGCCAACCCCGCCACTACCGCCATAGCACTTACACATGATCTGATCATGCTCATTCGACATCACTCCTTGATCTAAGACAACTCTCGATTGAACTGCTCATGAATGTGAGCCAACCGTTTGTCTCATAGATGTCATGTGCTCGCAAGAACACCTGTCACAAAACTCGAGGCACTCGCTCCTGCGTCATCAATGCGTCGAGCATGCTCATTTTCTTCATTCACCACTACATGCCGGCGTGGTTGAAGGCGAGCCAAGCCCGTGACTTGTTGGCGGCCGATCCTAACGATGCGATGGCGATGCTGCGGACCGGTTAGCCGTGCCGTGAATACCCCTCGGAACAACCGCGAGGATCTGCTTCAGCAGGTTGCCTGAGCAGACTCGTTTAACGAGCCGCACTCCACTACGGTGCCAACGCTGACGGCGGGGTAAAGGTGTCACCGAAGTAGAGCCCGCCAACGGCGGCAATCTCGGCGTTCATTCTGGCCACGTCGCTGGCACGAACCTGGCTGTACGTCCGGCCTGAAACCGTCAGGTCCTCCATATAGCTTCCATACCAGATATAGGAAGGCAGGCGAAGCTGATCAGCCGCGGCAGTATTCAGGGGCGACAAGCGCCCCCAGCGCGCCGCTGCACGGAAACCATCGCCTCCACCGACGTTGGTGATCCCATTGTTGCCCGCCGCTTCATTGATCATCTGCAATCCCAGCGAGTTGCCGGTCATGTAGCCCCCAATGTTGGACCCAAGGGCTCCGGTGTTGGTGATCGCGAGCAGGTGGTCGAACGCGCCACCGGCTGGTTTCACCACCGTGTAGCCGAGCGAGTTGCCGCTGCCAGCGACCTGCTTGGTCAGCCACTGCCACATGGAAACGTAGTAGATGTGGGTGGGGTGGCTGAGGATGTAGTCGATCAGCCAGCTGGGGAACACCAGCGATGCGCCCGCTCCAGACGGCAATGCCGCAGTTTGCGATATCGCGACATGCAGGCCTTTCTTCTGCGTCCGCTCCACATGGGCCGCGACCTCATTCGACACCGACAGCCTCAAACCAATCGAAGAATCGGTGCCGGTGATGTCTTCGGCGAACCCGGCCGCCACGTTATGAGCCGTGGATCCATCGACGATACCGTTAAGGTCAACAGCTCGCGCCAGCAACAGTGAACCTGGAACGACGATAGGGTCGGGTGTGGAAAGGGGTAGAGCCGGGTCGGTAAAGCTGCCCGGAACGATCATAGAAATTCCATTGCTCATAGGACGTAGCCCTTGCTGATGATGTTGGCGGCGTGCAGATGCTGGTCCACCAGAACTCCAGCTGCGTTGCGGTGTGTGTTGTCGCTCATGAGCGACGGAGGCGGGCGATCATCGGCGACAGCGGCAGTGTCGGCTGAAGTAATTTCCGTGATCCAGCCATTGGCCAACGCCATGTCCAAACCCTTCACAATGAACTCGCGGCGGAGGTCGAAGTAACGGGCGCCGTAGATGCTGGAGAGCTGCTGGTTCAGCGAGAGGATCTGAGCGTACTTGGCGTTGCCGGGGCCCTCGGTCTGCATGTTGGTGACCGAAGCGACAACGAACTGCCGCACCCGTGGGGAAAGGTTGTCCACCATTCGGGCAATGCTGTCGAGCAAAGGCGGAATGAAGTCTGCGAGGTATACATCGTTTCGGCCAACACCAATCACAGCGATGTAATCGAGGTACTGCTCATCTTCCACCGCGTGGAAGGTACTGCCGGCCGGGCAGCCGACAGCCTGGCCAGCAGCGGCCCGAGTGAAGGTCCATGTATTGGTCGCAAAGTCGCGCGCCAACGTTCCCCGTACGCCAACGAGATCACCGACCCATGCAGTGTTTACGTAGGGCGTCAGGCCATTGGCGGGGCTGGTCACAGTTACCGAGACCGCTCCAGATGCGGGGATCTGTCCGCCCACCGCACCAAGTACAACATCCTGCGCACCCTGTCGGATAGCAACGTCCCGAGAGGCCCAACCCGATACGCCGCGGTTCGTAACGGGCACGCCGATCAGCCCGGACATGCCCGTCCCCTGCGCAGCGGTCAACGAGTCACCCCACATCACCACTCGGCGCTGTGGGCCCAGCGGCTGCGTCTGACCGGATGGAAGAGAGCGCCCTCGCCTGCGGCCTGATCCATCCGACCACGTCGCATAGTCGGAACTCAGCAACAACGGATCGGTTCCAGTTCCGACCAGGACGCGCAGTCCGGTGCGGACATTGTCCCCGTAGACCTTGCCGGCTTCCTCGGTCAGAAGCCAAACAGGTTCCGACCCAGCAAGACGATCGATGAGCGGCGTGTCCGGGTCGTCCGCCAGAATGGTGCTGATCGGCAGTTCTACCTTCACCGGAGCGAACGTCCCGTCCCACCGCCAGCCACCCACATGGCGATGGTTCGCTCCTTCGAGCTTCCATGCGTACTCCATGTCATACATCACTCGAAGCTGAACTCCATCGGCAACGCGTCGATCAACGACGGCCTTATCGGCCTTCTGCGACAGTACATCTGCGCTGCGGAACGACAGGCCGCCAGCCTGCATCAGGAAGCGGCCGCTATTCGGCACGACTTGGCCCGAGATTGGATCGGTATGCGTTCCAGAGTCCCCGACGATGGCGACCTGTCTGTTCAGCGGAATACCACCACCGCCGGCGGCTGCACTTGCTTCTGCCCAGCTCGGGAACTCGATGGTGCTTCCATCCGCGAGAAACTGCTGAAAATCAGTCTCCACACCTGCCCAGCTCTTGCGGATCTGGCCGCGCCGATCCCGCCAGGTCACCGCCGGCCCATTGATGCCGGCATCAAGGTTCTCGGCGTTGTCGTACAAATCCAGGGGCGAGCTCGAGCCCACCGGATTGCCGGTGTTGTATTTGGTCATCTGGGTGCGTCTCCGGTGGTGCTACGGCGCGGTCGCGTCGTCGTATTGGTAGAAGGCGGGGTCGTACTGCAGGGCGGCCAGCTCGACAGAGCCGTCTTCGCCTGGCGTGAGCTCGGCCAGCACGGCGTCATATCCAGCGCGCGTGCTGTCGCAGAAGATCAGCTCGGGGGGATCGATGGTCGGGTCGTCCATGATCCAGGTGTTGAAAGCGTGCTCTCCCGGCAGCGCCGAGGCGGCGATGGTGAGGCGGTGGTCGTCGACCCGGGTGGGCACGATCACGCTGGAGAGCGTCCCGTCCTGGAACCGAATCAGGCACCGCGGTGCCGCCAAGGTCCAATCCAGATACTCGCCCACCTCGATCAGCACCCGCGTGCCGTCCAGGCGCGCCGATTCGATCATGCCGCTGGTGGTGCTGGATCCGGGGATATCGTCGAACAGCTTCACCCGGTCGCCGTACTGGTAGACCAGACCCATCATCTCGGTCTTGGTCGTGTAGGTAAGCCGCTGGCCCTGGTGCTTCATGAGACGCCGCATGCCGATCCGGTAGGCGCGATCGCGCGTGCCCACGCCCTGTAGCTCGAAGGTCTCCACCTTCCACGGCGTGTCGCCGCCCGGCAGCCGGCATTCCACCGTCTCGGCCGCCCACGTCACCTCGTCGATGTAGGTCACGTCCACGCCGTCGAAGTCATCCGGCCCCGGTGAGGTGAACGCCGTGGTCAACGGCTCCAGCTGCCGTTGCGGTGAGATGCCACCGCGCCAGGCCTTGATTCCCTCGCGGCCGGCCGAGCACATGGAGTCGATCAGCAGGAAGTACCCCATGCCCGCCTGGGCAGCCATCTGCAGCAGGTCGAGGGCGCTGGTGCCCGACTTCTCCGCGCTGAAGTCGAAGAACTCCCCGCGCGGCGTCCAGTAGGTGTTCTCCAGGTGGGTCAGCGTATCGGTGTCGATCTGGTCGGCCGGCAGACCCAGTGAGCGCATCACGTGGGTCATCGCCCCGCTGATGCTGCGGGCGGTGCCGTCGTCATACAGCCGGGTCGCCTCGACGTTGAACCGGCGGTCCGTCTGCGCCGCCAGCTTGGTGCCGGTGGTCACCGTCAGGCCGATTGTCGTCAGGTCATCGTAGCGCGTCGGCCGCTGCGGCAGTCGCGCGCGCAGGCCCTGCCAGAAGCAGGCATCGCGCGCCGAGTTGCCGCCGCGCTCGGTCACCCGGCGCACGCGCACTTCGATCTGTCCCGGAGTGCCCAGCGTGATGCGCTCGGTGAAGCCCAGCGAATCCTCGGAGGTGGCGGTGTAGCTGTGGGTACGCACTGACCAAGGGTCGCCCGACCCATAGACACGCCACGCCACCCGCACGGTGACGGTGAATGTGCGCTTGTTGCCCTTGTCGGTGTACCAGATCAGGCCGCCCGGGAAGTTGAAGTCGTACTCGAAGGCGTCGGTGGTCTCTCCGTTGGGGCATACCAGGAACGGCCCAAGCCATTCTTCGCTCTCCTGCAGACCCGTCGCCCGGTAGTCGGTTGCGGTCCGTGAGGTCCAGCCCGGCCAGCTGGTATCGACCACGCCGCCCTCGGTCAGCCGCTGGACCACCAGGGTGAGGCCGGAAACGGCAGTGATGCGGTACTCGCTCTGGCCGCGCGACATGGCCAGCGAGACGCTGCCCGGGGGCAGCCCGCCGAAGGCAGTGCCGCCCGGGCCGTCATAGGCCAGCGTCACGCGGGGCAACGTTGCCGGGGTGCCACCGGTAGTGGCCACACCCGACGTGGCCGCCGGGCTGGGGCCGAACACCGCCGCCGGCAGTCCGCTGAAGGTGATGCTTCCGCCGGCATACGGGCTGGCCGCCTCGGCGATGGTGACCACCCCGCCCGACTGCGTCGCTACCAGGCCGCTGTCCACCAGCTGATCGTTGATCGCGGTGAGCAGCACGCCCAGGGTGATGTAGTTGGCCACCAGCGCCACGCTGTAGCTGGTGCCGCGCCAGCCGATGGCGAAGGTGACCGGCGTGCCGCTGAAGTCGAAACCGGTGGCCGCCGCCGAGCCAGTGACCCGCGCGGGGCTCCCGCCTACACCTGGAACGGCGGGCGAACCGGGCGCATAGCTCGCCACGAACAAGCCATAGTCGGCGCCGTTGTAGGTCAGTAGCACCGGCATGCCCACATACGGTGCCAGATCGGCTACCGCGCTACCGGCGATGACGGAATAGAGGCCGCTGGTGGTCGCGGTAAACGTCGCCGCTACCTTCAGCGTCAGCACGGCGCCGACGGTCCAGGACGCCGGCACGGACGTGGCCGGCCGCTCCTTGCCGTTCGCATCGGTGACCGTCGCGTTGTTCAGCGTCAGCACGTTGCCCGACACGGTCACCGAATCGGCGTTGAGGCTGGTGGCCACGTCCGCCGTGTCGCTCAGGTCCAGGCCGGCAGTGCCCGAGGCGGTGGCGCCGACCTCGGTCGAGTTGACCCAATTCTCGGAGCGCACGTCGCCGCCCACGTCGGCGCCCGGCGGGTAGATGGTCATCTCCACGTCGCTGCCGAAGGAACTGATCGGGGTGTTGCCCAGCCGAGCGGAGCCGAACGGGATCACATGCCTCCCTTTGCCCACGCACACGAACATCTGCGTGCGGTAGGTCTTGCCGCCGACAAAGCGCGACACCGGCTGCACCAGATAGTCGGCCCAGACCCGGCACCGCCCCAGGACCTCCCGTACGGGGCTGCCAAGGCGCGCGGAGTTCGCCCGGGCGGTATCCAGGCTGAGCGTGTCGCCCTGCCCGTACCGGCTGCCCGAGGGCATGGTGGCAACCATGTAGATCGCGTAGGCAGCCATGACGGCCACCACGACCCAGTAAACGACCGCGGCGGCGCCTTCGTAGTAGGGGATCGGGTAGATTCGCACGTCGCTATCGGCTTCGATCCACGTAGAAGCCCACGCGTCCGCCGGCACTGCAGCGCCGCTCACCTCGACCTCGATCGGGTGGGGCCCCTCGCTCGCGTAGCTCGGCACGTTGGAACGCAGCCACCCATCGATCGTGGTCCTGCCGTGGCGATGGGTCTCCAGCGCCTCGCCCGGCATGCGTGAGGGGAAAATCCGGATCACGCGTAGTACTCCACCCGATTGAAACGGCACTCGAAGCGGGCGACCGGCAGCACGGTGACGTTGCGGCCGTCGTTGCACTCCAGCGCGCACATGCGGCCCTCGACCTCCACGAGCACCGCCACGTGGGTGACCACGCTGCCCTGATAGCAGAACGCAACCGCGCCTTCCACGAGGTCGCTGCCGGCGTGCTGCAGAGCAGCCTCGTTCGCCAGTTCAGCCAGGTCAGCGCGCGTCGCACCCGGGTACTCGTCCCATGGCGCGAGGCCAAGGTCACGGCGCACCTCGTTGACGACGCCGTAGCAATCCAGCTCCGGGAACTTGCGGCCGCCGCTGACCCAGACCACGTCCAGGTACTTTTCCAGATCGATGTTCATGTGATGTAGCGCAGCCCTGGGTGCTTGGTGAGATTGAAGCGATCGCGCGGCCAGGCCGTGGCGAGGATGTTCATGAAGCCGGCGGTCACCTGGACCTCGGTTGCGGTCCACTGTCCGCCCTTGATCACCATCGACAACGGCTTCTTGGCCGGCGCCAGCAGGTCATTGCTCAGGTAAGCCCGTAGGGTGACGGTCATTTCGAGCCGAGCCGCCAGCGCCGCCCGGATCTCGGTGCTCACCACCCCATCGATGTTGGTCAGTGCGAAGCGGAGGTCTTGGACCCCATCGGCGTTGCGGGAGGGCTTGGCCACATCCATGCCGCAGGCTTTGAAGGTCACCGTCTGCCCTGTCTCCAGCACCGCTGTGATGTCCTCCCAGCCCTTGGTGAGGTAGTGGGTCTTGCTGCCGACCGCGATCGCCAGGGTTTCGTGCTCCACCTCCGCGCCGCCGGAGGCGTATAGCCGTTCAAGAATGCTCATGGCCTGGGCCACTCCCTGTTTGCAGCCAAGTCGATGACGTTGGCCTGCAGGAATCCTTCGGGATACTCAGACCAGCCGTCTGCCAGCAGCGGCCGGCTGTAGATCTCGAGCGGTGCCGTGATCAGCCACAGGTTGCTGTTTGTCAGCGTCGGGCCGTCGTAGATATCGGTGAACCGGCTCTTGTAATAGTCCATCCCCAGTGGGCTGCGCAGCCGACACGCGAACCAGGCGACGCCGTCGCTCAGCCCTTCTTGGAACCACTTCTCGAACAGCGCGGCCTGCCCATCGTCCAGAAGCCAGCGAGCTTCGACCTCCGTGGGTGTCGCCGTGTACGCCCGCCGCGGCATCGATCGGCCACTGACAAACGTGGACCGCTTCAGCGGCGAGACGTGGCGCAGGCCGTAGCCCTCGCGTAGCGGCTCTGGTAGCCACTGAGGTTGCATGATCAGTGCCATTACCGAACCTTCATTCCGACGTTGTGTGTTCCGCGCATGGTTCGGGAGATTCCTGTTCCGCGAGCCATGTCGCTTTTGACCCTGTCGTAGCCCATCTGGGCACCATCGAGAGCGGCTTTCCTGACGAGCTCAAGGGTGCGGTTGTCAGGGTTGCCGTTGATCTGAATCTCTTGGGTGATTGGTGGCCCCGAGAATCCGCCGTTGGAATCGCGGTTCACCCGCTCCAAAGTGGCGTCCAGCTTCGCGCTGGTCGCCGCCGTGGTGACTCGCTCGCCCTTCTGCAGTAGCCAGGTTCCCGTCTCCGGCACAGCATCGATACCGTCATGCGCCATGCCGGACAGCCCGGACGATGCGGCCACCGCAGCAACATAGGGCGCGGTGGCCGCGAGGGCTGCGGCGGCCGCTGCCGGCGCAGCGATGGGGCCGGTGATCGGGATCGCAGCGGTGGAAGCGTAGGCTGCGATTGCCGCCTGGGCCGACATGGCCACTGCGTTACCGGTCAAAGCAGCAGTGGACGACTGGCTCGTGGCCTCGCCGACAAGCTTCTGGGTTGCCTGGTACACCAGCCACTGCGCAGCCATGCGCGACAGCGTGTCGATTACCGTCTCGCCCATGGACACGACGAGGTTTTTCACCGATTCGCTCAGGGACTCGTTGCCCTTCACGAGATCGGCGATGCTCTCGGCCACGTCGCCGGTAGTGGTGTCGAGGAAGCCCGTGACCGCGTCGTAGGCCTGCTGGTTGGCGTCTGCGGCCTTGGTGGCATAGTCAGCCCAGGCATCACCCATGCCGGCCTGCCAGTCGCCCCTGAGCTCGTCCAGCTTCCGGTAGTGATCCTCCTGCATCCGGAGCCGCTCATCCAGCGCAGACTGAAGACTCTGGGTCTCCGTCTTGTACAGGCTCTCAGTGATGTCGCCGGACTGGTACTGCTCGAACAGCGCTTGCCGCTGTTTCTGGTAGTCGGCCTCAATCTGAAGAAGGTCTCGGGCGCGCTCTCTGGCCTGTGCGCCCTCGCCCGCTCCCACAAATTCAACCGCGAGGGCGTCGCGCGCGTTATCCAGTGCTGCCTGTGCGTTCCGTGCGAATTCGGCAGACTTGGCGGCTTCCTCGTTGGCCAGCTTCACTGCAGCGAGGCGATCGAGCGTGCTTGCCAGCCCTCGCAGCCGTTCCTTTTCCTGGTCGTTGAGACCCTTCAGAGCGCCCTCGGCCAAGTCGAAGTTCAGCTTCTGGAGTTCAGTGGCCTTGCCTGACTTATCGGTACTGGTATCGAACAGCTCGATCTGGCGCTTCAGCTCGAGACCGGCGGCTGCATAGGCACGCTGCAGCTGCTTGTAGGCTTCTGCCCGCTTCTTGGCGCTCTCAGCATCGGCCGCCGCGGCTGTGGCCGCCTTTCGAGCTGCCTCAGCCGCGGCTTCAGGTGTTCCCGCCGTGGTGTCCACCGTGGCAGTGATGCCCTTGAAGTTCTCAGCGAGGTAGCGGCTCGTCAGCTCTCGCTGAATATCCAAGCGCTGCTGGGTCAGGCCGTTGATTCTCTTGAGGCGCTCTTCTTCCTGGGCACCGGTGAGCGGCAGCCCCAGGAAACCGGAGGTCGTCTTCTGTTCGAGCTTCAGCCGCTCAGTCAGCGTGGCAATCTGCTGGTTCAGCGCCCCTTCGCTCGCGTCTTTCAGCGCCCCGCCGGCATCAAGCCGTGACAGATCACGGGTCTTGGCGATGAACTCGACAAGCGAGCCAGTGAGCCGCAGAAAGTTGCCGGTGGTATCTACTGCATAGGAGATGAGCTTGTCGAACCCATCCTTGGTGCGCGGATCATTGAGTGCCGTGGTCAGCTCGTTCACAGCGGTGGTGGCGCTACCGAGACTTCCATCCTTTGCCGTCGTGAGGTCGTCTAGAGCGTGACGCAGCGCCTTCAGTGCGCCGCCGAAGGTGTCACGGGCGGCCTGGGCGGCACCTCCGTAGGACTCTTCCAGGATCTCCAGAATCATCACTTGGGCCTCGCCTTCCTTGCCGGCCTTCACCAGCTCGTCGATGGTGCCACGCACCTCCTTCGTGAAGGCCGCACCGAAACCCGACTGCGCCAGTGCCGCCGCGGCCTTGCCCGGCGACTCCAGCGCGCGGCCAATGGTCTCCGCTGACTGACTCACGCTGATGCCCAGGCGAGCCGACTGATCGATGATGGCCTGCATCGCGCGGGGGATGTTGGTTCCCAATACGCCAGAGTAGGACAGCAGTCGCGTCTGAGCCTCGACTATCTCGCCACCGCTGAACGTGGACTTGGACGCAAGGGTGTCCGCCATATCCAGCAGCTGCTGGCGGGTGTATCCAGCGGCGCCGCCGGTCGATTTGATGATCGCATCGAGCTGGGCAACTTCTTGCT
Source organism: Stenotrophomonas sp. TWI602 (assembly GCF_039674045.1). Taxonomy (NCBI): domain Bacteria; kingdom Pseudomonadati; phylum Pseudomonadota; class Gammaproteobacteria; order Lysobacterales; family Lysobacteraceae; genus Stenotrophomonas; species Stenotrophomonas sp. TWI602. The sequence goes on from NZ_JBDJMT010000003.1 coordinate 154,267, forward strand.
CGGCGGCCGCGCTGTTGGTGATCACCTTGGCGATGCCGGCCGCCAGGCCGGCTACCCCCGCAGCGATTGCCGTGCCCAGGGCAACGCCGGCCATCTTCGCCTGCTTTTCTACATTCTTGCGCCACTTCTCCGTCTGGCGCTCCGACTTGTCCAAGCCGGAGGCAAAGCCGCCGATCTCGGCAATGACGTCGATGGTCAGCGTGCCGAGAGAACGTCGTGACATGTGCAGTTATCCCCAGCTCGCCATCGCCTCATCAAGGCCGATCGGCTCCGCTTTCTGGTATCGAAGGAAGTCAGTTACTTGGAATGCCGGGGCTGACGGCTTGCGCTTGCTGTTGGCGAACAGGCTGGCCAGCAGGCCAGCGTTCCAATCGGCGCGCATCATCGGGTTCAAGCCTCCGTGGCGTTCCCGGTATGCAGCCCAGAGCCTCACCTCGCGAGCGCTGAGGCGTTCCTTCGCCACAGCAATGGTTTCGCCGCCGATGCCGTTAAGCACCAGCTCGCACCAGAACTCGTCTTCCGGTGTTAGCTCGTAGCTTTTCCCAGCGAGTTCACCTCGCCGATGGCGCTCAGCAGCGCCAGGGTCAGGGCGCCATCCAGCGCGCCGCGGTCCGCATCCGACGCACCGGTGATGTCACCTACGGTGAAGACGGGCTTTCCCTGCTCATCGCAGATGGAGGCCGCGATACGGCCGGCCACGCTGTCCTGGCGCCCGCCTGCGGCGAGCACGTCGGAGATGGCGGACTGGAAGCCCAGCGGCCGCACGAACACCGTGGCGGTGAACTCCTGCTCGCCCTGGCGCCAGCTGATCTCCTTCTCGACCGGGCGGCCGGTGAAGGCGCCGGCCTGCAGCAGGCCAGCGATCGAAAGGGATACCACCTTGCTCCTCGGGACGGACGCCGGCGGCGCCGCCCGCTTCCGGCCCTGGGGCTTCGCTGCGGTCACGGGGTCACCACCTTACGGACCCAGACGCCGGCGCCAGAGCGCTGCAGGCTCGCAGCGGTGGAAACCACAGCGTTGGCCTGGAAGTCGAAGGGAAAGTCGGCGACGTAGCCGAGGAACGTGTACCAGGTCCTACCCTCGGGCAGCACCATCTCCGGCTCGCTGTTGCGCTGGGCCGTTGCCGCCGCACCGGTGCCGGCACCGCCGTTGAAGGCCACCGTCGGCACACTCGTGTAGCCGGTGCCCGGATTGGTGATGGAGACCCCGATCACCGAGCCGCTGTCCACGATGGCGGTTGCCGTGGCGCCGCTGCCGCCGCCGCCCGTCAGGGTCACGGTCGGCGCGCTGGTATAGCCAGTGCCGCCGCTGGTGACGTTGACGCCGCTGATGGAGCCGCCCGGCGCCAGCGTGGGGGCGATGTCCACGCCATCAGACCAGCCGATAGCCCACTGGATCTTCTCGTCGGAATCGTCCTCACCGAGCTGCCACATCAGATAGTGACTCTCGTTGCGCGGATCTGCGTTGATCGTGACCGAAGCCTGCCCAGGCGTGCGCAGGCCCTTCTTGTAGGACCGTGCCTTGGTCTCGGACAGGCAGGTGTCTTCGATCTGGTCCGCGGGGTTCGCGCCGGGGTTGAAGTTGGTGATGCACTCGATCTCGCGGATCTGGCCATTGATCAGGCCGTACAGCTGGGTGCCTTGCGTCAGCATGCTCATGAATGTCTCCCTGCGGGCATAAAAAAACCCCGCAGTGCGGGGCGTGGGTGGGTGAAACGGACGAACGTCTTCAGCGCGGCACGAGCCAGTCCACGTCAAACGAGTAGCGGTACAGCTTGGTTTCGGGGTCTTTCACCTGGTCACCCCAGCGGGTCACGTAGGCCTGTCCCTCGATCGCGTCGCGGATAGCCCGCGTCGCCGGCAGCAGCGAGACCGGGTCGTCGCTGTAGACGTCGATCTGCAGCGAGTACCCGTCCACGTCAGGGCGGTCGCCCAGGTACTGAGCCGGTTCTCCGCCGATGGTCTGCCAGACGACGTAGGGCCGCGCCGGCGGCTTCTCTACCAGTCCGAACGGATAGACCCGTGTCGGGTTGCTGCCAAACAGAGCCAGCACCGCGGCGTTGGCGATGCAGGCCTGGAAAATTGGGGCGATCATTTCTTTGCCGCCTTTGACTGCTTGGCAAGTGCGCGGTCGAGCGCGCGGTTGAACTCGAGCGCGAAGGTATCTACCGCCTTCTGTCCGGCCTGCTCGGCCACCGGCCGCAGGAATGGGCGGGCGGCCACCTTGGCCGTGCCCAGCTCCACGTGGCGCCAGTACCAGGTGTCGCCGCCGGGATTGCTGGAGCTGCCCTCCGTTGCATAGGTCTGGCCAGTGCGACGCTTGCGGTGGTTCTCACGGGTGTTGCCGTACTGCCTGGCACCGCCGAGCACACCCAGCCGGAAGGCCAGCTGCCCGTCGCGCTTGAACGCTCGGCCGTCCCAGCGCAGATCGATGTTCTTCCAGATCTCCTCGCCCGTCTCATGGTCGTCCAGGCGGCGGGCGTTGCTCTGCGCCTGAGCACGCAGGACGCCGGTCGCCTTCCGCAGCGCGGCGCGACCGCCCTTGGCATTGGCCTCGTTCTTCAGCTGGGCCATCTTCGCCTTCACGCCGTCCAGGCCACTGACGTCGAACCGGATGTTGTCAGCCATCGTTGACGCCTTCGCTGCATGGCAGCGTCATGTATTCCAGCCCGCTGACCGGGTCGGCCAGCACGCCGTGGACGTTGTAGACCTGCCCCCTGTGGATGATGCGACTCTTGTCGGTGACGCCAGCACGGTGCCGGATGGTAATGCGGGCGGTCACCTCGCTGTCGATAGCTTGGGCGGCCACGAACTCGCGGACGGACGCCGGAACCACTTCGGCGAACACCGTAGCCAGATCGGCCCACGTCGTGATGGGTGCGCCGGATCCGGGATCCTGGCTCTCCACGGGGTTCTGTATCAGCACCCGGTGGCGAAGGCGGCCGGCGGCAATCACCGCGGCTTCCCGCTCATGTAGGTGCCCGCCTCCGGATCAGCCTCGACGTCCTCACTCTGGCAGATGTAGTCCATCAGCCGGTTGGTCGCCTCCGCGTTCTCCGCCAACGCCTGGGCGAGAGCCATCATCGCCTCGGCCTGCGCCAGTTGGGCTGCTGCCGATGCCTTCAGTGCTTCCGAAAGCTCGTTTTGCTCGTTCATTGGCAATCCCCATCCATTTCTCTATCCACGCCCGGCGGCGCATACACCCTTGGCACGGCATCAGGCGACCGTAGTCCTGCGAAGGGGAGCAAGTTGTGCTGTGGCTGCCTTCGACAGGACGTACCCGTGCCCAGCGTCCGCCGGAACCACGTTTTCGCCCTCGCCTTCCCGATAGCGGTACTGCGAAGCCAGCTCCAGCAGCGTGGCCGCAATCACGGCCGGCTGCAGGATGGGCAGGCCATCGCCGTCCAAAACAGGGAGCGGGACGCCGGAACCGTCCCTGACAACATCTCCGCTGCTATCTCGCTGCAGCACGTACAAACGCCACTCCTGCTTCAGCCATGCCGCAACGGAGGACGACACGGCCGGAATCCATAAAGCAAGCCAGCGCTCGTCTGCATCGCTGTCGAGGCGCAGCTGCTCGCGCGCGTCAGCTTCGGTGACGAACTTAAACATTTCCGGCCCCCAGCTTCACCGGCCCGGCCGGCACCTTGACGCTCTTCCCGTCCTTACCGTCCCGGCCTTTACGAGCCGCGAGGATCCAGTCCTCCGAGTTCTCCAGGCACGGCCTCGAGGCGTTGTCACGCTTGGCAATCCACAGCGCTCCATCGTGGGTGATCGACTGGCCCGCCTTCATTCCCATGCCATCGCGATGGAAGCCCCGGTGCACCATGTATGGAAGCACCAGCTCAGCGCGGCGATCACCGGCGCCCAAGGTGATCACAAAACCGCGCTCTGCGTCATATACGCCAGCCGCCGATTCGAAGCTGAGGCCGTCCCGGCCATCCTCGCCAACGACTTTGCCCAGCCTGACGGCTTCGCCTTTGGTGGTGGTGATCACCAGGTCCCCGCCGCGATCGATCATTGCCCCCGCTATACCCACACCATCAGCACCCGCCTGTGGCGGGTTGGCAGCGAGATGCTTGGCGACCTGAGCTGCCAGCTGCTCGTCGGTCACTTGCGGCGCGTCCTGGCCGTCCTTCGGCACAGGCAGTGCGGCGACAGCGGCCTTGACCGCCGTATCGATTGCCGCCGGGTCCGCATCGCGTCCGTGCTGCACCGGATTGGCTTCGAAGTGCTTCGAAACTGCCTCGGTCGTGGCCACATCCAGCAAGGTGATCAACCGCGGCGAGCCCAGAAGCTTGTTGACCACCAGGTCAGCCAGGCTTTCCACGTCCACCGGATCCGCGTCCTTGCCGTTTTCACCCTTCTGCAGAGGCCGCGCTTTCAGCTCTTCCAGCTCCAGCCGCAGCGCGGCTGTGGCCTCTCGGATCAGCGCGCCGATGTGCTTGCCGAACTCCTTGGGGTCAGTCATTGCGGAACACCTCGGCTCGTGCGGCCTCGAGGGCCCTCAACATGAAGATCTCCTGGGCCAGCGCGCGGCGTTCCTCGCTGTCGTCAGGCGGCGGATCGACCACCTCCGGATCCGGATCCGGGTCTTGCGCCGCGGTGGGCGGCAGCTTGTTGTTCCGGATTTCGGAGATGGGGAAGTCCTGCTGCTGCTTGTAGATCGTGTCGCCGCCCTCGATTGGTGGCAGGCCGAACACCTTGCGCCCCTCGTTGGTGGTCTTGATATCGCCGTCGACCAGCGTGCTTTCCACCTGCGCCTGCTTGCCGACATCCATGCGCAGGAGCGGTTCCAGGTCCAGCTCGATGCCGCGCGGGCGGCTAATGCCGAGACCCTCGTCCAGCAGGTTTTCCATCGCTTCGATGTGGGCCTGCAGAGCATCGGAGTAGTACATCTGGTTCACTTCGTCCGGCTTCGTGCCGGCGGGAACGCTGCCGATGCCCACCTTGAAGGGAGGAATGCCGAACGGCTGGCACACCTGCTCGTCCGAATACCGCATCTGCTCAACCAGCTGCGAGTCGGCAGCCTTGAAGGCAAAGGAGGTGAACTTCATGTCGGCGCCTACCACCGCGACGTTGCCGGCATTGGATCCCTTGAACTCGGTGTTCCAGTACTCCTTCACCAGCTGCGCGTCCTCATCGGACATCCCCGCCGGCGCGGTCAGGATGCCGCCCGGGTTGGCGCCGTTGGAGAAGAACGTGGTCGAGTCCTTCAGAATCTTGAGGTTCTTGACCGCCGCCCAGTTCGCCGCGCACAGCGGCGGCACGCCGATCAGCTGGTGGTGGAAGCAGTTCATGCGGTCGTGGATGATCTCGCTGGCCGGGATGACCAGCTGGTCGCCGGGGTAGTCCTCCGGCAGCAGGTTGTTTCCGAAGCCGTAGTTCACCTGGTAGTAAACGTCGCCGCTGTCAGAGACCATCGGCTGCACGCGGTTCGGGTCGAGCACCCACAGACGCGTGACCACGTTCCGCTCGTCGCGGCCTTTCAGGACGTACGTGTTGCCCTGGGTCAGCTTCGACAGCATCCACGATTCACGAAACTGCTGGGCCGTCTGGTAAGGGTTCGGCTTGCGCAGCACAGGCCAGTAGGCGATGTTTGCGGTGTCCACTCGCCAGATGCCGTCGGCGCCTTCGATCTTCAGCACGAACGGCAGCTTGCCGATATCGCTGTTGATCCGGTTCAGGCAGGCGTACAGCGTCGGATAGGTCAGCACGGACTCGGGCCGCTCTTCCTTGTTCCGCTGCCAGGCGCCGGTGAACGGCTCGCGCACCAGCGGCTGCCAGCCATCTCGCCCCGGGCCAGCAGCTACCGGAGACAGCGATTTCAGGTAGTCGGTGCCGAACTTGCGCACGCCGGCCTCGGTGGCCAGCTCACGGGGCGAGAAACCAGTCATTCGGATGCGTCCTTGTCAGACGCGGGCGTGCTTGCATCCTTCTTCGGCATTGCCTTCTTCGCAGCCTTCTTCGGTGCCTGTTTGGCTGCGGCCTGCGCTGCTGCCTTGGTCGCTTCAGCTGCATCACGCTTCGACTGGGCTGCGGCGCGCTTTGCTTCGAGCGCATGACTGTCCGGCTGTGCCGACGGCGGTGCGACGGCAGACTGCGCCTGCATGTCGCGACGCTGGTAGCCGAAGCGCTGCACCAGCATGTCGGCCACACGCGTGTGGACCCGCGCGACCTTGCCGCGCTTTTCGATCTCGACCTTGCTCATGGGAACTTCACTGATGCCGTAGGAGGCGGGACCGAAGCCCCGCCTGTTTCTGCCGCTGGCTATCAGCCACCGGCGCCCGGGTCAGCCACATCACCCCAGGTCACGCCGGTCAGATACGCCACGCCCGATGCGCGACGACGCTGCCAGTTGATGTAACGCTCCGCACGGAATGCGGTGCTGTTCGTCTGGAACATCGACACCATGGAGGTGGCGGTGCCGGCGGCAGAGTTGTTGGTCGGGTTGTCCAGCATCTGCAGCGAGGCTTCCTGCGAGGCATCCACGGTGACCTGGCCATCGTCAGCAAGCCAGATGTCACGCGCATTCACCAGCACGACCACGCCTGCCGGGATGTAGTCGGACACGATCACCGGTACGCCCATGAAGGTGCCGCCATTCATGGTCAGGCCCGGGAACTCGGACTGACCCAGCGGGTTCTGCATGAGGCTGACCGCCAGCGCCGTGGTGCTGTCCATGAGATACACCGCGCTGCGCGGCGGGTTGCGGGCGGCAATGAACGGGGCCCACAGGCGCTTGACGTCGTTGCGAATGGCGTCGGCATCCGAGCCGCTGGACGCAACCGCAGTGGCACCGTTGGTGATCGATGCAGGCGACACGTTCGCAACAGCGGCCTTCGCCGGATCGATGAAGTCGATGTCGAGGCGCTCGTTGACTGCTGCGGCCAGAGCGTCGCGAACCAGGCGCTCTGCCGACGGGCTGGAGAAGCGGATCAACTCGTTGGTCAGCACCGAAATGGCTGCGACCTTGGCCCAGCGCAGTTCGACCGCATTGAAGTCGAACGCCGTCAGCGGCTTGGGATTGCCTTCACCCACCCAGTTCGCGCTGCCGCCACTGGTCTGGCCGCCGATGCGGACATTGAAGGGGATCGGGTTGAGACCGGGCACGCCGCCTTGGCCAAACTGGCCGATGATCGACTGCGGACGCTGGAACTCGACGAAGTCGCCGGCGAAGGTCTGGTAATCCACCAGCGGCGAGGCGAAGGTCGCATCCAGGGTCGTGCCGGCCTCGACAACGGCCTTCATGATGTTGCCCAGGTCCGCACCTTCGGCCTGCGCCTTCAAGGTGTTTACGACGCGTTCGCTTTCCGGATAGTGCTTCTCGGCCAGGCGGAAGGCCAGCTCCGGGTTTCCCTTCGCCTTCAGCTGGCACATGGCGTAGCGAGCGAACTCGATACCCTTTTCCAGCTTCTGCGTGTTCTTGACCTGCACCGCGTCCAGGGCGCGGCCGCCAACGTTGGCCGAGCCATGATCCTTGATGATCTGCGCGGCCGGCACCGCAGACTTGGCCTGCACGGCTTGCAGGCGAGTCAGGCGATCGATGTCACCGTCCAGCGCTTTGATCTGGACATCCAGGTCGTCGAACTCTTCCTGCTCGGCGGTGTTGAACGAACGGCCTTCGTCCATCGACTTCTGGGCGATCTCGCCCAGCTTCTTCTGGTGCGCTTCACGGGTCGCGCGGAGCGCTTCCAGCTGTTCTGCAATGGTCTTCATTGGTAATTCCTTGATGGCGCAGCCATTCGGCCCGGGTTCCACGCCGGGCAGTGCCTGCAATATTGGGAGGCGGGTTCCACCCCGCAGGGCCGCATGGCCCGGTGCTTCAGTGCAGCAACTTCACTGCGCCGCCGGCCGGTCGCTCGACCCGGACCGCCTGGCGCTGGATGAGGGGCACGCCGTAGTTCACCGAGCGGCGTCCGCCGGCGGTGTCCATGGCCTTGATGGTCTGGATGGTCGCCGCGGCGTTGGCCGGGATGGTGACCAGGGACAGCTCGTAGATCTCGGTTTCGGTGAACCGGATGCCGCCGCCGTCCATGTAGCTGTACTCCAGCGCGCGGAAGCCGATGGAGACCCCGCGCACCAGCTTTTCCTTTACCGACTGCCAGGCGAGGTCGCACAGGTCCTTCAGCGCGCCGGGCGTGGTGATGTTGGCGACACTGGCCTCGAACGGGATGCCCTTGGCTGTCGGCTTGCCGAACTTGACGATGCCGACCGGGCTATCGTGGCGGTGCTGCCACAGCAGCGGCAGCTCAGAGGCGAACTTTGCCCCCAGCGGCTCGACAATATCGCCGTAGCGATCCGCCTCCGGGGTGGTCGCCCAGCCGGTGATGATGCGTTGGTCGTCGTCGTAGGACTTGACCTCCAACACGCTGTAAGCGCGATTCTCGTTATTCATCGGTTTCCACCCAGGGTCATTAGGACGAGCTTCTTCTTGGGTTCTTCGGCGACCGGAATACTGATACCGACGGCCATCAGTAATGCAGTCATGTCGTCGATCTTGTCCGGAGAGCGGCGCTTGTCCGGAGCCATATTCAGATTCACGTCCTGACGGGCGATCAAGTTGGCTGCACACCAGGCGAGCACAGGGTCACCGTCGTGCACTAGGCGCTTGCCTATATAGGCGCGCTCCAGCTCAGTCATCGCCGGGTGATACGACTTCGGTCCCTGGATGAACTCGACCAGTGGAACCTCCGCCGCCACCAATCTGCTGACCATCTCCGTAGCGTTCCACCGATCGAAGGCCAGCGACTGCAGGTTGAATTTCTCCCGAACGTCGAGAATTGCCCTTTCGATCACCGCGTAATCGGTGACCTCGCCCTCGGTCTGTTCTATAAAGCCAGCTGCCACCCAGCCGGCGTAAGGAACAGTGCCCCGCTCGGTCCGCTGCATCACAGCCGATTCCGGAACCCATCGACGGCCCCACGTGATGATCTTGTCGTCCACCCTCCACACCAGCCGTAGCGATGTGAGATCTCGTGTGCTCGCCAGATCGAGGCCACCCCAGCAAGGCGCATCTCTCAGCGCGTCAAGGTCCACCTCTCCAGAGCACGCATTCCACTTGGGCAACAGGATGAAGCCGTTGGCCGCGGCTGCCGGCCGGTTCAGCCTCTTGATCTGGAACTCCGCGAGCTTCGAAGGCATTGCCTTCGCCTCGACGGACTCCTTGCGAATCGCCGCCAGCAAATGGGGGTTCACGTCCATCAACGGGTTGGCTTTGTGCCATGCCTTCTCGTCGAAGTCCGGGTCATCCTTGTCGACGGCGAAGAAGATCGCCAGGAAGTGATCCGCCGTCTCGCCGAACACCCCCTCGAGCAACTGGGTCGCGAACTGCCGAATCTCTGACCATGGCCCAGGGTTCGCGTATCCCTCTGTGGTCGTGAAGAGCCACAAGGGGTTACGCCTGGCGCCGGCAGCCGACTGTAGAACGTTCAGCAGGTCCGGCGTCTTATGAGCATGGATCTCATCCAGCCCGACATGGGAGGGATTCAACCCGTCCTGCGTGCTGGCCTTTGCATTGATCGGCTTGAACGTTGCTCCGGTCTCGACCCGGCTGATCGCGTTGGCCCAGCATTCGAGCCCGTAGGCATCGCGCAGGTCCGCCATCTTCTCCGCCATCCGTTTGGCGACATTGAAAATGATGCGAGCCTGGCTGCCGGTGGTCGCCGCCGAGATAACCTGCGCGCCCTCTTCGTCCTCGCAGCACTGGCAGTACAGAAGAATCGCCGCTGAGAGCGTGGACTTGGCGTTCTTGCGCGCGACGGCGAATAGCGCCGACGTGAAGCGCCGGGTGCCATCAGCCTTTCGGAACCCGAACAACTGGACAACGAACCACACGTGAGACGGGTGCAACCGAATCTCCGGCGTGTCCCACTTGCCCTCAACGTGCGGCAGAAGCTCGATCCACCCACAAGCATGGTTCGCATGTTCCCGGGAGAACCAGAACGGCGCGCCCTTCTTCTTCGCGCGCTTCAGGTCTTCCAGAAACCGCTTAGCCGCCAGCTTGATCAGCCGCCCAAATCGGCCGGACCTATCTGAAGAAGCAGCTCGCGCATACGCGATCGCTACGTCAACGTAATCACTTGGCGGCGTGGGCTCTCGGCTTGCCGAGCGCGGTGAACGCGTTCCCGGGCTTTTCCGCGTCGCCATTCGGCCTCACTTTTCCTTGCGCTGCCGGCGTAAGGCCGAAGTCGTTCATCAAGCCCCGGAGCTGGGCGACCATGGATGCGACTGGCGCCTCGCCGGCGGCGTACAGCTGCACTGTCTTTCCGTGCAGGGCGCAGAGCTGGCCCAAGGCGGATAGTCCGGCCTCGGTCAGCAGCTTGTTTGCGTGGAGGATCGGCGCGAGCCGATCCCATTCTTTGATGGCGTGGGCATTCGGCAGCCAGTCCGGCGCCCTCGGAATGTCCGAAACCAGCGGCAGTTCAGCCACCTCGGTCGGCGCACGGTCAGGCCTGTCGGTCCCGGCAACCACCTTCAGCGCTGTGGGCTTGCGGGGGCGGGCCATGTTTGGGTCTCAAAAACTGAATTTTTCGAATTGACGGTGCAATAAAACGGCTGGGCAGACGGTGTCCGGTGACATCGCCTCAGATATTTCCCCCCTCCCCCCCTGGGGTGGTGGGCTTGGCGCCGCGCGGGCGCGCGCCGAAACGCGAACGAGTTACGCCGCGCGCCGCCTCAGCCCTGGTCTTCACTTCATGGCAGTCGCCGCATATGGCCTGCAGGTTGGACTCGCCGTCGTCTCCACCCTCTGCCTGCGGCACGATGTGATCGACCTCCACCGCTAGCGTCACGCGGCCATCCAGCTGGCACGGCTGGCAGCGGTACTTGTCTCGGACCATGACGGCTTCACGCTTCCGGCGCCACGGCCTTCCTCCGCGCCCCTGTCCATACCTGTTCGCCTCTTGCGCTTCATGAATTGGCGCGAGGTTCGGCAGTGGCTTATGGCTGGATGGAAAGCCTGGCATCAGATGAACTCCACCTCGACCTTGCCGCGCCTGGTCCTCTCGATGAACCGCTTGCCGTGCTTGTGGACCCGAGCTGGCATGTCGTGGACGCGGACGATCCCCTTATGGGTGTCGGCGTAAACCACCTTATCCACCTCCTTGCCGTTGACCGTCACGCGCCGCAGCCCCCGACCATCGGACCAGGTGTGGATGTGGGACGACACGACCATGTCACGCAGCGCTTCGACCAGTGGCGCTTCCGCCATGGCTCAGGTAGGCCTTGAGCGTGGCCGCTGAAACCTCACCATAGGTCGGCTCCCTGCCATCGATTCGATCGCGAAGATGCGCAAGTGCGGTAGCCGTGGTACTGGTGAAGGTCTCCGGGTGGTTCACGTAATCGTCCATCCACGCATTGAACGCGCGGGCCAGTGCGTCGTCGCTCAGCTGGTCATTCATCGTTCGTCTCCTTGAAGGTTCTGTCGGCGGTGATTACTGCTTGGCAGGCTCGGAGCTGGTCGTCAGCGTCTCGACCGATTCGAACAACTCGGCCCGCAAACTCTTCTCGGCGCTGGGTGGCCGCATCACGTTCGAGGGTGCCGGCTGCGGCTTGGGACAGGAGGCCGGTGTGGCACGCGGCGAGGTCGTTGCGCAGGCGGAGAGCACCAGAGCGCAGGTCAGCCACAACAGCATCAGCGACGGCCGGGGCCGCAGCGCGGTCATCTTCATGCTTCGCTCCGATAGTGGCCATGGTGTCGGCCTGGCTATGCTCGATTGCACGAGCTTCGTTCACTTGATCGACAACCGCCTCTGCGCCTTTCGCCCGCTGGTCAGATTCGGCCACGTTCGCGCGGTCGCCGCGCCAGGACCAGCCCGCCCAGAAGGAAAAGGCTATCGCCACGGCGGCGAGCAGGGCATAGAGACGGATCATCAGGGCATCTCCGGCGGGATCACCGCGCCTACTTGGCGCATGGCCGACTCCAACGACATAACCCGCAGCCTCAGTCGGTGGGCCTCTTCCTGCGCCGTCATGCGCAACTTAATTTCCTCGGCCAGCTGCAGCGTGGTCGCCGCCTGGGATTCCTCCAGCGACTTCACTCGCTGCACCAAGCCGTTCAACAGGTCGACGTTGGCGTCCGTCTCGGTCCGCTCTTTACGGCGGGAGAGCAGCGCCCCCCACGTTTCCCTTGCCACCCAGAACGCGGCGAGACCGCCGGCCATCCACCACGGGACGGTTTCCTCGGTCATGACACGACCACGCCGCCGGCTTTGCGGTAGGCCGCCAGCAGGTCATCCAGCTTCCGCTCGTGCTGCCCGTACCCGGCGCCCGGCAGGCTCGCCCAGATGTTGCGGACGAAGCTGATCGCCTTGACGACATGGCCAGCCTTGATCAGGTCCAACGCCCGCCGCTCCCTGATCTGCTGGATAGCGATCAGATCCTGGCTGATCGGAGAAAAGTCCGGCAGCCCCAGCAGACGGCGATACGCGTCGTAGTACCGCGACAGCAGCTGGTAGCGACCGGCCGCCGTGGACTTGATGCCCAGCCTGGGCAGCGGCACCAGTTCGCGAGGGTGGTCGGCATAGCCGGTGAACAGCCTGCCACCCACGATCACGTCATAGCCGTGATCCTTGGTGGGCTGCTTGCCGTTGTCGGTGCCCTCTGACCAGGCCAGCATGTCCAGGAACGCCACGACGTTCACGCCGCCTGCTTGTTGGGGAGTGATGCGAGCCATGGGCTTTCTCTGTCAGGGCGCCCGCCCCGCCGCCGGCTGGGCGCAAGGGTTGATCCGGTCTGGGAAGCGGGCAAAGAAAAAGCCCCGGTGGTTGGCCGGGGCTGGGTCGTGCGCGATGGTAGGGAATCTACCCTCAAAACTGCGGGAGTGTCACTCCCGCACTTCAGTCGAGCTGAGCTCGCCGCGCACGACCTGCCACTTCGATGAGCTGGTCAGCAGAGAGCAGCCCGCCTGGATTCGCCGACTGATGGTCAGACACCGCTTCCAAGATGGCTCTGTATCTGTGCAACGTGGGGTGGTGAGAATTTACGGCCAACGCGGCGAACTCAGGCCAGCGCCCTGCCTCCTGCGTAATCAAGGCCGCTGCGCTGTAGTGGTCGGATTCATTGTTCCCATCGAATCCATCGAAAGTGAGAACGTGACGACTACTGCCGCTTTGCGCTCGCTCGCGATCCGCGTCCGATAGATTCTCCAGGCTGCGATAGATGATGCGGAAGGCCTGCAAGATATGCCGGGTCTCCACCACGAAGTCAGGCGCGCTACTCCCGTCCTGATCCAACCACGGGTACTTCTCAAGAATGGCCCATTCGTCACCAGCCACAGCCACCCGCTGAATGAACTCTGGATCAACCTCACTCTGAACCTTCAGCGCTCTTTGCACGCCACTCAACATATAGACGATCAGACGCTGCTCATCAGTGAACTTCATGTTTCCTCCGTGAATAGCGAGCCATATCGGCCCGCTTTCCCAGAGTCTACCTTGCCGCCTCGGTCAGGCAGCCCGGCTCAGAGCATTCGACAGCGCCCAACACGCCTCCTGCTCCGACTCGATCATCTGCTGCAGGAGCCACTCGTAGACTCCGCGCCATTTGGCCCGATAGGTAGACTCATCGCGCCCGATGGCAGCTGCACGCCGGCGGTCGCTTACCGCGCCCAGTCCTGACCCGCTGCAGACCTTGCAGACCACCCGAAGATCCCCGACCGTCGTTTCGCCGCGCCCCTCGCAGGTAAGGCAATGCGGCCTGGTGGCGATCTCGTTTATCACAGCACCAGCCAGGCTCGGCAGCGACTCCAATGTGCTGATCGGCCAGCACTGCGCCTTGATCTGGCCCAGACGGAGGGCGGCCCGGTCGCGCTCGGCCCGCTGCTCAGCCGTCACCGCCCCGGCCCAGCCCATGCACACCTCGGCCAGGCCCAGCTCCGTGCGCGCGTCAGCCAGGCGGCGCTGCTGCCGGCGCAGCTCAGGGGTCACCAGGGCGATCACCGCGTCCCGCAGCTTGTGCCGGCGCAGGGCCGCGCCGTCCGGCCACCAGCAGGCCTCCAACAGCTCCCGGCCCAGCCCGGCAGGAACCATGCCCAGCGCAGCCGCAATGTCCTGGTTGGTGAGGTCGGGCGTCCCGCCGCGGCCGGTGTCGAATTTGACGGTGGACGGACCCAGACGGGCCATCAGCTCACGGACGTTTGCCATCTTCACTCCCCAGTTGATCGTTGAGATTTCCCGCACCGGTAATGCGCACCACCACCTGCCCGCCTTTTCTGCGCTCTTCGTGCACCATGTGCCGGGTGATGAACACCTTGTCGTCGATCCCCAGGACCTGAGCAATACCGTCCCGGTAGGGCTTGAATCGCCTCAACATGTTGTCGTCATCGGGCAGTGCCTTGTGGGGCTGTTGATAAAAGTCCAGCCACAGGAACAGCCGGCCCGGCGGCAGCGGAAGTCCCTTCCAACCTGCCTGGAACGCCAGCAGCGCGCCGGTTTGCCTCGCCATGGCAGTCGCGGCGGCCTTCTTGCTCCAGTGGAGCCGCACGTTCGGCGACAGATCCTTGCTCGGCCAGGGCAGCACCAGCTCGATCATGCGGCCCCCAGTGCAGCGCGCGCCTTTGCATACTTCGTGCGCAGCCGATCGGCCGTCGCTGGGTCCAGCAGAGCCAGGCGTGCCTCGTCGCTGTTGTCGGCGATGTCTGCCAGCTTTACCTTGAGCGCCAGCAGGTTCTGCCGAATGTTCCAGTAGTAGAACGCCGGGCTCTTGTTCACGCCGCGCGTCAGATCGAACACAGCCTCCACCACGGCCTGCGGGAACAGCATGACGTTGGCCGAGAAGGCTGGCTGATCCTCCAGTACGTCATGGAGCCACGCGACCGCCTCAGCCTCGTCGTCGCCCTCGACTGCCGCCGCAACCCGCGCGACGTGCTCGATGTAAGGCCGGCCAGCCTTGTCCACCTGCCCAGCGTGCGCTTCCTGCGCGAGCCAGCGAGCCTCGTTGACGAAGGGACAGTCGCTCATGCCGCACGCTCCATCTGCTCCCAGTGCGCCGTCAGGCGCTGCACCCGGCCGCCCCGCGCCAGGAACTGCTCAATCGTCTCCACCGGCGGCGTGGCCTTCACCGCACTTGGTGCCGGCGTATTCGCGGCTTGCATCCCCACGCGTGCAGCGCGCGACCGCTTGGGGGCTGCTACAGCCTGCTGCTGCGGCCGGCGGCCAGACCTGGCACGACCCGCATCCTTCTCGCGCTGGCGCTCTTTCCGCTCGGCGTCGGTCAGCACCACTCGCCGCATCCCCTGCCCAGTCAGCTCATACACAGGTCCGATCTTGGTCTCCGTGCGCGCAATGAATCCCGCGCCTACGCAGTACCGCACCGCATCGCGGACGGCCCTGCGCTGGTCAATTGTTTCCGCAGCACACCCTTCGCAGATGGCCACCATCGTCCAGGGCGCATCGATCGCGTTCGCGGTCAGCCAAGCACGCACGGCAGCCGGGGTCGGATTGGTTTTGCTGGTCATGCTGCCTGCCTCTGTTCGTTGATGAAGGTCTGTTGGGCGATCAGCTCGTCGTCCGAACCGAATGCCTCGTGAAACTTCTTGGACCAGTGCAGCGGCGGGCCCCACCGGTCCACCATCTGCTGCTGAGTCATGTGCTCGTGCCGGTAGCGCTGGTGATGCCACTGGCACAGCGCGTAGCCGAAGAAGTGGCCGCGCCGGATGTTTCCCGACTTGGCGTGGTTGTATTCGCAGCCGTATACGACTTGGCGCTGAGCCATCAAACCTTGCGAGAACCGCACCAGACAGGCCATACAGGGACCGGTCTTGGCGAGCTCGATTCGCGCGGCCTCGGCCTTCCTCGGCGGTGGCGCGCTGGACCACATCAGCGCGCGCCTCCCCGGCCCTTCTCGTCACGGTCGGCGGCGCGCCAGCCGTGCTGCCATGCCAGAGCCTTGTCGCCGAGCGGCTTTACCTTGCGCGGCTCCAGCTCATCCTGGGTGTCCATCCACACCATGTGCGGGTTGGTGCTCAGCCCGGCACCGTTCAATCGGGCTGAGTACCCAGCATTGATCTCGGCGGCGTACATGCTGCGAGTGCTGAAGGCGGTGAAGTCAGTCACGTGTGGCTCCTTTCGATCGTGTTCTGCGGCGACGCGGGGCGCGCGAGAGTCGCCGCACCTCGGCTTCAATGCGCTTCGCCTCTGCCATGTAGTGCTCGTGGCGCTCTTTTCGGATGACCACGCTGAACTGGTGTTGCTTCAGCGCCTCATCTGCCGAGTCGCGGTAGGCCTGGGCCAGCTTCCGCAGCGCCGGCCCCTGCAGCCGCGGGTCGTGTTCGAAGATGTCGAGCTGGTTGTTGTCCGAGCGCATCAGGCGGCCAGCTCCCGTGCCAGTTCCTCCAAGCGCGCGCGGATATTCGCGTTGGCGCCCGGGGAGGCCTCGACCTTCCCAGCCAACAGGGCCACCGGGTTGAAGGCCGGTGTCGCCGCGGTCAGCTGAAGGTGGTCGCTCACCTGGTCGTGCGCCAGCAGCCCTTTGCTCACGGCATCCGTGAGCGCCGCATTGCGGCTGGTGAGGTCGAAGCCAAGCGACGGGGCGTAGCTGGCCGGCAGGCGTGCAGCGCGCGCCTCCTTCACCAGCCGCGTGTACGTCTCCAAGAAGGCCTGGCGTGCAGCGATCTTGTCGCCCGCCTGGACCAGCGGCAGCGCCGTGTTCCATGCCTGCTGGGTGAGCGTGGTCCAGACCACGGTGTTGCGCTCGTCCGCTGCCTGGATGGCCACCGCCCATGCTTCGTTCGGTGCCGGGTGGCCGTCGTCGATGCGTTCCAGCACCGCGGCGAGGGACAGGCGGCCCTTCAGCTCCCGGCGGCAGCCCGCCAGCGCGCGCTCCAGCTGCGCCAGCGGGTAGCAGGACAGGTCCCCGACCATGTACGCGGCGGCGGTGGGGCGCAGTTGGTCGCCGATCACCTCGGCCGTAACCACCAGCAGCTCAACGAGCCGGTCCTGTTCGTGATCAGCCAGCATTGGCAGCCCTCCCCTGGCGCAGGATGGCCTTCGCTTCGTCTGCCGCACTGACGTTGGACTGCGTCTGGTCCGTCTGGCGCGCGCTCGTCTCGGTCACCTGGCGATTGGTCGCCCACTGGGTGCGGTATGCCTCGCAGCGGGCCAGCAGCAGGCCGAGGTCGTGCATGCCCTGCACCACCAGCCGCTCGTTGACCCGGAGGAACCACTCAGCCACCAGCGGCGCCTCGGCATGGCCCAGGCGCTGGACGATCTGCTTCACGTTGGCGTTGACCTTCGCGTTGCGCACCGGCGTCGCCCCATGGCGGGCCCGGTAGGCGATGGCGTATGCGGTCCACGTAGCCCGGCATGCGGCCTGCAGCTCGGTCTCGGAATCCACCACCGGCGGCGTGCCCGGCAGGGCCGCCGGAGATGACGGTTCATCTGACGGTTCAATGAGGGTTATATGACGGTTAGGCGGCACGGGGCGCACCTCCAGACCTGCGCCCCGTGCCGAACCCCCTGCATCGGGCGCAGCCCCGGGTGCATCGGGCGCACCCCCTGCATCTACTGCACCCCGTGCGCCCGGTGCAGTACCCGATTTCTTGGCCTTGCGCTTGGCCTTTGTGCCAGCCGCCGACGCGTCGAACTTGCTCGGCGTCACCGAATACACGTTGCTGCTGTTAAAGCGCCGCTCACGGCTCAGCAGGCCGACCGCTTCGAGATGATCCATGGCGGTGCGCACTGCTCGCTCAGACATGCAGCAGCGCTTAGCGATCGTGCCGATGGCCGGCCAGCACACGCCATCGTCGTTGGCCTGATCGGCCAGGGAGATGAGCACAGCCTTCTGAGTGACGCTCAGACTTTGTAGCGGCCAGCACTGGCTCATGATGATCGTAGACATGGTTCAGACCGCCAGGGTGTAGTTGTCGCCCTGGGCCACTGGCCACCAGGTGCAGACGGTGATGTTGCTGATCGGGCACACGGTCTTGGCGCCGCGGAACGCTCGACCCTCCTTCATCAGATCCGGGAGCCGGCGGGCAACCATGTGCCGGTCCAGTCCGGTGGCGCGCGCCAGCTGCATGCTGGTCATGCCCGGATAGCGCTTCACCGCAGCCTCGGTGCGATCTTTCTGCGCGGCGTGGCGCCCGCTCCGGACAAGAAGCGCAGCGGCCTCATGGCTGCCGCTGATATCGGTTGAACGGGCCAGATGGCTCATCGGGTCGCCCTCTTGGATTGCTTGCCCTTCGATGCAGCGCGCGCCACGTTCCGCTCCAGCCGGTGCGCCATGGTCCGCAGCGCGCGGGCTTCGCTGACCATCAGCTCGGCCTCGTCGCTGTCGATGCAGCGGTCCTGCATTGCCTCAACCGCCGTGCCGGTCAGGCGACCCACGCGGGTGGTGATGTCCAGCAGCTTCAGCTGCAGCGCTCCGATCTCGTCGGACCAGCCGCCCTCCGGCGGAGGCGGCACCACGTCCACGGCCATGCCGAAGCGGCCGGCCAGCGCCTGCATCCACTCCAGGGCGTACTCGCTGCCGCCGGCCTTCTCCTGCATCCACTCGGTCAGCAGTTCGGCGATCTCGATCGATACCGACTCACCCTCCAGGCCGCGCAGCTTTGCGCGCAGCGTCTCCGGGTGCATGGTCTTGCCGCGGCGATCGGCCAGGAACGCGGCCGCGTCGGCCACGCCGCCGGGCGTACGGCGCACGGAGTTGTAGAGGACGTCGATCCAGTTGAGGGCGGAGGTACGGCAGGTCATGGGTTCACCTTGGGTGTGCGGGTGTTTCAAGGTTTCGGGGCTGGCCCGGGTGGCGCAGGATTCGCGCCATGGACAACAACTACTCAGGGAAGGAAGGCGTCGCCCGCCTTGCGTTACGCTGGAAGTGCGAACAACACAGCCCGCAAGGAGGGCGACATGGACGAAGCAAGGTACGAAGTGGCTATGACGGCGGTTCTTTCGTTGGCGATGGCGCTGGATCACCGAAAAGTCCTGGACGTGGAGGACTACGTGACCAGGCTTTCGCTCAACTCCCTGCTTTCAAAGGCCAACGGAAACGACGAACAATCAGCGCTACTCGATGCGCACATCGCGCGGCTACGCGAAACCTTCGCGGAGCGCGGCGAGACTCACTAGCCGCGTGGTATCGCTGCCACGCCGCAATTTCTTCAGCGGTGATCGCACCGGCCCACCATTCCAGTGAATCCCTCACCTGTTCTTCAGTGAGGGTCCACTGGATGCCTGCATCCGTCGTTGCGGAAGGAAACGCTTTGGCAGGCCGAATACCCGCGCTCTTCGGCGGCTCCTTGGCCAGCAGCGACGAGATCCGCGGAAAGCGAGCGCGCATGTCAGGCAGCCTCGCTCTTGATCAGGTCAGGCCGCAGCTGGCCCGCCGCAGCAATGCCAGCCTGAAAGATCAGTGCGATATGCTCACCGCTCAGGTCGCGCTTGACTGCGTATTCACGAATGCGCGACAGGTGATGCTCCCGGGCCTGCTCGGGGGTCAACTCAGACATTGGGGTTCTCCATGGACATGGAACGAATCGAAACGCGAGGGCAAGACGGACGCGTGGTATCGGTCATCAAGCACCGAACCCGCATCGAAACCTCAGGGCTCAGCGGCCGAAGCTGGGTCGAAGGCCTTGCCCGGTACACGCTGGCGGACGGCAGTGCGGTCAATGCGGTTGAAGACGGCTTTGAGGTCGTTTCAACCTGCGAGCGGCTTGTGCGCGTGTAAGCCATCAGGCAGCCTCCACGTTGATGATTCGGTCAGCGTCCGGGTCGTGCGGCGCCTCTTTGGCGACCGGCTGCTGTTCCTGCACGCCCAGCAGCCTCATCACCTGCGGCAGCGCCGGGACGCTCTGCTCTTCCGGCCAGGCCTCCACCTGCTCAACGGGCAGCTTCAGCAGCTTCGCCAGGGGCGCGTCGGCCTTGAAACCGAACTTGGCCCGCAGCGCGCGCTTGCTCATGCGGCTATCGGCCTCCGCCGCGATGGCCTGCCGCTCGGTTTGAACCGGCATCGGGCCGAACACCGCGGGAAGAAGCTCAAACCGGCTAACCGCGCCCCCGGTAGCGAGATCAATCTGGATTGCTCGCTCCGCCTTGATGGCCGTAGTGCCCTTCTCCCACTGGGAGACGAGGCCTTGGGTGGCGGGCGTGCCCGTAGCTGTCAGCAAAGCGGCGAAAGCTGCTTGCGACAGACCCTTCTCTTTTCGGTAGGTGGGGATGTCCATTGCTCGATTATGAGTGCCGCTGATATATCGGTCAATAGTGCCGCTATTGGCAAATCATGAACGCATTAATTAGCGTTCCTCATATGGAAGCATCACGCAAAGCGAAGCCGACCCCAGCTGATATCGCCGCCGCAGCGCGGCTGAAGGCGGCGTGGGCTGACAAGGCTCGTTCACTCGGCATCACCCAAGAGAAGCTGGCACACGAACTGGGCATCACCCAGGGCGCGGTCAGCCAGTACCTCAACGGCAAGATCCCGATGAACTACCGAACTCTCAAGGTGTTCGCGGCAGCTCTAGGAATTGAGGACACCGATATCAGGAACGATTTGCCCGAGCAGCAGTACAGCTCCCCCGCTCCCTCCGACGACGGCTGGGATGACGTCGTCGGGTACTCTCAGGCTGCAGGGTTGGGGGCTGGCTCGGAAGCCGCCGAGTACGCGGAGACGCATAGCCTCAAGTTCAAGAAGACCAGCCTGCGCCGCCGCGGGATCTACGGTCGCGACTTGGCTGTCTATTACGGTAAGGGCGACAGCATGGAGCCGACCATCAAGGACGGCGACGCAATCCTATTCGACACCTCAGACACCCGAGTGACGGATGGACTTCTGTACGTGATCCAGGTTGATGGCATGGCCCGCCCGGAGTACTTCGTGAAGCGAGCCATGGTGCTCGACACCGGCGTCTACTTCCAAAGCGACAACCCGCATGGCGACCATCAGTGGCGAAAGCCAAAACCCATGGTCTCCAAACGGCACCCGATCACGGTCATTGGCCGGGTGCACTGGATTGGCGGATGGGCTGATTGAGGGATCACATGACTCACATGATCGCAGGACACCTACATCCACGCTTGCCGATGCGAAAAATTAAATGACAATCCCTGACGATCTAGCCTTGACCCTAACCTTCGATGATTTCAAGCGCTTCCTGATCGAGAAATATAAAAACAACGAATGTCCGGTCTGCAAACAGCTAGCTGGCATCGAGCTCATGTTCATACGAGGCGGTGGCGGTCTACCAGAGGTCGCCGGCTACTATGGGCTCATCCAGTCCCGCGAGCCCCTGGACACCATCCCTGCTTCAACAACAATCACCGGATTTGCGCTGCCTATGCTGCCGGTCTCGTGCAAGAACTGTGGATACGTCCAACTATTCAACGTGACCACGATATCGCAATGGATTAAGAAGCACCCTGGTCTAGAGGCCACAGCCAGAGAAGGCGAGAATGATGTCTAAGGATGGCAACAACGTCAGACAGATGTTCCCACCCCAGGGAGAAGTGAACTCGCGGGGCCTTGCTAGTGGGGGCGGCCCGCCCCAGAATGGAGGAATGGAAGGCCGCCTTGTAAAGATCGAGACCCTTGTTCCGACGCTCGCCACGAAGTCGGACATTGAGTCTGTCCGTGCCGATCTTCACAAGGTGTCAAGCGACATGAAAGGGTGGTTTATTGCCACTGCTGTTCTTGTTTTGGTCGGTATGTTCACGATCGCGAACATCATGATCACCCAGGTGCGCTCGATCCAACCTTCGAAGACTGAGACGTCCGCGCCAGCTCCTATCGTGATCCAGATGCCGGGCTCGCCCGCGCCAACGGCGCCTGCCCCCTCACCCTAAACCAACCCCGCCCAAGCGGGGTTCGTTATGGCTGCTTCACTTCCGCCAAGATGTTCTTCAGCGTCGGGCGGTCCGCCTCGACGGGAGGATGCACGGGCACACCGGCACCGCCGCGGACTGAAAGCTCATGCGCCTTCAACTCGTTCGCCCTTCGGAGCTCCGCAAGGATGGCCGAGAGCAGCGGCTTGATCCCGAAGATGGCAAAGGGAATCAGGATCCAGAGGATGCAGAGCACTACCAGGAAGAGCACTGCGAAGATCGAAACGCTGCCGAAGATGGTTTCCACTGACTGTCCCTAGCCTTGCATTGAGGCCCAATTCTACCAGTGCACCTCGCGCGGGTACGGGGTCCGGCGATGCAGACGCACCCCTGACCATGTTCAGAAAAAATGTACGGGTGAATATAAGCGCCCCTATTGACGAATAGAATTAGCGCCACTAATCTTTCTCTGTCGCCCCAGTAACAGCCCATCCGGGCCGGGGCTCGGAGTCCTCCATGGCTTTCGCTGCCTTCACCGCTTCCGGTCCCGTCACGGTCAAAGCCGTGCACGCCACCGATACCGTCGCCATCTCCTTCGGCACCGTCGAGATCAACCTCTCGCCTGTCGAATGGGCCGAGCTCGCCATGAAGGGCTCCAGCGCCGCGCTCGAACTGCGCGCCAACCACATCCGCACCGGCATGCGCATTGGCCCCCTGCAGCTCGGCAACGCCGACCTGGTCGAGGCGCAGGCATGAGCGCCCCGTGCAAGATCGCAGCCATCCGACACGCCGTCAGTGCGCTTCACGGTGCCGCTGACGATGGCGCTGATACCCGCCGCTACGCGGTTGCCCTGCAGGAAGCCGGCGCCAACGTAGATGCGCTGATCGAAGCCGCTGGAAAGATCACTGGAACGGTGACCGACGGGGAGATGCTGGTGAGTTTCGAATCTCTGGCTGACCTGGTCACCGCCCTCATCCTCATCAACGACGGTGCCGCATGAGCGCCGTCATC
This sequence comes from Stenotrophomonas sp. TWI602, assembly GCF_039674045.1. Lineage (NCBI taxonomy): Bacteria > Pseudomonadati > Pseudomonadota > Gammaproteobacteria > Lysobacterales > Lysobacteraceae > Stenotrophomonas > Stenotrophomonas sp. TWI602. Next base: position 177,036 of record NZ_JBDJMT010000003.1, read on the forward strand.
CTTTCATTCCCCACCAACACCGCCCAGCGCGCCAACGGCGCCGGCCTGGCCGTGGCGATCGCTGCCAAGCGCATGGGCTACCGCCCGCACCACATCGCCCGTGCCGCCGCCCTCGCCCGCCGCGAGGTTCTGGACGGCCACAAGAGCGCTGCCCGCGCCGTCGCCGACATGACCCGCGACCTGGCGCACGGCGCACGCAACCACACCCCGGGTGCCGCATGAGCGGGATCGACTTCGCCTTCGGCCTGATCGTCGGGTTTGCCGCTGGCGCCCTCGTGGCCACCGCCTGGCTGCAGCGCCGCCACGACGAGCACTTCGCCGCCCTGATGGAGCAGATCCGATGCGCGGGCTGATCCGCCACTGGCGCGCCGGCGGGCTGGTGCTGCTGGGCGCCCTGCTCCTGGCGGTCGCCTTCGCCATGGCCTGGGCCGGCATCGAAGACACCGGCGTCTACCTGCTCATGGGCGCCCTGCTCTGCGCCACCCAGGTGCCCGACGCGTGGAGGCGCGGCCGCGATGGCTGATCCGACCGTAGCCGCCACAGTCCGCGCCATGCGACGCGCAGGTGCCGCCGGCCAGCCGGTGCCGGCGGAGGTCGCAGCCGCGTGGGCAAAGGCCCTCATGGAGCAGCTGTACGGGATGCAGAAGCCGGTCCGCTACGAGTGCCGGCGCCGCGGCAGCAACGATCCATGGGAAGAGGCCGAGCCGGGCGACGTGACACACCCGCGCCGCCGCAACCTGGTGATCCGCGCGCTCTACCTGCACCCGCCGGTCGGAAAGCAGCAGCACCGCTGGCCGCCAGGAAGCAATGGGGACGGCAGATGCCTGGACTGCGACGAAGCCGAATGGCTCGCAGGGCCGGACTGCCGACCGCACGCCCCGCTCCGCGACCACCGCTCTGCCATGCCTTTCAGGATCACCTGGCTGATCGAGCCGCTCGAAAAGCTCCAGTACCTGACGAAGCACCTCGGCCCGACCGACCGCGCCAAGTGGCGCAACGAAGCCACATACCTCATCGACCGTATCAGAGACCACGAGACGGGAAGCCAGCCATGACGACCGACACGCACAACGACACCGCCAACGCCGCCAAGATCCGCATCTGGGAAGTCAGCGATTGCGAGTGGTACGCAGGCGCTGGTGATGCTGCGGACATCCTGACCGCCTACATCCACGACACCGGGCTCGACGAGGACGAGGTCACGGCGGACGGCCAGTACCCGCGCCTCCTCACCGACGCCGAGCTGGATGCCATGACCTACACGTACACCGATGAGGACGAGCTGCCCACCGAGCAGGCCACCTTCCGCACGGCGCTGGGGCGCGCGATCGCCAATGGCGAGGCCACCGAGCAGCCAACCCTTTTTGCTACGACGGAGGTCTGACCGTGTCCATAGCGAGACGCCCAAATCCAGCCAACGTGGCTGCCCAACGGATTGCCAATCAATTATCTCGCGCCACGTGCGTGGATGTCGGCCTACAACTGTTCTTTGTTCAATCCGAGGCGATGCACAGCCGCGACACACTCCGCCTCGACACGTTGAAGATCGGAAACTATCAACGGAATAGTTGCACGCATTGCGGAGAGACCTGCGCGGAGTTCATCTTCGGTCTCAGTGCCATCGCGGTGCCTGTCACTGCTTTGCAACAGCTGGAACATTCCAACTGCACGGACCAGGGAAGCACCTGTCGCCCTGTCCAGATAGTGGAGTCGATCCTTGACTTGCTCCGTCGATGGGAAGGAGAGCTTGTTCAATCTGCCGAAAATACGATCCTGATAGCTTTTGTTGGATACAAAGGCGACCTCACAACCTGGGTGATTGAGAAGCCCCAGCAGGTGCGACAACAATCCGGCGTTGCTGGATACCTCCGCTGTGATCTGCATGAGCACCAGCAAGCGCTCGGACTCGTCTCGATATGCCTGCCTCTCTGCTTGGGAACTCGCGATCTTTACCGCGACGGCGCTTGCGCGATTTGCGGCTTTGCCGAGTCTGTAGGTGACAAATCCCAAGATGGCTGTCGTCACCACAGCGGCAACACCTGCTGCTACGGACCAAGCTTCCCACTTCGGCAAGCAAGTCTGGCTCAGCCACCAGCAGGAACTGAATGCGTCAAGAAAGTCCACTGTCATGCCCCCCATTCGCCTGCCGATCATCTTGCCACGGCATCTGCTGGGGTTGGAGCGCCCGTATCGCTAGCTACGGTCAAGCCGCCGCGTGGCCTGCGCACCAGGCTGCGGGAGGAGGTCTGATGGATCCCATCACCCAGGCCAAGCACACAACGCGCGTGCTTATCGGCGAGGCGCGCGCCCGGCGGCTGGCGGGCCACGGCTTCTGGTGCATGTTCCGCATGGCCCAGTCAGCTCGCCGCCGCGCCGCAACCCTTCCCCGCCCGGCGCCGCCGGCACTCCCCATCCAACCGGAGCTGTTCGCTTGAACATGACCCCATCATTTGGCTTGGGAGCCCTGGCGTTCTCGGCCACCATGGAAGTTCCGCGCATCGCCAAGCGCGAGAGGCCGCTGGCTCAGCACGACTATGCGGACTACGGCTGCGTCCGCGCGGTCATGGAATTCATGAAGTGGGCGCACGAACAGGACCGCTTCCCGACGGTCCCGGCTGTGCAGAACCGATTCAACGTCAGCAAGGCCACGGCGTATAGATGGACCAACGCCCTTGCTGAGACGTACGGCATCGACCCGCCGGTTCGATCCGGCCCAGGCATCTTCGAATAACTGCCGCCAATCAGGAGAGCTCCCTATGACCCAGCGACACATCAGCCACCCCGAGCCGCTGCCGGCCTGCGCCGCCGGTCACAGCGCGCGCCACATCCACGACCTGCGCAGCATCTCCGCCGGCGGCGGCGGCCACTTCGTTGAGTGCCGGTGCAGGGCGACCCAGCGCCACCCTGAGGCGAGCGGCGCGTTCGACCAGTGGCGGCGCATCAACCGCCCTGCCCGCAGCGCCCGGAAGGTCATGCCCACGATCGACGCGCCCGGGGCAGACAACGTTGTTCAGTTGGACTTTGGCCTGGCGCCGCCAGCACCGCCCCGGCGAGCAGGAACAGGAGGTGGCCATGGGCGCCGCTGAAAAGCTCGACCTATCAGGCAAGGACTGGCTGACGGTCGAGGAAGCCGCGCACTACTGCGGCGTCTCCAACGGCCAGTTCCGCAAGAACGCCCTCAGCTACGGACTCAAACCCCGGCGCTTCATGGGAAAGCAGTTGTACGAAAAGGCGGCGCTCTATGCCGCGATCGAAGGTGCAGAGGAATGGCAAAGGTTCGACTCTACTGGCGTGGCACAAAGGCCTACCTCGACTGGGCGGAAGGCGGTGAGCGCTTTCGCCGGTCCATTGGGCAACCTGACGCCCGTGAGGCGGAGAGAATTCGTGCCGCGAAAGAAGCCGAGCTGACGCACGGGGTCCGGATCTTGGCGCGACTGCCCAAGCTCCGGGACTACATGGAGTGGTATCTAGACTGGTACGAGGCCGAGCACCCCACCACGATCACAAAAGCCCGCAGCGAGGTGAAGCGCTTCCTAGAACGCTTCGGCCACCGCCCGATCGACAGCATCCGAGCCGTCGAAGTGGAGCAATACAAGCGCTCGCGCCTCCTGGACGACAAGGCAGCGAAGGAAACGGTCGGGAAGGAAATTCGACGACTTAAAGCGGCATTCAACCGCGGCGTCGAATGGAAGGAACTCGACGTGAACCCGCTTGCCTCGGTCAAGGCACCGCGCGGCGTACGGAGCGTAGCGGTCAAGTTCTATGATCGAGCCGCGATGCGGCGACTGTACCGGGCCAACCCATCGCGTGCCCCGCTGTGGTTGTTCATGGCTCACACGGGGCTGCGCCGAGGCGAAGTCATCGGGCTGGAGAAACTCTCGGTGGTCGCCGGCCGCCTCTTGGTCGAGAGTGACCCCGACGAGACCGGCGCCGGGCGGACCAAGTCCGGCAAGTGGCGGGAAGTGCCCCTAAACCGCTACGCCAGGTGGGCGCTGCGGCACCTGCCGGACCCGCTGGTGACGGTTCACAAGGATACGGTGTCGGATTGGTTCGCGAAGGACGCCGCAGCTGCTGGCATCGGCGGTCATCTGCACCGGCTGCGGCACACCTTCTGTGCCCATATGGTGATGGGTGGTGTGCCGCTGCGGAGAGTGCAAGTGCTGGCCGGCCATGCAGATTATGGAACCACAGAGAAATACTACGCGCACCTCTCGCCCTCTGGAAATGATCTAGCAGTCAAACACCTAGCGTTCTAACAAACAAGATCACCTACCGTAGGACTTCAGGCCGTTAAAGAATGCGCTTCTCACTGCCCAACGAACGGCATCATCGGTACGAATACTCTTCCAATGGTCAGGATATCTCATTACGTCTCTGACCTCATAGCGGTCTTCCTGTGGATACCTAACTTCCAGGAAACCTATTCTGTACAGAAACCTAGCCAGCGCTATATCCGCGTCGCCAGATGAGACACCCTTTTGAAGCTTAACCTGACCATTTCCGATCAACCCCCGGAGATGCTTGTACAGATCCGAGGCGATCCACTCGAGAGGCTTGCCCGTAAAAGATTGCAGACAGATATCCAAGCCTACACAAAGAGACCCAAACTCCGTCTTTAGAAACTCAAGCTGATCCGTAGAGTAGTTTGATTCCGCCTCATCAATTACAAGACCCGTAACAGGAAAGCCATCGGAGCCATCAAGTGCAAACTTAATCATATTGCGCAAACTTCTAGGCGTATACATAGAGCGCCGTACAAAATAGCTAAACGAATCGCTCTCCGCGCCGTTCTTCAGCCTGACATTCTGAGGGAAGAAAACATGCCACATGTCATCGAAAGGCACTTTAATTGTATGAAGATCGACATCTAGCGCGTGCCCAATTGCGTACCGAAGCCTCTGCTGCGTCCAACGCTTTAGATCACCAACATCCCAATTGAGGTGAACAACACCACCGACCTTGTCTGAATAATGCCAACCGGGATTAATATTCAGCCACAAGTCCTGCCTCATAAAGAGGTGGACTTCGCCGTCTTTATTGCTGTGCGTGATGCGGTCAGCTGCCTCGACAGCATCTCGGATCAGTCGCAGATTAGTGGCACCACCCTCTTCCTGAAGGTTGTCAAAATCATCAATGTACAGCACGAAGCTTGTGGCATTGGCAACTCGATCAATTCGATCAGGGCTAAACTTCTCCTGCCCTGAGTTCTCCTCGCTGAGCTTCTTAGCCCAGGGAACCAGAACTTTAACCGCATCAACGATTCGCTCACCAAAGTCACGCTCGGTGATGCCCTGCGTTTTAGCCCATGCTCGGACAGCGATCTCATCGTCGCCGGTTAGAAGTGTGCCACTCATCGTCCGAGCGAGATGCCGAACAATTAGCTCTGCGTAGATCTGAACCCAATCTGCTACCGCGCCGTATCCTCTCTGCGCAGCTTTCGCAAGCCGCTCTGAGTGAAAAGAAGCGAGCTCATCAGCAGATGCCTCGATTACCAGTGTTTTCGGACTACTCCTACGCATATCGCTACTAGCGATACGAACAGCGGACTTTCCGGCACCTTTTCGAGCCACTGCGACGGTAGTAGTGGCGGATACCGCCTTCGAAAACCATTCAGGTCGAACAACAAGATCTTTGTACCAGCCGTCCTGCGTCGAATCTCGCTCAGCATTGGGATACCCAATAAAAGAGGAGTCGTTCATCCAACGTTTGCGGATGATTTCTATCTGGCCTGCACTAAGACTACGAATCGGCACACTACCCACGGCACATCTCCTTGTGACGACACCCCGAGCCTACAGAGTGGCAGGGACAACCACTCGGCTATGTTCGTGCAAGCTTCGCGAGTCACTTAGCTGATCACACAACTGTGCCAACTGTGCCTAACTCAATGTGAAACTGTACAAAATAAGCCGAAATCGCCCGAACAGCCTCATCGTAAGCTATTGATTTTGGTGGCCCCGGCCCGATTCGAACGGGCGACCTTCCCCTTAGGAGGGGGACGCTCTATCCAGCTGAGCTACGGGGCCACGGAGGGCGTAAAGGATACAGGCAAACGAGGGGCCTCATCCATGCTCGACCGGTTGCCCGCCACTCATCCCCGACCGCAGCAACTGCCCTATGCTCCTCCGTCCCCTGCGATGAGTGACATGGATGCATCCTCTTTGGGCCACCCTTTCCCAACTCGGCGACAGCCGCTGGCTGTTGCCACTGAGCCTGGTGCTGATCCTCTTCGGCCCAAAAGAAAGCCGCGCCCTTCGCATTCGCTGGGCCGCCGGCCTGGCTATCGCCGGTGGCCTAACCCTGGCCTCCAAGCTGGCCTTCCTGGGCTGGGGTATTGGTTGGGCCCGGCTGGACTTCACTGGCTTCAGTGGCCACGCGACCATGACGGCGGCGGTATATCCGGTCGCCGTGTATCTCGCCACGCATGGACGGCTCCGCCCTTCCCTGCCCTTGGCGCTGCTCGGCTCGCTCCTTGCCGCGGCCATTGCGTACTCGCGCCTTCCGCTCAACGCCCACTCGGTATCCGAAGTGGTCAGCGGATGGCTGCTGGGCACAGCGGCGACGGCCTTCGCACTGTTTGCGAGCCGCCGGGAGTGGCGCACGCCCCTACCAATCTTTGCCTTGTCGCTGGCGGTAGGCGCGGCCATACCCTTGTTGATGCCCACCGTGCGCACGCACGACATAGTCATGCGCATAGCGACCGAGCTTTCTGGCCGGGAACAGGTCTTCAACCGCCACCATTTTGTGCGATAGCCGTCAAATAATCGGCGCACAGAACCCTTCCCGCCAGCTCAAACTGGCTTGACACTGAATAGCCTTCGAAGCGATGATGACAGCGAAAATTTACCTCACGGAGTAGGAAACCCCGTTATGAAGAAGATCTTTGCCGCTCTCGCCCTCGTGGCTCTCTCCCCGATGGCTCTGGCTCAGGAAGCCCAGGTTGAGCAGGCTGCTGGTGCTGAAGGCACCACCGCTGCCACCAGCGCAGAAGTCGCCGGCACTGGCGCCGCCACCGGTGCTGCCACCGGCGCCCTCACCACGACTGCCTTGATCGGCGCCGGCATCGCCGTCGCTGCAGTCGCATACAGCGTTGTATCCGACAGCAGTAGCGACGACGCCGGCAACAACAATGGCGGTGGCACCACCCCGCCGCCGACCGGCACCACCGGGACGACGGGCACCACCGGCACCACCGGCACCAACTGATCCGCTAGTCGGAGTCAGGTCATTACGCCCTCGCCGGGCGCAGGTCCGGCGGGGGTTTTTGTTTTGCCCGACAGGGCCAGGAAGAATCATCGATGGACTGCAAACGTCTTGGCGCCACTCTGGCGTTCGCTCTTACCCTGTCTGGCTGCGTGTTCGCTCCCGGCCAACACATGCGCTCCAGCGCCCTGGCCAGTGATGATCAGCCGGTCGGCAACGACAATATCGAGCTGATCCAGATCACGCCCAAGCTGATCGCCATGGACCGCGCCTCGCGCGATGTTCCGACGCTGCCGATCGCCCTGACAAATTATCAGCCTGGTCCGTATCAGATTGGCGCAGGCGACATCCTGTACATCACTGTATGGGATCACCCCGAACTCACCGTGCCCGCCGGCCCACAGCAGCAGCTGAATGCAGCCGGTCGACTTGTCCAGTCCGATGGCACGCTGTTCTATCCGTACATCGGCAAGATTGCCGCTGCCGGCAAGACGCCCGGCGAGCTTCGCGATGAGATCACCTCAAAGTTGGCGCGAGTCATCGAAGCGCCCCAGGTCGATGTTTCCATGCTGACCTACGCCAGTCAGCGCGTATGGGTTACCGGCGCGTCGCGCCAGGCGGCAACTGTGCCGTTGACCGTGACCCCGCTGACCCTTGGCGATGCCATCAGCCAGTCCGGGCTTGATCCGGCGCAAGCAGATCTGTCAGGCGTGCGCCTTACGCGCGAGGGCGTGACGTACACCATCGACCTCGACCGGCTCGGCCGTCAGGGCGGCGGCGCTACCAACGTCTTCCTCAAGGCAAATGATCATCTTTACGTCCCGTATCTGGACCGGAAGGAGATTTTTGTCGTCGGTGAAGTGAACCAGCCCGGTGCAATGAGCTTCAAGACCAGCGACATTTCGTTGAGTCAGGCGCTTGGCCGTGCACGCGGCCTGCAGCAGTCCACGTCCAACGGAAACGCCGTCTATGTGATCCGGGGCTCGAGTGATCTGCAGAGCGCACCCTCCAGCATATTCCAGCTGGAAGCAAAATCCCCAGCCGCCTTCGCCGTTGCCAGCCAGTTCGAACTTCTGCCCGGCGACGTGGTTTTCGTTGGCGCAGCAGGCGTGACGCGCTGGAGCCGCTTCGTGAACCAACTGCTGCCGTTCACCTCGATCATCAGCAACGCGGCAAGCGCGCGTAACGATCTCGACAATTGACGGCTGGCCAATGATGAGCAGGACCGCTCTCGTTGCGCCGCAACGGAACCATGGATTGCGCGGCCTGGCCGCGCTCGTACTGATGGGCTTTGCGCTGTCAGGCTGCGGCGTGGTGGGCCGCACCAGCGTCAAGACCGTACAACTGGCAATGCAGGGCAAACCAGACGTTCAGCCCACAGCCGCTGACGTGGCAGCGAACCGCTATGCCCAGATCAAGGTCACCGGCCCGCGAGGCGGGGCGGTTCTGGTTTTGGGCAACCTCGATGGTGATCGCCAAGCCTGGTACAGCAACGATCGTAGCGTCGTCTTCCTTGAAGATGGGCTGCTGATAGGCACGCATGGTGGCACCCCTGAGCTCCAGGGCATGCGGATCGAGGGTCAGAATCCTTTCCACGCCCTGCACCAGATCGAAGCGCCCATCACCGTCCAGCGCCAGTATGACGTCATGCCTGGCTATCGCTTCGGCATGATGGTGAGCGGCACTCTCGAACGCCTTGGCACCGAGAATGTCGAGATTCTCAATAGAACCCGTCCGTTGCTGCATGTCCGCGAACGGCTGGAAGGCCAGAACTGGAAGCGCGACAACCATTATTGGGTTGACCCGGCCAACGGGTTCATCTGGAAGAGCGTGCAGGCCATCGCACCCGATGCCAGCCTGGAAATCATCCAGCTCAAACCCTATTTGCCGGATCTGAACCGTTGATCACCTTGCGTCTGGCCGCCCTCGCCCTGAGCGTGGCCGCTTCTGTTTCCCTGCACGCCGCACCAGCCATCACCGTCGAGGTCATCGGCAACGTCCGAAATCCGGGCGTGCTGACGCTCCCTGGAACCAGTCGATTGTCTGATGCAGCGCTCGCGGGCGCGCCGGATGATCGCAGCTACATGCTGGGAGCGGCCCTGCTCAAGCGCAGCGAGCTCGTTGCGCAGACCCGCCTGAAAACAGGCCTGCTGTTCGACCTTGCGGCCATTGAAAGTCGGCAGAGGATCGACCCGGAAGGCGCCGCGGCCGCAACACGCATCGCCCGGGAAGTATCTGCGATGCCAGTGACCGGCCGCATTCGCCAAGGACTCGCCCCGCGTGTACTGGAGATGGACCTCAGCGCCAATCGACCATTGGCCGATGGTGACAGACTGTACTACCCGACACGGCCAAGCACAGTGACCGTCCTTGGCACGGTGGAGCAGCCCTGCTCGATACCGCATCATCCCTTCCAGCGCCCGTTGGACTATGTGCGGCAGTGCCCTGCCCTGCTCGCTGCCAGCAAGGAGGATGTGTTTGTCATTCAGCCTGACGGCGAGGTACAGAAAATTGGCGTTGCACTCTGGAACCGCAGCGGTGAGTCCACCCTCGCTCCCGGCGCCCTCATTTTTGTTCCTCTCAACGCACGAACAACGCGCGACGTGAACCCCGATTTCAACGAGGACGCCGCACGCTTCCTCGCCACCCAGGTGCTGGATGCGCCCGGAGCACCGAAGTGACTCGTTTTGCCAGATCACAGGCCGCTCGCCTGAGCCTTGCGCTGCTCACCTTGAGCATCAGCACCGCCCTCCATGCCCAGAGTGCCCCCGCTCCGACTGCAAGCGATTGGGGCGGCATTGGCCTGCTACAGACCCCGACCGCTCGCATGGCCGATGAGGGCGAACTCGCCTTCACGGCCAGTCATACCTCGCCTTACAGCCGCTACAACATGGTGCTGCAGCCGCTGCCCTGGCTGGAGGGCGCGTTTCGCTACGTTTCGGTGGCCAATCGGCGCTATGGTCCGGAATGGCTGAGCGGAACGCAGAACTACAAGGACAAGTCGATCGATCTGAAGGTCCGCCTGCTTGAAGAGAGTCGCTGGGTTCCCGAAGTTGCGGCGGGCTTTCGCGATCTGGGCGGCACAGGTCTGTTCTCAAGTGAGTACCTCGTCGCCAGCAAGCGCATTGGCTCTTTCGATGCCAGCGTGGGCCTGGCCACCGGCTACATCGGTAATCGAGGTGATTTCAGGAACCCCCTGACTTCCATCGACGATAGATTCGAAACGCGCCCGCGAGCGCAAGGTACCGGCAGCCTCAATAGCGATGGGATGTTCCGCGGCCCCGTCGGCGTCTTCGGTGGCGTCGCGTACCAGACGCCGTGGGACGCGCTTCAGTTGAAGCTGGAGTACGACGGCAACGACTACAAGCACGAGCCGCAGGGGAACAACCAGCACCAGAAGAGCCCGTTCAACGTTGGCGCATCTTACGCGGTCAACAACAACGTGCATCTACACCTGGGCTGGGAGCGCGGCGACCTGGCGATGTTCGGCATCACCCTTCGGACGAACCTTGCCCAAGCCAGTTCAATGGCAAAGGTCCTGGATCCCCTGCCGATGCCACTGAAACAGCGTCCTACGACCGCCGTGGCCGAGTCTGAGCACGACACAAATGTCGTCACTGAACTGTTCGACTGGTCAGGCGTCGCCAACCAGCTGGAGCAGAATGCAGGGCTGCGCGTTCAGAGCATCAGTCGACGTGGATCGGAACTGATCGTTACCGGAGAGCAGCGCCGCTTCTACTATCCGGCACAGGGCGTAGGCAGAATGGGGCGTATTCTCGACGGTGCGCTACCTGACGACATCACGTGGTTCACCGTGCAGAACGCCCGGTTGGGCGTACCGATCGTGGAAACCAGCATCGAACGAAAGGCCCTCGTCGACTACATCGAACACAAGACCGACCTGAGCACTCTCGCCGGTCATATTGAGATGGCTCCTCCCGCCGCTCAGCGCCGGGAGACCCTTTACAGCGCACCGCTGCGCCGTTTCGACGGCGGGTTCAACATCGGCTATCAGCAATCGCTCGGCGGACCTGACGGCTTTGTGCTGTTCCAGGTAGCTGGCACCTACACCGCCAGCGCCTACCTCGCCCGGAATCTGTGGCTCAGCGGCACCGTCAGCTACAACGCCTACAACAACTACGACAAGTTCCGCTACGACGCTCCCAGTCGCTTGCCTCGCGTACGCACCAATATCCGCCGGTACATGACGGCGGAGGACTTGACACTACCAAATCTTCAGGTGACCGGCACCCGCCAACTTGCGCGGGATACGTATGGCATGGTCTATGCGGGCCTGCTCGAATCCATGTACGCCGGCGCCGGCGGTGAAGTGCTCTATCGCCCGCTCAATGAGCGCTGGGCAGTAGGCGTGGAGGCCAACTGGGTCAAGCAACGCGATTTCGATCAGCGTTTCAGCTTCCGTGACTACAGTGTCGCCACCGGCCATGCCAGTTTCTACTACATGTGGGGCGAAGAACGGCGCGTGGTGACTGCATTGAGTGCCGGCCGCTATCTGGCCAAGGACTGGGGTGCCACCCTGGCTGTCTCCCGCGCCTTCGACAATGGCGTGACCATGGGCGCCTACGCAACCAAGACCGACGTATCCTCCAAGGACTTCGGCGAGGGCAGCTTCGACAAGGGCATCTATGTGTCCGTACCCTTCGACTTCCTGCTGCCGCGCTCCACGCGGGCCCGGGCTAATTTCGCCTGGAACCCGCTCTACCGGGATGGCGGCGCTCGCCTGGCGCGCAGTTATGGGCTTTACCAGATGACATCGGAGCGTGATCCGGAGTTCTTCTTCGATAACCTACAGACCATCGACGACTGATCGTCGCACTCAGCACAAGCATGGTGGAAGTAAAAAAGAAGGCCAGGAGCATGCTCCTGGCCTTTTTGGCATATCACATCATGGCTCTGCAGCCCGTCAGCAGAGGGAGCGGCAAGGGCCGCCCCTCGTCGAATCACTTCTCGTTGGAAGCGTACTCGTAGTATCCATAACTGTAGTAGCCGGTTGCGCGCCTCTCAACGGCGTTGAAGATCGCACCCTTTACTTGAACACCGTTCTGCTCGAACCGCTTCATCGAAAGCAGGATTTCCTTCGGCTGGTTTACGCCAAATCGAGTCACCATCAGCGTTGAACCAGCGTGGTGAGAGACGATCGCAGCATCGGTAACTGCAAGAATCGGAGGGGTATCCACGATGACCAGGTCGTACTCAGAAGACAGTCCCTCCAAGAGACTCGCGAAGCGCGGGTGCATCAGGAGCTCTGAAGGATTCGGCGGAATATCGCCGCGTGTCATGTAGTGCATCTGCTCCAACCCGGGAACAGCGTGAATTGCGTCACCCACGGCCAGCTTTCCAGACAGTACATCCGACAGGCCGCTGGCGTGGCTTACGCCCAACACCTTATGCAAAGTCCCCTTGCGCATATCCACGTCAATGACGAGCACCTTCTGACCTGCCTGGGCAACGACGGCACCCAGATTGGCGGAGATGAAGGTCTTGCCGACGCCAGGGCGCGGACCGGAGATCGCGATGACGTTGTTCTTCGCCTCCATCATCGCAAAGTGCAGGCTTGTCCGCAGACTGCGCAGGGCCTCTACGGCAAGGTCTGCCGGCTCCGCAGCGGCCAGCAGATGCGAGCGACCGTCAGCCACCACGCGGGATTTGCCACCCCGACCCTTCTGGATCTTCAAGAGGTTACTGGAGACACTCAGCGGAATGGCGGCATATACCGGCAGGCCAAGCTCTTCAATCTGCGCGGGGTCTTCCACGCCAGGATTGAGCATTCGAGCCAGGAAAGCAGCACCTGCAGACAAGAAGAGACCCAACAACGTCGAAACCAGGACGATCAGCCCTTTCTGGGGCTTGACCGGCTTGCTGACATCAACAACCGCATCATCGACGATCCGGACGTTACCGACCGTTCCCGCCCGGGCCACGTCCAGCTGCTGTGCCTGATTCAGCAGGGCCGTATAGAGCTCATTGCTGACCTGAAGGTCTCGCGTGAGTCGCAGCAGCTCCTGCTGCGTGTCTGGTAGCGCATTGACTTCACGGCGGAAACCGTCCTTGCGCCCTTGCAGATCGGAAAGCTGCTTAAGCAGCGCACGATAAGCAGGATGCTCGCGAGTGAAGCTCCGGTCCATCTCAGCCTGCTTCATCCGCAGCTCTTGGATGCCTGTTTCAACCGCCACTTCCTGTTCCAGCAGACCCTTAGTCTGCATGGTGATGTCGACCGAGTTGGCGCGCGACTGGTACTTCGCCATTGCCGCTTGGGCATCCTCTACCTGCTTGCGCACGGTGGGCAGCTGGTCTTTGACGAACTGCAGCTGCGAGGCAGCCTCAGCAGAACTACGGTCCACGTTCTGACGCGCATACGCCTCGGCGACCTTCTGCACGACCATCTGCGCGAGTACCGGATCGGCACCCTCATAGACAACCCGCAAGATGCCGGACTCTTTGCCCTGCTCACCGGCCTTGATGTCTTCCTGCAGACCCGAGACAACATCCAGACGACGTAGCTTGGTGACAGTGAAGCGCATGCCCGTATGTGCGCGAAGGCTTTCCACTTCGATACGGAAGTCCTTCGCATGAGCCGCCGAACCGGCCTTACCCTTGACCACAAGCTCGCCATCACCGTCCACCAGATCGAATGCACCGTCGGCAGCCGTTACCACCAAGGTCAGCGGCTCATTAAGGTAGGCACGCGGAACTTCGAAACGATGGATTGTCAGAGACTCGCCGCCCCACCCATAACTCGACATGCCCAGCAGCGGTTGGGCGAGTTCATCGGGAGCGCGCGCCTCGAAACGACGTGCGAAAAACCCCCCAACAACAGGGAATCGTATGGGTTTGGCGACGATGTCCAACTGCAATTCATCCACCGCGGTCCCCACCACGGACCGTGACGTCAACAACGCAACCTCAGTGGTAGCGGCGGCACTGCCGCCACCGGCCAGAGAGGTCAAATCAGCTAAACCAGGAATCGTGGGCATTTTCGACTCCACCTGCACCATCGCCTGCGCCTGATAAACAGGTGTGGCGAGCAACGCATAAGCGGTGCCAACGATCGCAAAAATCAATGTCGTCCCTATGATCCACCATTTTCGGTCGATCAAAACCCCTAACATCTCTCGCAGATCAAACTCGTCGTCCTCACGGACGGCACGCGCGGGCGTTTCCTTCATCTTGGCTTCCATTTCATTCATTTCCACCGCGATCGGGCGGATCGTTACTTGATGTACTTGGACCAGCGATCGACGCTCTTATCGATCAAGGCGTAAACATGTTCAAACGCGATTCGCTGCTGCCGGTAGGGGTCGGGCACTTCCAGCGAATCCCAACGTCCCAGCAGGAAGGTCTTTCCACTGACTTGCGGTGCATCGCGCAAGATGCGTGAGACGTGGGCTTGCTCCATCACAAGGATCAGATCAGCCGCAGACAGCACCTCAGGAGTCGCTTGCCGTGCACGATGCCCGTCCGGATCAAAGCCGTGCTCGCGTAGTATCTCTGCCGCCATAGGATCGATCGGCTTCCCAACCAGAGCCTGAAGGCCGGCCGACGAAACTTCCACCCCCACCCGGTCACGCAGCGCGTGACGCATGAGGAGCTCGGCGGTAGGACTACGGCAAATATTTCCGACGCAGACAAGCAACAACTTCTTGAACACATATCCCCCGGGACATCATCCTTGAACCAAGCGCACAGGACGCCCGCGCCTAGGCTGAACAGCCAAGCAGTGTACAGCATTGGTGCGGACAAGATGTGGACATCAGAGCATGAGCCCCTGATCCGCTTCATCGATCAGGGCATTCATATGGCGCTTCGGCAACACGGCGTCAATTACAACCTAATGGGCCACGCAGCATTGGCCCATCAGCCCCGCCCTTCTGGTACTATTCGAGCTCAAATTTTGACGCATCCGTCACGGAACCGGCGCACGAAGGCACGCACCAGTTTAACGCAGCCCAAGAAGAACGCGGGCCGTTGCGGATCGTTATTTCAATCAAGGAAGACGAATATCATGTGGATCTCCCCGTCCCGGCAACACTCTGGGCTCTGGACCCTATCGGCTGGACGATTTGGGGCAGCATTGAGCTTGATGCTTCGTGTTGGCGACCCTCTCTTATTGGTGGCGGGGGCTCTGGTCGCTTACGCATGGCGCTTCGAGGACCTGCAGGTCCCGGTTGATTATTGGCGGCTGATTGCCATCACAGCTGTGTTTGCGATCTTGGTCCTGGGCGCCTCAACGCTCTACGGGAGCTGGCGAGGGCGCGGCCTGATCGCAGAGTTCGCGCAGCTCACGCTCAAGTGGGCGCTCATCTTCTCGGCTCTCGTGGCCTACGCCACCGCAATTCAAATTACGGATGAGCTCTCGAGGCTCTGGCTTGCCACATGGTTCGTCGCAAGCCTTGTCGGCGTGTTTGCCCTGCGCGTGGTCGTCCGCATCGGCTCTGCGTGGGTGCGGGCCCGCGGCATGGACCTCAGATCTGCGGTCATCGTAGGCGCCAACGCCGATGCGCAACACATCATCGACACCCTTAAGGACAATGCTTGGACTGGCATCACTGTTAACGGGTGGTTCGCAGCCGATTCCGATCGATGCACCTTGAGTGGCGCAGCCGCACTTGGCGACGTCGAAGGCCTGGGGAGCTTTGTAGAAGAGAATCAGATCGACCAAGTGTGGATTGCGCTACCGATGCGCGACGAAGCGCAGATCAGACTTGCGCTGGACCAGCTTCAGCACTCCACCGCGGACGTGAAATTCGTGCCGGACATGTTCGGACTTCATCTTATGAATCATTCGGTGGAGCAGGTCGCCGGCCTTCCCGTGATCAATCTGCAGCAGACTCCTCTGCACGGCAGCGCCCGACTTTTGAAGGCAAGCGAGGATCGTCTGCTCGCGGCACTCATCCTTCTGCTGATAGCTCCGCTGATGCTAGCCATCGCAGTAGCTGTGAAAATCAGCTCTCCCGGCCCTGTCTTCTATCGCCAAGAGCGGATGAGCTGGAACAACAAGACTTTCTGGATGCTGAAGTTCCGATCCATGCCGGTGGACGCAGAACAGTCTTCCGGTGCCGTGTGGGCAAAGTCTGGCGAGGTCCGCGCGACACGCATTGGCGGCATACTGCGGAAAACCAGCCTAGACGAACTCCCTCAGTTCATCAATGTGCTGCTGGGCGACATGTCCATCGTGGGCCCACGCCCCGAGCGGCCGGTCTTCGTGCATAAGTTTAAGAACGAGATCCCCGCCTACATGAAAAAGCACATGGTTAAGGCAGGGATCACTGGCTGGGCCCAAGTGAATGGCTGGAGAGGCTCGACGGACCTGCAGAAGCGAATCGAGTGCGACCTCTTTTATATCGAAAATTGGTCACTTTGGTTTGACCTGAAGATCGTTTTCATGACGCTATTCAAAGGCTTTGTGCACAAGAACGCGTATTAAACTCTGAACCAGCCCCCACGCCCCACCCCGTGTATATGCGTGTGTAGGAGGAAGGGCAATGGCAGCATCGAGCACCTCCGGGCCTCGGCGCGACACCACACACCTTAGTTTTAGTTAGTCAGACCGCGAAACGGTCGACCACTGAGCCCAGGAAGGAAGCCTGTGCATGGACCGTGTTCACAATGCCCGCCCTGCCAACAGACGAATCACAGTTAACACGATGAAGTATGCACGAACGTTGTCGCACATCGTACTACTGTGGGGGGGCTCGCTCGCCGGAGCAGGAATCGCGTTCCTCACCCAAGTCGCCTTAGGCCGCCACCTCGGGCCTGACGACTACGGCACATTCAGCAGCGCCCTTGCTCAAACGATTCTTTTGTCGCAGGTGGCAGGTATCGGCCTACAGACCTTCTGGCTGAGTGCATACGGAAGGGAGGGGTGGCTCGCAGCAAGGTGGCTACCGAGCTCTATAAAGCTGCTGGGGATCACCTCGACTGTATCGATTGCGATCTACCTCGCCATGGTTGCGGTCGCACCCAATAAGCCACACAGCATTGCCACCCTCCTTTGGATGGCACCCAGCATCCTAGGCTTCGCCGCCGTGGAGTTGACTGCGTCGAAGCTGCAACTCGAAGAACGCTTCCTTGCAATATCAATTTGGCAGGTAGCTCACCACGCCCTCCGATTCGGCCTGGTGCTGGCTCTCATACAAATCTATCACCAAGGCGGAATGCTACTGGGAACTTCGGCGATCTATTCGCTGGTGGCCATGGTGCTGGCGACCATTACATATCGCCAACTTAAAAGCATGTCTCGGGGTGATTTCAATCTTTGCGGGCACGGAGAGCGCCCATCACGGGATAGAGCGGCACCTGCGCCAAGTGTCAAGGATGTCTTCCGTGAATCCTGGCCTTTTGGGGCCGACGCACTACTATATTTAGCATATTTCCAGTGCAGCAATATTCTCCTCATTTATCTCGCTGGCGACCGCGCCGCAGGACTTTACTTCTCTGCGTTCAATATAATGAATGCAATTTACTTACTACCGACCGTCCTATATACCAAATTTTTACTATCAAAGATACATCGATGGGCGCACCACGAACGGGCGAAGCTAAAAACGCTGCTCCACGCTGGCGCAACAGCGATGCTCTGCCTGGGCGTTACGTGCACCCTGGTTGTCTGGCTAGCAAGTGACTTCATTATTCAATCTCTTTACGGAAAGCAGTTTTCCGGGGCAGAGCCGATACTTCTCACCCTAGCCTTCTGCGCCCCCCTTCGGTTTGTCAGTACGAGTATTGGCGCAATCCTGACAACAGGAAGCCAAATGATGACCCGCATTAAAATCAAGGTAATCTGCGCGGTGCTTTGCATAGCGCTTAATTTAATATTAATTCCAAAGCTGGGAGCAATGGGCGCCGCGCTCTCCACCGTAGCGACAGAGCTCTGCCTTTTAGTGCTATTTTCCATAATAACTTTCATACGACGCCAGCAAATATTTGGCTGAGCGAAATCCAATATCAGGCCTCGACTCCAGCGGCGGCAAGGGCAAATCGGGAGAAAGATGAATAACCCTCGTGTTTCGGTAATTATGGCGGAGTTCAATACCGCACCACACCACTTAGAGCAATCCATTAAAAGTATTGTCGAACAAACGTTTGATGACTTCGAATTGGTTATTGTTGATGATGGCGGGTGCAACGACGTCACGTCAATCGTCGCCGGCTTCAATGATAGGCGATTAAGGGTTATTGAAAATGGAGGAAACAAAGGGTTCGTATTCTCACTCAATGCAGCAATTCTTGCCGCAAAAGCAGATTACATCGTCCGCATGGATACCGACGATATTTCAGCTCCAGATCGCATTGAAAAACTGTACTCATTCCTGGTAAGCAACACTCAATACGCAGTCGCAGCATCATTGGCGGTAGAGTTCTCCGATGCTAGGGGTACCGGTCGCGTGCTAGGAACACCTGGGGAGAAGTCAGCCAAGCAACTTATGCGAGGCGACGCTCCTATTCACCCTTCCGTTATATTTCGCCGGCAGGACGTGGTTGATGTCGGCCTGTACGATGATTATCACCGAGCGGAGGATCTCGCGCTCTGGTGCAAGTTGGTCATTGCGGGCAAAAGAATCCATGTGCTTGACGACATTCTTCTGGACTATCGAGTCAACCCATCAGATTTCAAGAAGCGATCCCTTCGCAATAGGCGTGGCGAGATAAGGGCCCGACTGAAGTACTACCCGATGCTTGGCGGAAGCGCCTACGACTATCTCTTCATCGCCAAGTCCATCCTGGCGGGTCTGTTACCAGTTAACGTTGTAATTGCAATTCGCAATCGATTTGTGCTCGGCCAAAAGAAGGACCTTGTTTCGTGAAACACGACTCGCAGCTGGACAGTTACATGGACGCTAAATGGAACATTAAGCGCGTAGTAGCAGAAGAATCACTCTCTATGCTCGAGAAACGTCGCTCGATCAAGGCGCTGTTGACTGGCCTCAGTGAATCAGGCCACCCGAGCGCACGGAACCTTGGCACCAAAGGAAGAGTCTACGCCTTTCTGTTCAGACATCGACTTGCAACCGTCGTTTTGGGCCTGGAGCTAGCTTTGGCGCACGGAATCAAAGGATGCCTACCAACGGGGCTGACGAACCATCTACGTTACCGCCTTATGTCTCCGAAAGGCATTGACGCAATCCATAGAACAGGCAAAACGGCTTTTGTGTTTATGGTTCCGGATCTCGGCAACCTAGGTGACTTGGCGATAGGCGTTGCGCAGAAGACGTTCTTGCAAGATTACTTGAAAGGGTATTCTGTCGTTGAGATCCCACACGGTGACACCTATGAGGCGGCTCGCTTTGTAAAGAGGCAAGCTCAAGACGAGGATGTCATTTTCCTCACTGGCGGCGGCAACCTCGGCACTCTTTACAGAGACGCAGAGTTGCAGCGCCGATTTCTTATTGCGACCTTCCCCCACAACAAGATCATCCAGTTCCCGCAGTCAATGTTCTTTGAGCGGACCCGAGCTGGTGAGCGCTTCTTAGAACAGTCAATTGCAATCTATAGCAAACATCCGGACTTGACGCTAATCGCACGCGACAAGCCAACGTTGGATCTCATGCTTGAGAACTTTCCAAGAAACAGAGTCAGATTGTGCCCAGATACAGTGCTTCATCTTTCGCCTATTGAATGTCACGCACGTCGAGAAGACCAGATCACACTCTCAATTCGACGGGATATCGAATCAAATCTATCTAGCGCGCAGATCGAGGGCATTGAAATGATCGCCCGAGACCTTCGGATGAAGGTAGAGTTCCGCGATACAAATGTCGACAATCTTCATCACGCACTCTCTGATCGCATGCCGGTGCTTGATGACATATGGCAAACTTATATGCGCTCAAAGATCGTGATTACCGACCGACTGCACGGAGTGATCTTCTGTGCAATCACTGGCACACCCTGCGTTGCAGTTAACAACAGTAATGGCAAGGTCGGAAATCTTATTCGCACCTGGCTTTCGTGCGCCCCGTACATTGTCTCCATCGCCGAAGCTGATTCGGACTCTTTGCGTAAAGAGCTAGACACTCTTCTCCTTCGATATCCAGATGGGGCTAAACCAGTCGAATTAAAGGAAGAATTCCAGAGCATGCTTAGCGTGATCATGGAAAAAGAGCGTGCGGCCCCATGAATTCCGTCGTACACGTGGTCGAGGCCACCGCTACCGGCACTCTTTCAATGGTTTGCACCGCCGCCAACTTGATGGCAGATAAAGGCTGGCAGGTTCATGTTATCTATTCCCTGAGACCTGAGACACCGGAAGATCTGAGCTCAATGTTTCACGAGGCAGTCAAGCTCCAGCGCATTGACATGTCCGCTGGTGCTGCGCTCTCGGGGGGGGCAAATCTTCGCCGGGCGCTGATCGCCATCGACCCTGATGTCATCCATCTACATTCATCTTTCGCTGGGTTCATTGGTCGACTTGCCACCGTCGGTGCGGTTCGCCGAGCGCGAATTTTTTATAGCCCCCATTGCATCTCAATGATGCGGAAGGATGCTGGAAAGAAGGTCTATGTGTACGCTCTGCTCGAGCGAATTGCTGCGATCAAGCCAGCGACCTATCTCGCCTGCTCTGAAAGTGAGCGCGATTCCATCCGCCGTTGGCTTGGCGTAGATGCCAAGTTGCTGGAGAACGCTGTCGAAGTGCAGAACACCTCTTCCCCGCACGCCCTCCAATCCTCGCCTAGGAAGCCGGGAGCCAGGACCATTACAACAATAGGCGGTATTCGAACGCAGAAGAATCCCGCTCTATTCGCTGAGATTGCAACCCACTGTAAAGCTCGTGGGCTGAACGTTAATTTCGTGTGGATTGGTGATGGCGAGCCGGAGCTGGTCAAGGTCCTTCATGATGCTGGAGTTGACGTGACAGGCTGGATGCACAAGACGAACGTGTATGGAATACTTGCGTCCAGTGACATATATCTCTCGACAGCGAGCTGGGAAGGACTGCCCGTATCCATAATTGAAGCAATGGCATGTGGCCTGTTAACGCTAGCAACTACTTGTGAAGGCAATAGAGACGTGGTTGTACATGGAATAACTGGACTCCTGTTCAACAACGGTCTCCAAGGCGCAGATTTGATTGAGGATATCATTACAAGGCGACTTGACCCTTCCGAGATGATAAAGAACGCAAAGGACGAGACAAAAGCCCGCTTCTCCATTCAGCGTTTCTCCGAAGAGCTTCTACTGGCCTATTGCCCGACACTCACGAATTCAGTGACTTCCGATGGGAACTGACGCAGCAATACTCCTGGCACTTCCAATTATCTTTGGGACACTGATGCTGTGCCTTTTGGCAACAAGGGAACCCGCGTACTCAAATCAAAAAAGCGGAAGCAAGCAATTGATGATGCTTTTGCTCCTTGTAGCACCAGTATTCATTTACGGCTTTTCCCTTGTAGCCATGCGATCACTGGATGCAGGCAACGACACGCCACGTTATGTGAGCACTTACAACCAGCTTAATGGACTAAGCACATCGGTTAGCGTTGGAATTCGGACCTACGGAAACACGGAGTTTCTTTGGTGGCCATTGCAGAGTGTAATTAAGCCATTTCTCTCCCCGCGTGGGTGGCTGATCACGAACTACCTCTTGGTTTTTTACTTCGTTGGAATGTACTACAAGAAATCCGCGCGAACTTTAGGGGTGAATGCACAGGTTTTTGCGCTGGTCTTCCTGACGTTCTTCTTGATTTACTCAGGAAACATCATGAGGCAGGCCTTGGCGGTTCCGATTGGGGCATTGGGCTTCTGGCTTTTCTATCAACGCCGCTTCTTGTTTGCCAGCCTCGCCATTGCCATCTCTATTGGCCTTCATTGGTCATGCTTGGTATTTCTGACGGCGCCCGCCCTCCTTCTTCCATTTTTTAATCGGGATCGCGTCTACCTCCTGATCCCGCTGCTGTCGCTTGCCCTCTCTATTCTGTCATCGCAAATCATTGGAGATCTGGTTAATGCCCTCGGCGTCGCCCAAATCTCGGACAAGTTCAACCTATATTTTTCCGCCGACCACCAGTCCCATATTGGCGCTGTATGGAAGACAGCAAACTTCTGGATCTGCACCCTGTCGTCATTTACATTTCTATTAGTCAGCAAACCGTCACTTCACGCAGATAAATCCATCCATATTTACAGCCTCCTATTTCTCTCACTCGTCTTATTTGGCGTCAACACGGCGGATTTTTCTGAGAGATACATACCCTTCCTACTTCTAGTGCTCCCCCTCCAGATCGCGGCAATCATAAATAGTGTGAACGCACCCGCAGTCATTAAGAGCCTTGCGTATTTCGGGTTCTTTCTAGTCCTAGCCGGATTGGTATTCTTCGCCGAAAGCTCGCAGTACACCCTTGGCTACACAATATAGGCAGCAATGATGGCATATAAATTGATAAGGGCGCTGGAGATTATAATCGCCGCCGCAAAGATGATTGCCTTTAGGATTGCTTACGGTGGCGCGGTCCAAGGCCCCATCTCCGCATTCGGCCGAGGCCTTAGCATAAAGATCCGAGCCGGCGGAAAGGTTTGCCATGGCCAAATAAACTGCCGCAGGAACCTATCAATATTCTGTGATGGCGGCCTACTTTCTATTGGTGACGGGGTATTTTTCAATAATGATTGCTCATTGAATTGCATGGGGCTCATCCAGATAGATGATGGGACAATTTTTGGGGAGGGAGTCAAAATTTATGACCATGATCACTCCTTTTCTGCCAGCGGACTCCCAATGAAAGACTCGTTCAATGTCGAGAAAGTTCAAATTGGAAAGAATTGCTGGATTGGATCGAATGTAGTGATTCTGAAAGGTGTGAGTATCTGCGACGGGGTGACTATCGGCGCGGGCTCAGTGGTTACGAAATCAATCTCGGAAGCGGGGATTTACGTGGCAAGAGAACAGGCTCGCCTTATCAGGGTAACCTAAACTCTCGATACAACAAAACGCCCTTCACGCGCCCAGTTAAAATAGCGATTTCTCTCGACTGGCGCCGGCTGGCGTCAGACACATTCCACGGATTATGGAGACGGTTTTTGAGTACAAATAGCATTCTCGTTTGCGGCGGCGCAGGCTATATCGGTAGCCACATGGCTCAGTGGCTGAATGACAACGGCCAAACTGTAACTGTCTTGGATAATCTCTCCACCGGACATCGCGAAGCGGTTCGCTGGGGAGAGTTCGTGCAAGCGGACTTGCTTGATCCCGAATCGCTTGAAGTAGCGTTTAATGGGCGACAGTTCGATGCCGTCATGCACTTCTGTGCGAGGTCATTGGTCGGCGAGTCCGTCACGGAGCCTTATGGATACTACGCAAACAACGTGACTGGCACACTTAACCTCTTGGAAGCCATGCGCCGTCACGATGTGAGAAAGCTGGTGTTTTCGTCGACTGCAGCGGTGTTCGGCAACCCCGTTGCAGATGTGATCGACGAGGCGCACCCCAACGCGCCAATCAATCCTTATGGCGCCAGCAAGCTCATGGCTGAGCGTTTCCTGGCTGACGCGGCGCACGCCTACGGCCTGCGCTCAGTGGCCCTGCGTTACTTCAATGCCGCGGGCGCCCTGCCCGACCACGGTATTGGTGAAGCTCACGCCTGTGAGACGCACTTGATCCCCAACGTTCTGCGGGCGGCACTGGGTCAAGGACCATCCCTTAGGATCTTCGGCGACGACTACGACACGCCGGACGGCACCTGTGTTCGTGACTATGTCCACGTCCAAGACCTCGCTCAGGCACATGCATTGGCGCTGGATTTCATGGATCGAAATGAGGGTGCACACACCTTCAATCTGGGCAACGGCCAAGGCTTCTCGGTCCACGATGTGATCGCCACGGCAGCATCGGTGGCCGGCGCTTCAATTCCTTATGAAGTGGCGGCGCGCCGCGCCGGAGACCCCGCTCGCCTGGTTGCATCAAGTGCCAAAGCCCGGGAGCAGCTTGGGTGGCAGCCCCGCTGGACCGAACTAGCGCCGATCATCGAGAGCGCCTGGCGCTGGCACCGCGATCAGCCGACCTGGTCTCCCCACTACGCGCCTGCAGGTCACTCCTGCCAGATCGCCTGAATGACTCAGGTCCTCGAGCCAACGCTCGATCTGCCTTGACCGCTCCAACCTGATTTGGGTCGCCCGCCGCCGCGGGCGGCGCCGCGAACAGATGGTCTGCTGCACGGCCAGATAAGGCATTGCCCCCCCTCTGTTACCATTCGGGGTTCAGCTTGCCGCCCCCCACCCTGCCAGCGGCCAGCGCCTTACAAACGCAACGCAACAGGAGTTTGCATGTCCTCTGACCTGCTCAAGGCCCTCGGCCTCGACGCGACCAACGCTGGCACCTACCTTGGCAACGGCGAATGGTCCTCGGCCACCGATGCCGGTGTGATTACCCCGGTGAACCCGACCACCGGCGAAGCCATCGCCAAGGTCTACGCGACCACCGACGCCGACTACGAAACCATCGTCGCCCGCGCCCAGGAGGCCTTCAAGGTCTGGCGCACCACCCCGGCCCCGCGCCGTGGCGAAGCCGTGCGCCTGTGTGGCGAAGCCCTGCGCGCCAACAAGGACGCCCTGGGCTCCCTGGTCGCGCTGGAAATGGGCAAGAGCAAGCCCGAGGGCGATGGCGAAGTGCAGGAGATGATCGACATCGCCGATTTCGCCGTGGGCCAGAGCCGCATGCTCTATGGCTACACCATGCATTCCGAGCGCCCGGGCCACCGCATGTATGAGCAGTACCAGCCGCTGGGCCTGGTCGGCATCATCAGTGCGTTCAACTTCCCGGTCGCGGTGTGGGCCTGGAACTCGTTCCTGGCCACGATCTGCGGCGACATCTGCCTGTGGAAGCCGTCCAACAAGACGCCGCTGACCGCGATCGCCTCCATGCGCATCTGCAATGAGGCGCTGCGCGACGGTGGCTTCCCGGACCTGTTCTTCCTGATCAACGATGCCGGCACCGAACTGTCGCAGAAGATGGTGGCCGACAAGCGCGTGCCGCTGATCAGCTTCACCGGCTCCACCCAGGTGGGCCGCCAGGTCGCCGAAAAGGTCGCCCACCGCCTGGGTCGCTGCCTGCTGGAGCTGGGCGGCAACAACGCCATCATCCTGGACGAAACCGCCGATCTGAAGCTGGCGATCCCGGGCATCGTGTTCGGCGCGGTCGGCACCGCCGGCCAGCGCTGCACCACCACGCGCCGGCTGATCGTGCACGAATCCATCCATGACGACGTACTGGCCACGCTGATCAAGGCGTACAAGCAGGTGGAAGGCAAGATCGGCGATCCGACCGACCCGGCCAACCTGATGGGCCCGCTCAACAGCGACGGCGCCGTGCAGCAGTTCCTGGCCTCGATCGAGAAGGCCAAGGCCAGCGGCGGCACCGTGCAGACCGGCGGTACCCGCATCGACCGCGCCGGCAACTTCGTGCTGCCGGCCATCGTGACCGGCCTGAAGAACAGCGACGAGGTCGTCCAGCACGAGACCTTCGCCCCGATCCTGTACGTGATGAAGTACAGCACGCTGGACGAGGCGATCGACATGCAGAACGGCGTGCCGCAGGGCCTGTCTTCCTCGATCTTCACCACCAACCTGAAAACCGCCGAGCGCTTCCTGTCGGCAGCCGGTTCGGATTGCGGCATCGCCAACGTCAACATCGGCACCTCGGGTGCGGAGATCGGCGGTGCGTTCGGCGGCGAGAAGGACACTGGCGGTGGCCGTGAGTCCGGCTCGGATGCCTGGAAGGTCTACATGCGCCGCCAGACCAACACCATCAACTACTCCGACTCGCTGCCGCTGGCCCAGGGCATCAAGTTCGACCTGTGATGGATCCCGTGCCCCACCTGCCGGCCGGCCCGCGCCTGGAGTTCACCGGGCGCCGGGTGCTGATTGCCGGTGGCAGCAAGGGCATCGGGCGCGCCATGGCGCTGGCGTTTGCTTCGGCAGGCGCCCGCGTCTCGGTCTGCGCACGCGGTGAGGCCGGTCTGGCCGCGCTGCGTGAGGATGCCGGGGCGCTCGGCTTGGCCGTGCATACGGTCAGTGCCGACCTCTCCCGGCTGGACGACATCGGCCGCTGGCTGGCCGATGCTGCGCAGGCCTTGGGCGGCATCGACGTGCTGGTCAACAACGCGACTGGTTATGGCATGGCCGACGATGAGGCGGGCTGGGAGGCCAGCTTGAACGTCGACCTGATGTCGGCGGTGCGTGCCTCGCGGCTGGCGCTGCCCTGGCTGCAACAGTCCAGCGATGCCTGCATTCTCAACCTGGCTTCGATCGCCGCCCAGCAGCCGCGCCCGGGTGGCGCACCGTATGCGGCGGCCAAGGCCGCGCTGATGCATTACACCACCTCGCAGGCCCTGGCCCTTGCGCCGCAACGAATCCGCGTCAATGCCATCGCCCCGGGCTCGATCGAGTTCGAGGACGGGCTGTGGGCGCGCCGGCGCGAACAGGACCCGGCGCTGTATCGAAACACCCTGGCGAAGATTCCGTTCGGTCGCTTCGGCGAGCCGGCGGCCGTCGCCAACGCCGCGTTGTTCCTGTGCTCGCCACTGGCGGGCTGGATCACCGGGCACACCTTGAATGTCGATGGTGGCCAGGTCCTGATGGGATAAAACCGCCGCTGGCCCTATCATCGAACCACCCCACCGCGACCAGGACCTGCATGAGCCTTCCGCCCCGACAAACCAGCGCCATGGCCGTGGTCAGCCTGATCATGGGCATCCTCGGCTGGACCGCCCTGCCCTTCATCGGCAGCGTCGCGGCGATCATCACCGGCCACCTGGCCCGCGCCGAGATCCGCCGCCGCCCGCTGGAGCTGGAAGGCGACGGCATGGCCTTGGCCGGCCTGATCCTGGGCTGGATCATCGTGATCGGCAGTCTGCTTGCCCTGGTGGTGGTGCTGTTGTTCTTCGGCGGACTGGCCTGGTTTGCCGCTACCCAATCGTGAGGTGCACATGAGCCGCTCGGATTCGACCGAACGCTTCAGCAGTCGGGTGGCCGATTACGTCCGCTACCGACCCGACTATCTCCCGGCATTGCTGGATTGGCTGCACCAGGACATCGGTGTACCTGCCGAGACCCTGGTCGCCGACATCGGCGCCGGCACCGGCATTTCCACCCGGCTGTTTCTGGCCGCTGGCCACCCGGTCATCGCGGTGGAGCCGAACGCGGCCATGCGCGAGGCGGCCGAGCAGCTGCTGGCGCCGGACTATCTGCGCCTGAAGGTCGCCGACGGCACCGCCGAGGCCACCGGCCTGGCCGACAACAGCGTGGGCCTGGTTGCTGCAGCGCAGGCCTTCCACTGGTTTGACACCACCGCGGTGCGCCGCGAATGGGCGCGCATCCTGCAGCCCGAAGGCATGGCGCTGGTGTTCTGGAACTCGCGTCTGCTCGATGCCTCGCCGTTCCTGATCGGCTACGAACAGTTGCTGCTGGAGTTCGGCACCGACTACACCGAGGTTGCCGAGCGCTACCAGGACGATGACACCATGCGCGCGTGGTTCGGCGAAGGCCTGCGCGGCATGGCCCGCCTGCCGAACGTGCAGCGCATGGACTACGACGGCCTGCGCGGGCGCCTGTTGTCCTCTTCCTATGCACCGCAGGCCGGCCACCCGCGCCACGCGGCGATGCTCGATGCACTGCAACAGCTGTTCGACGCCCATGCGGTGGACGGCCAGATTGCCTTTGAATACCAAACCCGTGCCTTTGTCGGCACGCTGGACTGATTGAACGCCATGTACTCGCTTGCCCGCCCCTTCCTGTTCGCCCTTGATGCAGAACGCGCCCACGGCCTTGGCCTGAGCGCGCTGGACCTGGCCTATCGCACCGGCACCACGCCGCTGATGGGCCGCCGCATCGACCCGCTGCCGACCACCGCGTTCGGATTGAGTTTCCCGAATCCCGTGGGCCTGGCCGCCGGCCTGGACAAGAACGGCGAGCACATCGATGCGCTGCTGGCCCTGGGCTTCGGCTTCGTGGAGATCGGCACGATCACCCCGCGCCCGCAGGCGGGCAACCCGAAGCCGCGGCTGTTCCGGCTGCCGGACCACCAGGCCATCATCAATCGCATGGGCTTCAACAACCTGGGCGTGGATGCACTGGTCCGCAATGTCGAGCGCGCCAAGCGCCGCACCGGCCTGCTCGGCATCAACATCGGCAAGAACAAGGACACCCCCAACGAGCAGGCGTTCGACGATTACCAGCACTGCCTGCAGAAGGTGTATCCGCTGGCCGACTACATCACCGTCAACATCTCCTCGCCGAACACCGCCGGCCTGCGCGAGCTGCAGGAGGAGACCGCGCTGCGCCAGCTGATTTCGCAGCTGCGCGAAAGCCAGGAAAGCCTGGCCGCCCAGCACGGCAGGCGCGTGCCGATGCTGGTCAAGGTGGCCCCGGACCTGAGCGACCGCGACATTGATGCCGCCGCGCGCGTGCTCGGTGAGCTCAAGGTGGACGGCGTGATCGCCACCAACACCACCATCGACCGCAGTGCGGTGGCCGGTGACCCGCGGGCGAACGAAGCCGGCGGCCTGTCCGGTGCGCCACTGCTGGGCCAGTCGACCCTGGTGCTGCGCCGCCTGCGTGCACGCCTGCCCGAGTCGATGCCGTTGATCGGCGTGGGCGGCATTCAATCCGGCGCGGATGCGGTGGCCAAGATGGCGGCCGGCGCCGCACTGGTGCAGTGCTACAGCGGCCTGATCTTCCGTGGCCCGGAGCTGGTGCATGACTGCGTGGAGGCGATCCGCCGCCGCAGAGAGGCGCCCAGCCGCGGCGCGGTGGCACCACTGTGAACGACGCCATGACTGCCTGGGCCATCACTGAAAACGCCTCGCTGAAGGCGCTCAACACCTTCCACGTCGACGCCACGGCAGCGCAGCTGCTGGAGGTGTTCGATCCCTCCGTATTGCCGGAGGTGCTGGCCCTGCCACGCGTCGCAGAGCAGCCGCTGCTGGTGCTGGGCAGCGGCAGCAATGTGCTGATCGCCGACAACGTGGAAGGCACCGTGCTGGTGTTCGCCAACCGCGGCATCGAGATCCTGGAGCACCGCGCCGACCACACCATCGTGCGCGCCGGTGCCGGCGTGAACTGGCATGGGCTGGTGATGTGGTCGCTGCAGAACGGCCTCTCCGGCCTGGAGAACCTGGCCTTGATCCCCGGCACTGCCGGCGCCTCACCGATCCAGAACATCGGCGCCTATGGCGCGCAGGTCGGCGAGTTCATCCAGGCCGTGGATGCCTGGGACCGACACGAAAACGACTGGGTGCGCTTCGATGCGGAAGGCTGCCAGTTCGCCTACCGCGACAGCATCTTCAAGCACGACCCGGACCGTTACCTGATCACCGCGATCGAACTGCGGCTGCCGCTGCTGCATGGCCTGCGCCTGGGCTATGCCGGGATCGCCGAAGAAATGGAGGCGATGGGCGTTGAACTGCCGGTGGCCGCCGATGTGGCCAACGCGGTGATCAACATCCGCCGCCGCAAGCTGCCCGATCCGGACGTGCTCGGCAATGCGGGCAGCTTCTTCAAGAACCCGATCCTGCCACTGGAACAGGTGGAGGTGCTGCTGCAGCACTTCCCCGAGCTGCCGGTGTTCCCGGCCGACGACGACAGCCGCCGCAAGATCTCCGCTGCCTGGATGATCGAAAGCTGCGGCTGGAAGGGCTATCGCGATGGCGATGCCGGCGTGGCGCCAAGCCATGCGCTGGTACTGGTCAACCATGGCCAGGCCACCGGTGAAGAACTGCTCGCGCTGGCGCGGCGGATCTCCGCCTCGGTCCTGGAGAAGTTCGGCGTGCCGATCGAACCGGAGCCCAGGCTGATCGGCGCACAGTGGTGAACCCCGCCCCCGCGTTACCGGTGGCCACGCCGCTGCGGGCCGCCTTGCTGATGCTCGGCAGTACCTTGGCCTTCGGCCTGATGGCGATTGCGATCCGCTACGCCACCCGGTACGTGCCGACCCAGGAAGTTGCGTTCTTCCGCAACGCCTTCGGCCTGCTGGCGCTGCTGCCGATGCTGATCCGTCCCGGCAGTGCACCGCTGAAGACGCAGCAGCTGCCGCGCTACTTCCTGCGCAGTGCGATCGGGCTGGCCTCGATGCTGTGCGCGTTCTGGGCGATCGGGCATCTGCCGATCTCCCAGGCGATCTCGCTCTCCTACTCCACGCCGCTGTTCGTCACCATCGCTGCCGTGCTGTGGCTGGGCGAAACCGTGCGCATGCGCCGCTGGGCGGCGGTGATCATCGGCTTCATCGGCGTGCTGATCATCGTGCGTCCGGGCTCGACCAGCTTCACCCCCGGCACCCTGGTCGCCGTGGGCGCCGCGGTGCTGAGTTCGCTGGTGGCGATCCAGATCAAGCAGCTCACCCGCGTGGACAGTGCCGATACGGTGGTGTTCTACACCTATGTGTTCTGGGTGCCGCTGTCGCTGGTGCCCGCGCTGTTCGTATGGGTCTGGCCGACCGGCCTGGCGTGGGTCTGGCTGGTCGCGACCGGCGTGCTCGGCACGCTGGGCCAGCTGCTGTGGACCCGTGCGCTGCGCCTGGGCGAGGTCTCCGCATTGACCCCGATCAGCTTCATGCAGCTGCCGCTGGTGAGCCTGTTGGGCTGGCTGCTGTTCAATGAAGCGCTGGACCGCTGGACCGTGATCGGCGCCGGCATCATCCTCGGCGCCAACGCCTACATCGCCCACCGCGAAGCGACGCTGGCACGGCGGGCAAAATCACAGGCAGTCACAGCGGCCGCCAAGCCGGGGGAATAGCCCCCCGCATGGGGTGATGCGGGGCCCGGAGCAGTCGGCCACGCACGGCGTGGCCCTACCGAGACAAACGGTCGCCTACGGGTAGATCCACGCCATGCGTGGATGCTCTCCAGGCTCAATCCGAGCCGAACAGATCCCGCGTGTACACCTTGTCCGCCACGCCCTCCAGCTCCGGCGTCAGCCGGTTGGCGACGATGATGTCCGCCTCGGCAAGGAACGCCGCGAAATCGTTGACCACGCGGGAGCGATAGAACGTCGCCTCGGTGAGCACCGGCTCGTGGACGATGACCTCGATGCCCTTCGCCTTGATCCGCTTCATCACGCCCTGCACCGCCGAGGCGCGGAAATTGTCCGAGCCGGCCTTCATCACCAGCCGGTAGATGCCCACCACCTTCGGATTGCGGGCCACGATGTCATCGGCGATGAAATCCTTGCGCGTGCGGTTGGACTCGACGATGGCGTGGATCAGGTTCTGCGGCACCTTGCTGTAGTTCGCCAGCAACTGCTTCGTATCCTTGGGCAGGCAGTAGCCGCCGTAGCCGAAGGACGGGTTGTTGTAATGACCGCCGATGCGCGGATCCAGGCTGACGCCCTCGATCATCTGGCGCGTATCCAGCCCGTGCGAACTGGCGTAGGTATCCAGTTCGTTGAAGTAGGCCACCCGCATTGCCAGGTAGGTGTTGGAGAACAGCTTGATCGCCTCCGCCTCGGTCGCGTCGGTGAACAGCACCGGCACGTCCTTCTTGATCGCGCCTTCCTTCAGCAGTTCGGCGAATACCGCGGCGCGCTCGGAGCGCTCGCCGACGATGATCCGGCTCGGGTGCAGGTTGTCATGCAGCGCGCGGCCTTCGCGGAGGAACTCCGGCGAGAACAGGATGGCGTCGGTGTTGAACTTGGCCCGCAACGCGGCCGTGCAGCCGACCGGCACGGTCGACTTGATGACGATGACGGCAGACGGATGGATCCGCAGCACATCGCCGATCACCGCCTCCACGGAGCCGGTGTTGAAGTAATTCGATTTGGGGTCGTAATCCGTCGGCGTGGCGACGATGACGAAATCTGCGCCCTCATAGGCCTGCGCCGGATCCAGCGTCGCGGTGAGATTCAGCGCGCGGTTGGCGAGGAAGTCTTCAATCTCGACATCTTCGATGGGCGACTGGCGGGCATTGATCATCGCCACTTTGGCCGGATCGATGTCCAGCGCCACCACCTGGTGATGCTGTGCGAGCAGCACCGCGTTGGACAGGCCCACGTACCCGGTACCGGCGACGGCAATCTTCATTCAAGGTCCTTTTGTGCGCGGCGACCAGTGTGGACTGCGAAATTTAGCAAACACCGTGCATTGAACGCCGGCACAGGTGGACGGCGTGTCGACCCGATCCCTGTGATTGCCGCTGCTTGGCCGGTGCCCATTGTGCGAGCGCAGGGTTTCGGGGTCCCAATGGCCTCAGTTAATACATGTATCGTTAAACGTCATTTGTGGCGCTTTATGCGATTTTTGCCAGTTAAATAGCCATCTGTGACGCTTTCGATTAATCTCATTTAAGTGCCACAAAGCGTCATTCTTGACGCTACATCCAAATAGTGGATGATAAAGCGTCAAGAGGGGCACTTTATGACGATCACACATCTGATGACCGACGAGGCTGTCCTGGTGGAGCTCGGGCACCGCCTTGCCCGCATGCGCCTGTCGCAGGGCATCACCCAGGAACAGCTCGCTGATGCGGCCGGCGTCTCCAAGCGCACCGTGCAGCGGCTCGAAGACGGCACGCCCGCCCAGCTGGCCAACCTGATCCGTTGCCTGCGGGCCCTCGGCAGGCTGGATGCGCTGGACGTGATGCTGCCCAGCGACGGCCCCAATCCGCTCGATCTGCTGAAGCGCCGCGGCCACCCGCGCCAGCGCGCGCGACCGGGGGCGGCCGCGGCGGCACCGGCCAAGCCGTGGACCTGGGGCGATGAGCAATGAGCACCACGGCCGAGGTGCGCCTGTGGGGCAGCCGGATCGGCGCGGTGACGCTGGCCGACGGCGAGCGGATCGCACAATTTGCCTACGACCCGGCCTTCGCACGTTCCAGCATTGAGGTCGCCCCACTGACCATGCCGCTCGAGGCGGATCGGATCTACGGTTTCCCCTCCCTCAACCCTTCCGGCTTCCATGGCCTGCCCGGCCTGCTCGCCGACGCCCTGCCGGACAAGTACGGCAATACCCTGATCAACGCGTGGCTGGCGACCCAGGGCCGTACGCCGGACAGCTTCAATGCGGTGGAGCGGCTCTGCTATACCGGCACGCGCGGCATGGGGGCGCTGGAGTTCTCGCCTGTGCATGGGCCGCGCGTCCGCACGGCACACAAGATCCAGATCGATGCCCTGGTCGCGCTGGCCACCGAGGTCCTGAGCAACCGCGACAACCTGCGTGCCTCGTTCGGCGATGAAGAACGCGCCGATGCGTTGCGCGACATTCTGCGCGTGGGCACCTCGGCCGGTGGCGCACGGGCCAAAGCCGTGATCGCCTGGAACGAAAGCACCGGCGAGGTCCGATCGGGCCAAGCCGCGGCAGCGCCAGGCTTCAGCTATTGGCTGCTCAAGTTCGATGGCGTGCAGAACAACCGCGACAAGGAACTGGCGGACCCCAAGGGCTACGGCGTGGTCGAGTACGCGTACGCGCTGATGGCGCGTGATGCGGGCATCCAGATCAGCGAGTGCCGGCTGCTCGAGGAAGGCGGCCGCCGCCACTTCATGACCCAACGCTTCGACCGCACCGAGGCCGGTGGGAAGCACCATATGCAGTCGTTGGCGGCGATGGCCCACTTCGACTTCAATGATCCCACTGCCTACTCCTACGAGCAGGCCTTGCTGGTCATGCGTCAGTTGCGCCTGCCGATGGCGCAGCTGGAGGAACAGTTCCGGCGGATGGTGTTCAACGTGATCGCGCGCAACCAGGACGACCACGTCAAGAACATCGCCTACCTGATGGACCGGCAGGGCCAATGGTCGCTGTCCCCGGCGTTCGACATCACCTGGGCGTACAACCCGGACGGCGACTGGACGGCCCGGCACCAGATGTCGATCAACGGCAAGCGCGAGGGGTTCGACGTGGCCGACCTGGCCGCCTGTGCCGCGACGGCCTCGATCAATGCCCGCCGCGCCCGGGACATCATTGAGCAGGTCCGGCACAGCGTGCTGCGCTGGCCGCACTTTGCCGACGAGGCCGGCGTCGCCGGGGTCTGGCGCGATCAGATCCGCGGCAGCCTGCGCACGGACATTCGCTGACGCGCGCGAGCCGATCGCAAATCCACTCACCTGATGCCGCGTTCGATATTGCGACGCGTCATGTAAACGATTACAGCCCCTGCTAGCGTGACCTCCACCCCGCCGTCGGGGTCGTTCAGATCAGGAGCACGTTGATGGGGCTGCATGCTGACCGTTCGACTGTTGTGCACCGGCCGCGCCGCGTCATGGCCGCTACCCTGCTCTTCTCTGCGCTCGCGCTGAGCTTCGGCGCTGCCGCCCAGACCCTGCCGCCGCGCGGCCAGTGGCAGGCCAGCAGTTCCTCCCAGCAGGTGCCGGCGATGGCGGTCAGCCACCTGATCGATGGCGACCCGAAGACGGTGACCGGCGGCGCCTTCAGCCCCGGCCACTGGTTCCAGGTGGACCTGGGCACGCCGAGCACGCTCAGCGGCGCGCAGATCACCTGGAACGTTTCCAATCCCGAGGGCTATACCCTGCAGACCTCGCTGGACGGCCAGCAGTGGCAGCCGGCCTATACCATGCGCGATTCACTCGGCGGTATCGAGACGCTCTACTTCGCGCCGCGCCAGGCCCGCTACCTTCGCCTGGCGAGCCCGGAGCGCACGTCGGACTGGGGCGTGTCGATCTTCGAACTGGAGCCGTTGGACAGCACCACCCGTGCGCGCGTGGCCGGGGTGGATGCAGCCCAGGCCGCGGCGCTGTGGCAAGGCGGCAGCGCGGTCACGATTCCACGTGGCAAGGACGGTACGCACACGCTTGAGATCACCTTGCCGCGTGCCGTGGCTACCACCGGCCTGGCCGTGGACTGGACAGGCGCGCATGGCGCCGCACGGCTGCAGGCGCGTGATGCGCAGGGCAGTTGGATGGAGCTTGCGCGCGATCCGCAGGCCGCTGCACGCCAGCAGAGTTGGCTGGCCGGCACTGCGGCCGTGACCGCCACGGCGCTGCGGCTGACGGTGGAGGGCGACGCGCCACAGGTCGACCGCCTGCGCCTGCTGGGGCCGAAGGCGGTGATGACGCCCATGAAGCGTTACCAGATTGCCGCCAGTGGCGCGCAGCGCGCGTTGTTCCCGGCCTCGCTGCACATGCAGCAGACCTACTGGACCGCAGTCGGCATCCATGCCGGCCGGCAGAAATCGATTTTTGACGAGTACGGCAACATCGAGGCCTTCAAGGGCGCGCCGCTGGTGCAGCCGATCTGGCGCAATGCCGACGGTGTTGCCGCAGGCGCCGCCGACCAACCGGTGCAGCACGCACTGCGCGACGGCTGGAAGCCGATGCCCTCGGCCACCTGGTCGCCACAACCCGGGCTTGAACTGCAGAGCGAGGCATTCGCCCTCGAGCTCGATGGCCAGCCGGTCACCTTCGTGCGTCACCGCCTGCGCAACACCGGCAGTGCGCCCGTTGACGGCACCCTGACCTTGGCGGTGCGGCCGATGCAGATGAATCCGCCGTGGCAGAACGGTGGCCTCTCACCGATCCGCGAAGTCGACATCGAGGGGCAACGCGTACGCATCAATGGTCGCGCCCTGCTGCAGTCGCTGACGCCGGTGGATGCTGCCGGCGCGGCACCATTCGGCCCGGACGGCAGCAGCGAGATCACCGCAGCGATCGCCAACGGCACCTTGCCCGCCGTCACGCAGGCACGCGATACCGATGGTCTGGCCTCCGCGGCGCTGGCCTACCGCGTGCAGCTCGCACCCGGTGCCAGCCGCTCCGTGGTGGTCGCCTTCCCGCTCGGCACCGCGGCAGCAGCCAAAGACGGCTCTCTGCCGGATGCGCCCGCGCTGGGTCTCTCCGGCATACCCCGTGCACCCGATGCCGCGTACGACGCGCTGGCCAAACGTGCATCGGACGACTGGCAGGCGCGCCTGGGCCAGGTCGGCCTGCGCCTGCCTGACCCCTCATTGGTGGACATGCTGCGCGCGCAGGCCGCTTACATGCTGATCAACCAGACCGGCCCGGCGATGCAGCCCGGCCCGCGCAACTACAACCGCTCCTTCATCCGTGACGGCATGGCCACCTCGGCGGTGCTGCTGCGCATGGGCGAATCCAAGGTCGCGCGCGACTACCTCGCCTGGTACAGCGAGCACGGCGTGCACGCCAACGGCCTGGTCTCGCCGATCCTCAACGACGACGGCAGCGTCAACACCGGCTTCGGCTCGGATATCGAATACGACAGCCAAGGCCAGTACATCAGTCTGGTCGCCGACGTCGCGCGGCTGGATGGCGGCCCGGAATCGGTGCGCGCCTACCTGCCCAAGGTGAAAGCAGCGATGCGCTTCCTGCAGGCACTGCGCGAGCGCACGCTGGTGCCGGGCTACATGGCCAGCCAGCCCGCGCCCGAACGCTTCGCCGGCATCCTGGCGCCATCGATCAGCCACGAGGGCTACCCGTCGCCCACGCACAGCTACTGGGACGACTACTGGGGCCTGAAGGGCTGGCATGACGGCGCGTGGTTGGCCGAGTCGCTGGGCGATCACGAAACCGCGGCGTGGGCGCGCGATCAGTACACCGCCCTGCACGATGCGCTGGCTGCCTCGATCCGCGCCACGATGGCGTGGAAGGGCATCGACTTCATTCCCTCTTCGGCCGACCTTGGCGATGGCGACCCGACCGGTGTGTCGATCGCGCTCGACCCGACCGGCGCACAGGATGTGCTGCCGGCCGAGGCACTGCGCACCACGTTCGCGCGGTATCTGCAGGATGTGCGCAAGCGCGGCGAGCCGGGCGCGTTGTACGCCTACACGCCGTATGAAATCCGCAACGTGCTGAGCTACGTGCACCTGGACCAGCCCGAGGCGGCCGACGAACTGCTGCAGGGCCTGCTGCACGACCGCCGCCCGCTGGAATGGCAGGTGCTGGCCGAGGTGGTGCACTCGCGGCTGCGCTTCCCGCGCTACCTCGGCGACATGCCGCATACCTGGATCGGTGCCGAATACGGGCGCACGCTGTTCGGGATGCTGATGCGCGAAGACGATGACGCACTGTCACTGTTGCCGGGCACCCCGCCGTCATGGCTGGCCGGCGATGGGCTGGCCGTGGATCGCCTGCCGACCGCCTATGGCACCTTGGCGCTGCAGGCCTGGCAGCGCGACGGAGCGCTGCAGGTCACGCTGGGCAAGGGACTGCGCAAGGACACCGCGGTGCGCGTGTGGTGGCCGAGCCGGACACGCCCGACGTCCGTGCGGGCGGATGGGCGCAGGCTCACTGACTACGACGCACGCGGTGTACTGCTCACGCAGCCGTTCCGCCGGCTGGAGGCGACGTGGTGAGACTGGGGAAGGTCAGACCCCGCCCTCCTGCTCATGCAGGGTGATCAGCGATTCCATCAGATCCTCGTCCGCGCTGGCACAGACGGCCAGCAGCACCGCTTCCTCGCAGCCGGTATCGACGATGTAGGCGTGGCCCATCTGGCTGTCGATGTAGATGCCCTGCCCGGTCTCCAGCACCACCGGATCGTAGAACTCGGTGTGGACCTGGATGCGGCCTTCGATCACATGCACGTACTCTTCGCCCGGGTGGCGGACCAGCTCACCGAACTCGGCGGTGGTCTTGGCCCGCACCTTGGTGAGGATCGGGATCATCCGCTTGCGCCGCAGTTCGGTGCACAGGTAGTAGTAATCGTAGTTGTCGGTCTGCACCCGCAGCGCTTTGTCGAGCGAGCCGAGGCTGCGCCGCGCGGTGACCGGCTTGGGCGCGCTGTCGGTCTCCGGCTCGGAGAACAGCTCGGACATGCGCAGGTTCAAGCGCTGGGACAGGTGCTGCAGCTTGTCGTAGGTCAAGGTCAAGCGGTCATGCTCGATCTTGGACAGCGTGGACAGCGGAATTTCGGTGTGCTCGCTCATTTCCTTGAGCGTCCATCCCTGGCGGGTGCGCAGACCGCGCAGCAGGGTTCCGAGCGTCGGGCTTTTGGGGCTCATCGACAGGACCTTTGGGCTATTGCTGGTGAAGTTGCCGATACGATACTACGTAGAGATGAATGCCATCCTGATCAGGATGCTTTCTTGTCGCGTTCGCCGCGTTAAGCGCTTCTCTGCGCCCTGAAAACGTTCTCAATGGCCAAAAAACGGCCTGCGCTGGGCGTCCAAACGTCACATTCAGCCCGGTTCGCGCGATCCAATCACGATCACGCGCATTTGACATTTCTCTGATCAGGAATATTGTTGTCTGATTGAGATGGTTTGAAGGGGATCGTCACATGCGTGCGTTGTCAGGGCTTGTCGGCTTGTGCTGTGGGCTGTTGCTGTCTTTCCAGGCCGACGCACAGCGGCCATCCTCCCCACCCCAGGCGGCCACACCGCCTGCCGGCGTGGATTCCGTTGCCCGGCTGACCGCCGACGATGCGACCACCTGGCTGGATGGCTTCATGCCGTATGCCATCGCGCGCGGCGATATCGCCGGTGCGGTGGTCACCGTGGTCAAGGACGGCAAGATCCTGGTCCGCCGCGGCTACGGCGTCTCCGATGTGGCCAAGCAGACGCCGGTGGATCCGGACCGCACGCTGTTCCGGATGGCCTCGGTCTCCAAGCTGATGACCTGGACCGCGGTGATGCAGCTGGTGGAAGCGGGCAAGCTGGATCTGGACGCGGACATCAACCAGTACCTGGATTTCAAGGTGCCCGAACGCGGCCTGCCGATCACGCTGCGCCAGCTGATGACGCATACCGGCGGCTTCGAGGCCAACATCAAGTACATGTGGACCAGCGAGGCCGTGGCCGAAGCCGGTGGCATTGAACTGGGGCCGTACCTCAAGCGCCGCGTGCCGGCGCAGATCTTCGCGCCCGGTACCGTGCCCGCGTACTCGAACTACGGCACCAGCCTGGCCGGCTACATCGTCGAGCGCGTGTCGGGCCAGCCCTTCGCCGAGTATGTCGAGCAGCACATCTTCGTGCCGCTGCAGATGCAGCACGCCAGCTTCCGCCAGCCGTTGCCGCCGGCGCTGCGCGCCCTGGTCACCAAGGGCTATGCCCTCGGCTCGGGCAAGCCGCGTGAGTTCGAAGTGACCCCGTCCGCGCCGGCCGGCGCCCTCTCGGCCACCGGCAGCGACATGGCGCGCTTCATGATCGCGCACCTCAGTGCAGCCGGCGGTCACGACACCGCCATCCTGAAGGCCGCGACCAGCCAGCTGATGCTGACCCCGCAGACCCGCTTCGCGCCGCCACTGAACACCATGGCGCTCGGGTTCTACGAGATCGATGTCAACGGCCAGCGCGTGGTGTCACACGCCGGTGACACCTACTCGTTCCACTCACAGCTGTTCCTGTTCCGCGATCACGATGTCGGCCTGTTCGTCTCGCTCAACAGCGCCGGCGCCAATGGCATCACCGGCCCGATCCGGCGTGAACTGCTGGAAAACTTCGCTGACCGTTACTTCCCGGCGGCCACCTCGGCCCCGGCAGCGGCCGTCGACGCGGCGCTGGCCAAGGCGCAGGCCCGCCAGCTGGCCGCACCGAGCTATCTCGATTCGCGTCGCGCCGAGACCGGCATCGGCCGCACCGGCATCCTCACCCAGACGCGCCTGGAAGCCCTCGACGATGGCAGCCTGCGCTTGCCGCGCCTGAAGCAGCCCAACGGGCAGCCGACCACCTTCAAGCCGATCGGACCGTGGCTGTGGCAGGCGAACAACGGCGAACTGCGCTTGGCCGCCATCCTCAAGGACGGCAAGCCGGTCGGCTTCGCGGTGGATTCCTCCTCCCCGTTCAACGTGTTCCTCGTCGCGGAAGGCTACCGCTCGGCGCTGTGGCTCAAGCCGTTGCTGACCGCTGCGGTGGCGGTGTTGGCACTGGCCGCGCTGGCGTGGCCGATCGCCGCGTTCGTCCGCCGCCGCCATGGCCGCGTGCTGGGCTGGCCGCGCAGCACCGTGCTGGCCTATCGCCTGAGCCGCGCCGCCTGCTGGCTCCTGCTGCTGGTGCCTGCCGCCGCGATGGCCGTGATGGCTTGGGCGTCTGCCGATTTCGCGCGCCTGGACGATCGTCTGGATCCGGCGGTGATCGGGCTGGGCATCGCCACGGTGATCGCGATCATCGGCGGAATCGGCGCAACGGCCTGGAACCTGGTGCAGACGGTCCGCGCTGGACGCGGCTGGCTGGCGCGCCTGTGGGCCGCGCTGCTGCTGCTGTCGGCCTGCGTGCTCGCTTACGCCCTGGTCCTGATGGGCCTGGCCGACTTCGCTCTCAACTACTGACCCATGGCCCCGCCGTGGGGCTGGAGACATCCTGTGAAACTGACCCTGCAGATCGACTCGCTTGCGTTGCTGGCCCCGTTCCGGATCAGCGGTTACGTGTTCGAAAACGCGCCGGTGCTGCGCGTGGAACTGGAAGAGGACGGCCATCGCGGCCGTGGCGAAGCCAGCGGCGTGTACTACTTCAATGACACGCCCGAGCAGATGCTGGCCACGCTGGAACTGCTGCGTGCGCGGATCGAAGCCGGCATCACCCGCGCCGAACTGCAGCAGCTGCTGCCCCGCGGCGGTGCGCGCAACGCGCTGGACTGCGCGCTATGGGATCTGGAAGCAAGCCGCACCGGCAAGCATGCCTGGGCGCTGGCCGGACTCTCACAGACCCGGCCGCTGCTGACCACCTGGACGCTGGGCGCCGATGACCCGGCGACGATGCAGTCGATCGCCACCGGACGCTATGCGCCGGCCAAGGCACTCAAGCTCAAGCTCAGCGGTGACCTGGATATCGACATCGAGCGCGTGCGCGCGGTGCGCAAGGTGCGCCCGGAGGTGTGGATGGGCGTGGACGCCAACCAGGGCTACAGCGTGGATGTGCTCGATGCGCTGATTCCGGTGCTGCTGGAGAACGACATCAAGCTGCTGGAACAGCCCCTGCCGCGCGGTCGCGAAGCCGAGCTCAACGGCTTCGCGCGGCCGCTGCCGTTCGCCGCCGACGAGAGCGTGCAGGACGTTTCAGAGATCGAAGCGCTCGCAGGTCTGTTCGACGTCATCAACATCAAGCTCGACAAGGCCGGCGGCCTCACCGAAAGCCTGGCGATGGTCGGCAAGGCACGCTCGCTGGGCATGCAGGTGATGGTCGGCAACATGATCGGCAGCAGCTGGGCGATGGGCCCGGCCTTCATCGTGGGCCAGCATTGCGACGTGGTGGATCTGGATGGCCCGCTGTTCCTGCGCGACGATCGCGTGCCGGGCCTGCGTTACGACGAGGGCCTGGTGCATTGCGAAGATGCCGTGTGGGGCAAGGGAGTGCAGGCATGAGTCTCTGGCGCCCCCTGATCTGCGGCCTGCTGCTGGCCTCCACCGCCGCGTTCTCGCCGCTGCATGCGCAGGCACCCACGCCCGTCGCGACACCCGCCGCACCGGTGGCTGCCGAGACGCCGGACACCCTCACGCCCGCACCGGCCGCCACCGGCACGCTGGATGCGGCCCGTGTCGATACGTTCCTGGATGGCCTGGTGCCTTATCTGATGGCGCAGGGCGATCTCGCCGGCGCCGTGGTCACCGTGGTCGAGAACGGCAAGGTCGTCACCGAGCGCGGCTTTGGTTTCTCTGATGTTGAAAAGCGCACGCCGGTGGATCCCAAGACCACCCTGTTCCGCCCGGGCTCGATCTCCAAGCTGTTCGTCTGGACCGCGGTGATGC
Source organism: Stenotrophomonas sp. TWI602 (assembly GCF_039674045.1). Lineage (NCBI taxonomy): Bacteria > Pseudomonadati > Pseudomonadota > Gammaproteobacteria > Lysobacterales > Lysobacteraceae > Stenotrophomonas > Stenotrophomonas sp. TWI602. Next base: position 218,830 of record NZ_JBDJMT010000003.1, read on the forward strand.
AGCTGGTGGAACAGGGCAAGCTGGACCTGGACACCGACATCAACACCTACCTGGACATCAAGGTCCCGGCCAAGGGTGAGCCGATCACGCTGCGCCAGATCATGACCCACACCAGCGGTCTGGAAGAGCGCATGCGCTACCTGATCGTGCTCGGCCCGGACCATCCGGCCAACCGCGACAACTACCTCAAGGAATGGGTGCCCAACCAGATCTCCGCACCGGGCACCACGCCGGCGTATTCCAACTACGCCACCGGCATCGCCTCGTACATCGTCGAGCGGGTCAGCGGCCAGCGCTTCGAGGACTACGCCAGGCAGCACATCCTGCAGCCGCTGGACATGCAGTACGCCAGCTTCGAACAGAAGCTGCCGGCCGAGCTGCTGCCGCACGCCGCCAAGGGCTATCTGCTGGGCTCGGGCAAAAGCTACCCGGCCGAGAAGAACACCGCGCCGGGCGTGGGCGGTCTGTATGCCTCCGGCTCGGCGATGGCACGTTTCATGATGGCCACGCTCAATCATGGTGAGCTCGACGGCCAGCGCATCATGCGCGCCGAGACCAACGCACAGATGCTGACCCCGCAGCCGGCGATCCTGCCGCATCTGCCGCGCATGGCCCTGGGCTGGATGGCCTCGGACACCGGGGGCTACGACACGCGCTCGCACGGCGGCACGATGCTGTTCTTCTACTCGTGGCTGTGGATGATCCCGGAACGCAACATCGGCGTCTTCGTTTCCACCAACAGCGTGGGGCGTGATGCGGCCGGTTCTGCCCTGCGCGCCCAGGTGTGGGAGCGCTTCGTCGAGAATTTCCTGCCGACCCTGCCGATCGAACGCGCCGGCCCGGGCGTCGATGCTGCGATGGCGCGCGAGCACGCCGCTGCGCTGGCCGGGACGAGCTGGCAGAGCACGCGCCGCTCGGACAGTTCCTATCTGCGCATGCTGACGCTGTTCGCACCGATCCGTGTGCACCCGCAGGATGACGGCACCATCACCGTGGATGGCCAGAAGGGCCTCAACGGCCAGCTGCTGCGCTGGCGCGAGGTGTCGCCGTGGTTGTGGCAGCAGGAGAACGGCCGCGGCCTGTTGGAAGTGAAGGTCAAGGACGGCCGGCCGGTGTACTTCTCCGGTGGCCCGTTCGCCTCGGTGTTCGGCTTTGAACCGATTCCGGGCTGGCGTTCGCCGGCGTGGCTGCGCCCGGCGCTGTTCGTCGCGCTGGGGTTGCTGACGCTGTCGGCCGTGCTACGCATCGGGGGCGTGTTCGTGCGCCGCTACTACCGTGTCGGCGCGCCGGCAGAACGCCGCGGCCTGCGCTGGCTGCAGACGTTGTCGATCACCACGCAGCTGGGCACCGTCGTCGCCTGGGCGCTGTACGTGAAATCGATCGCTGGTCCGGGCGCGATCTCCTCGTACACCAACGGGCCGTTGATCCTGGTGCAGGCGTTGTCCTGGCTCAGCGTTATCGCCGCCCTCGCACTGGTCTGGGTGGCCGTCCGCGCGCCGGCCAGCTGGCCGCGCGTGCGCCGCTACGGTGCCTGGGTCGTCGCACTGGCAGGCCTGGTGGTGGCGTTCGTCGCCATTACCCAGCGCCTGATCAGCACCGGTCTGCAGCTCTGACCTACGGACGCCCTGCCCGATGACCCTCGATGCACCGCGCAAGGCCTGGTTCGGGCAACCGCCAGGCCTGACCATCCTGTTCCTCACCGAGATGTGGGAGAAGTTCTCCTATTACGGCATGCGGGCGCTGCTGGTCTATTACATGACCAAGCAGCTGCTGTTCTCGCAGGAACAGGCCTCGATGGTCTACGGCCTGTACACGGCGCTGGCCTACCTCAGCCCGGTGTTCGGCGGCATGCTCGCCGATCGCTGGCTGGGCAAGCGGCGGGCCGTGATCCTGGGCGGCGCGATCATGGCGTTCGGCCACTTCCTGATGGCCTTCGATGCACTGCTGTATCCGGCATTGCTGGCGATCGTGCTCGGCAACGGGCTGTTCCTGCCGACCTTGCCCGGCCAGGTCGGCGATCTGTACCAGCGCGATGATCCGCGCCGTGGCTCGGCGTTCAATGTGTACTACGTGGGCATCAACCTCGGTGCGTTTCTCGCCCCGCTGATCTGCGGCACGCTGGGTGAGGTGTATGGCTGGCATGTTGGCTTCTCCGCGGCCGGCATCGGCATGCTGCTCGGCCTGGTGATCTACATCACCGGCCGCCGCCATCTGCCGCCGGATCCGCCGCGCAGCGAACGCGCCACGCTGCCCTTCTCCGCCCTGTGGCAGCCAGCCTACCGCCCGCTGCTGCAGGTGATGGCGATGATTGCCGGCTTGATCGTAGTGTTCCGCCTGGCCTACGAGCAGATCGGCAACACCATCGCGATCTGGCTCGATACCGGCGTGGACCGCGTGCTCACCGCCGATTTCACCCTGCCGATGACCTGGTTCTTCTCGCTCAATCCGCTGCTGGTGTTCCTGATCACGCCGATGCTGGTGCAGCACTGGACCCGCCAGGCCCGCAACGGCCGCGAGCCCGCCGCACTGACCAAGATGGCGATCGGTGCTGCGGTGGTCGGCCTGTCCTTTGCCCTGGTGGCGATGCTGGGCGGTGAACCGTCGGCCAAGGTGGGCTGGCTGTGGGCCGTGCTGTTCTTTGCGATCTTCACCTTCGGCGAGCTCTTCATCCTGCCGGTGGGACTGGGCCTGTTCGCACGGCTGGCGCCGGTCGGTTTTGGTGCCACGATCATCGCGTTCTGGTTCCTGGCCTCGTTCGGCGGCAATCTGCTGGCCGGCGCGGTCGGCACGCTGTGGTCAACGCTCTCCAGTGCCGTCTTCTTCTCGCTGATGGCCGGCACCTGCATGCTGGTTGCGGTGCTGATGCTGCGCCTGGAGCGACGTGCCCGACCATTGCTCGCCGGCAATGCTGCACCTGCACCACAGCGTGCCGCCGCGGCCGACGGTGCCGTGACGTCGGGTTGAGCCGGCAGCGTTGAGCATCGCGATCGGCCGCAGCGACGATCGCGGCCGATAGCGACCCGTTTCCCGGCGTACGCCCCTGGGACAGATCAGGCCGCGCGGCAACGCCGTTCGGCACCCGCTGAAATGCTGCAGCGCAATAGTCCGCAATGGGATTATGTTTTCTGATTGCGCTTGACATATACCTGATCAGGCTAAATATTCCTTACATAGGATTTGTAGGGATGTCGAAATGCCCGATCAGTTTCCGTACGACCCCAGCCGCCGGTGTGCCCGCGCACCCGCACTGACCGCCAGCCTCCGCGCCCATCGCGCCGCTGGCCAGCAACACGGCCTTGCACCTGCCAACGCCCGTTACCTGCCGTTTCCTTCCCCCACGCCCCCTCCCCTTACCGACGTGCCAACCCGGCGCGGCTGCGACAGCGCGCGCGTCCCTACCCCTGCACGGCGGTTACCGCCGTGCACGGCCGTCGTTTTTCCTGTTTGACCCCGTTCCTGATTCCGGAGAGCCCGCCACATGCGCAAGCCGATGAAACGTTCGATCCTCGCCTCCACCGTCACCCTGTGCTGCATGGGCCTTGCCACCGCGGCGATGGCCCAGGATGCCGACGCCGATGGCAGCCGCAGCACACCCGATGTGGTGGAGCTTGATCGCGTGGTGGCGACCGCACAGAAGCGCGCCGAGAACGTGATGGAGGTGGCGGCCGGGGTCAGCGTGATCAGCGAAGAGCGTCTCGAGGCATTCGGCGCCACCCGCCTGAACGACTTCGCCGCCTACGTGCCGGGCTTCCAGGTGGACAGCGGCGGCGCACCGGGTCAGACCACGATGGCACTGCGCGGTGTCGCGCCCCTCGGCGGTGGCTCGATCATCGGCACCTACATCGATGACACCCCGATCGGCCCGAGCAGCAACAAGCAGCGCGCGACCACCTATGCACTGGATCTGCTGCCGTATGACATCCAGAGCGTGGAAGTGCTGCGCGGCCCGCAGGGCACGCTGTACGGCGCCAGCTCGATGGGCGGCCTGTTCAAGTACGTCACCAAGGCGGCTGATCCGGATGGTTTCGAGTTCCGCGCCGGCATGGACGTCAATGCCACCAAGGAAGCGGGCGACGTGGGCACTGGCGTGCGCACCTCGTTCAACGTGCCGCTGATCGAAGGCAAGCTGGGCCTGCGCGCCAGCCTTTCGCGCCAGGGCACGCCCGGCTATGTGGATCAACCCGACCTCACCGGCGAGGACGCCAAGGACAGCAACGGCTACTACCAGCTGGCCTCCCGCCTGGCGCTGACCTGGCGCATCAGCGACACCGCCAACCTGCGCGTGCAGGCGTTGTCGCAGATCGTGGATGCCGACAACTCCAGTGCGGTGGGCTTGACCTATCCCACGCTGGAGCCGATCCGCGGCCCGCTCGAAGGCATCCTCCAGCGCGCCACGCCGTACCGGATGGAAACCGACTACTACTCGGCGATCCTGGACTGGGATCTGGGCAACGTCGATTTCGTCTCCGCCACCAGCTTCTCCGAAACCCGCATGGACGAAGTGCAGGATTCCACGCTGGTCTATGGCGTGGCCTGGCCGCTGCTGACCCCGTACCCGGCCGGCCAGGCCCAGTTCGATGTCTTCCTCGGCACGCGCAAGTGGACCCAGGAGTTCCGCCTGAACTCCAAGGAGAACGAGCGCTTCGAATGGTTGCTCGGCACCTTCTTCACCGGCGAGAAGAACACCAACCGCCAGCAGGTCAGTGCCTACGATGCGAACGGCGTCCCGCTGCCGTTCAACCCCGGTGCCGCCAGCCTGCCCGGCACCTATGACGAGCAGGCGATCTTCGCCGACGTCACGTATAAGTTCAGCCCACGCTTCGATGTCTCCGCCGGTGTGCGGCACGCGCGCAACCAGCAGGATTTCGAACAGCACAGCACCGGGCTGCTGTACGGCCCGCGGCCGATCGATCTGGCCGACTCCGCCGATGACAGCGTGACCACGTGGAAGCTGGCCTCGCGCTGGCACCTCAACGACAGTTCGATGATCTACGCGCGCTACGCCACCGGCTATCGCCCGGGTGGACCGAACGTATCGACCTCCGGCGTGGTGCCGATGACCAAGGCCGACACGCTGGACAACCTCGAGCTCGGCTTCAAATCGCACTTCTGGGACCGCCGCGCGATGATCGACCTGGCGCTGTTCCGGATCGACTGGGACGACATCCAGGTGCGCGTTTCCGAGAACGGCCTGAGCTGGATGGGCAACGCCGGCAGCGCGCGCAGCCAGGGGGCGGAACTGAGCTTCATGGTCCGCCCGGCCGAGCGCCTGACGATCGGCCTCAATGCCGCCTACATCGATTCGAAGATCGGTGATGTACCGCCGTCCAGCGGACTGGTGTCCGGCAGCCGGATGCCGATGACGCCGCGCCTGAGCTGGTCGAGCACGATCGACTACGACTTCGATGTGAGCGACCAGTGGCAGGGCCGGGTCGGCGCCGGCTACCGGGTCACCGGCGAGCGCGTGGCCGGCGCGTACGACATCGACAGCTACAACGCGCTGGACCTGCATGCCGAGCTGACCAACATGACCTGGACGGTCCGCCTGTACGCCCGCAATGCCACCGACGAGCGTGCCTACGTCTCCACCGGCTCGGTGCGGGACGCGCTCAACCGCTACGTCGCGGTGACCGGCGTGCCGCTGCAGCCCCGCACGATCGGCATGTCGATCGACTATCGCTACTGAGTGCCGTAGCGCCGTGCCCGGTGGCGCGCACGCCGTCGCCGGGCCCACCGTCGGAAGAGACTAAAGGATTATCCTGATTGGGTTGCATATTCTCTGATTAGGACTTATACAGATCCAACCAGGTCTAACAACTGCGAGCCCCTCGTCGTGAATGCCTCCCCTCTCTTCTCTCCGCCGACTACTGGATCCCTCATGAGCGCAACGCCCACCGCTGCCGTACAGGCTCTCGCCGCCCTCCCCCAGCCGTACCTGCTGTTCCTGGGCGATACCACCGAAGCGGGCTTCGCCAAGACCGCGATCGGCCTGCACGACTGGGCGCCGGAAGTGTGCGTGGCCGAGTGGAGCCTGCCCGGCTGCCCGATCACCACCGGCCTGCCGAGCATGACCCCCGCGCAGGCGCGCGCCGCCGGTGCCCGTGCGATGGTGATCGGCGTGGCCAACGGCGGTGGGGTGATTCCCTCGCAGTGGCTGCCGGCGCTGGTGGACGCACTGGAAAACGGCCTGGACCTGGTCAGTGGCATGCACCAGAAGCTGGATGACATTCCGGAACTGGCTGCCGCGGCCGAACGCCACGGACGCGAGCTGATCAACGTGCGCGTGCCGCCGCGCGGCATCCCGGTCGGCAACGGCCGCAAGCGCACCGGCAAGCGCGTGCTGACCGTCGGCACGGACTGCGCGCTGGGCAAGAAATACACCGCGCTGGCGCTGGCACGCGGCCTGCGTGGACTCGGCGTGGATGCCGACTTCCGTGCCAGCGGCCAGACCGGCATCCTGATCGCCGGCAGCGGCATTCCGATGGACGCGGTGGTCGCCGATTTCTCGGCCGGTGCCGCCGAACTGCTCAGCCCGAATGCGGCCGACAATCACTGGGATGTCATCGAAGGCCAGGGTTCGCTGTTCCATCCCGCCTACGCCGGCGTCAGCCTCGGTCTGCTGCATGGCAGCCAGCCGGATGTGTTCGTGGTCTGCCACCAGCCGGGGCGCAAGCACGTGCTGGGGTATCCGGACTATCCGCTGCCCTCCATCGAAGAGGTGATCGCGTTGACCGTACAGCTGGGACGCCGTACCAATCCTGATATCCGCTGCGTCGGCGTCAGTCTCAACACCCATGGCATGACCGAGGCCGCGGCATCGGCCGCCTGTGCCGAGGTCAGCGCGCGTCTTGGTCTGCCGGTGGCCGACCCGATGCGGCAAGATGGGGAATTCAACCGTTTGCTGGAGGCCTGCATCGCATGAAGATGACATCCCGTACCTTGAGCCTGTGCGTTGCCGCGTTGCTGGGCCTGAGTCCGCTCGCCGCGTTCAGCGCCAGCAAGACCAGCCCGGTGGAAACCGAAGTCGCGCGCCTGGCTACCCTGGTCGACGGCAAGGTGGGTGTCTCGGCGTGGCGCCTGGATGGCAAGGGGGCGCAGGTCCATCTCAATCCCGACGAAGCATTCCCGATGGCCAGCACGTTCAAGGTCGCCGTGGCGGCCGTGATCCTGACCAAGGTCGATGCCGGCGAACTGGCGTTGACCACGATGGTGCCGGTGCCGAAATCGTTCTATGTCGATTCGGAAGTGATCGCCGATCGTTTCATCCACGACGGCGTGAGCCTGTCGGTGCACAACCTGCTGGAGGTCATGCTGACCCAGAGCGACAACACCGCCACCGACGTGCTGGTGGCGCAGGCTGGCGGGCCGGCTGCGGTCACGGCCTGGCTGCGCGCGCAGGGCATTGAAGGCCAGCGCCTGGATCGCAACACCCGGCAGCTGCTCAGCGATATCTTCGGCCTCGGTGACGAGCCGCTGACCAAGGAGCGCGTGGCCGAACTGACCCTCGACCCCGAGGTCGTCAAGCGCACCAAATCCGGCAATGAAGCCTTCGACAAGGATCCGCGCGACACCTCCACGCCGCGGGCGATGTCGACCCTGCTGACCCGGCTGTTCACCGGCAAGGCGCTGAGCCCGGCCAGCACCGAGGTGCTGGTCCAGATCATGGAACGTTGCCGCACCTGCAGTGCACGCCTGCGGGGCAGCCTGCCGCCGGGCACCAAGGTGGCCGACAAGAGCGGCACCGTGGCCGGCACCGTCAACGATGTGGGCGTGGTCACCCTGCCCGATGGCAGCCAGTTCGCGATCTCCGTGTTCGTCAAAGCCAGCAATGCCCCGCGCAGCGAACGTGAGCGTGTGATCGCCGAGATCGCCCGCACCGTGCGTGACTTCTACCTGCTGCAGCCCACGGCCGCCCGCAAGTGACCGCCGCCGCCAGCCGGTTCCAGCGGTATCTGTTGCCCGGTTTGGCGTTCAAGTCGGCCGTGATCGGCGGCGGCTACGCCACCGGCCGTGAGCTGGCGGAGTTTTTCCTGCCCTCGGGCCCCTGGGGCGGCCTGGCGGCGATGGTGTTGTCGATGCTGATCTGGAGCGTGATCTGCATCCTGACGTTCCTGTTGGCACGGGCGATCCGTGCCAACGACTACCGCACCTTCTTCCGGCATCTGCTCGGCCGTGGCTGGTGGACCTTCGAGGTGGCCTACCTGGCGCTGATCGTGGTGGTGCTGGCCGTGTTCGGTGCCGCCGCCGGCGAACTGGCCGCGACCATGTTCGGCTGGCCGCGCATCGTGGGCACCCTGCTACTGGTGGCGATCATCACCGGCGTGGTGCAGGCCGGCACCAATGCCGTCGAACGCATGTTCAAGCTGATGTCGGCCTTCATGTATCTGGTCTACGCCATTGCCGCCTGCCTGATCCTGTACCGCTTCGGCGGCGGCGCGATGGCACAGCTCTCCAACACCCATGAACTGGGCAAGGACTGGGTGCTCAACGGCGTGACCTACGCCGGCTACAACATGTTCGCGGCGGTCTCGATCCTGCTGGTGGTGCGCCACCTGCTGTGCCGGCGCGATGCGGTGATCGCAGGCGCCCTGGCCGGCCCGCTGGCGATCCTGCCGGCGATCGTGTTCTACGTCTGCATGATCGCGTTCCTGCCGGACATCGCCGACGCGCCGCTGCCGTCGGACCTCATGCTCGGCCAGCTCGGCCTGCCGTGGTTCCAGCTGCTGTTCCGCCTGATGATCATGGTGGCCCTGGTCGAAACCGGCGTCACCCTGATGGCCTCGGTGGACGGCCGCATCAGCGTCAACTGGAAGGAACGCACCGGTACCGCACCGAAGCGCGGGGTCCGCGTGGCGATCATCGTGGCGATCCTGCTGATGGCCGTGTTCATGGCCGATGGCATCGGCCTGGTCGCGCTGATCGCAAAGGGCTACCGGCTTCTGGCCTACGCCATCCTGGCCACCTACGTGGTGCCGTTGCTGGCCTATTCGGCGTGGCAGATCTGGTCACGCCGCGGGCAGGCCTTCACCGCGCCCGTGGGTGAACTGCCCGATCCGCGCCCCGCGCTGGCCGATGCCATCGGCGCTCATCCGCCACAGGCGAAGACCAGGAACTGATGCAGTGCGCGTGCCGGCGCGGACAGGCCTTCGTCCGGGCGCCAGACCAGGCCGACTTCCATCGGCGGTACCGCATCGGTGAGGGTGCGTACGTCGATCCGGCGCCCCTCCAGCGACCACGGTCGATAGACCATGTCCGACAGGATGCTGACCCCGAAGCCGTAGGCGACCATGCCACGCAGCGCTTCCAGCGACGAGGTGCGGAACACCACGTTGGGTTCGCGCCCGACCGAGCGCCAGTAGCGCATCGCCGACTCCTGCCCTTCGTCGACCATCAGCATAATGTACGGGTACGGCTCGACGTCGGCCGGGCTGATCACCGGCAGCTGCAGCAGCGGATGCGACTCGGCCAGCCACAGCTGGCGGCGCGAGCGGATCAGGACCTGGCGCCGCAGCACATAGGGCTCGGCCATGTTGGAGATGATGCACAGCCCGAAATCGAGCTCACCGCTGCTGACGCCCTGTTCGATCGCCGCGCGGTCCATGTCGACCAGATCCACCTCCACCTGCGGGTAGGAGCGCTTGAAGCGCGCCAGCAGGCTCGGCAGGAAATAGCCCAGCACCGTGTAGGAGGCGCCGATCCTCACCCGGCCTGGCAGCGTGTTGGCCAGGAACATCGGCTCGCTGAGCGCGTCCTGCAACGTATCCAGGATGTGCCGCACATGCTGGTGGAAGCGGTGCCCCTCGGCGGTCAATCCGACCCCGTGCGGCATGCGGTCGAACAGCTTCAGCCCCAGCGAGGTTTCCAGCTGGGCGACCGCGGTGGTGATGACCGACTGGGAGACGTGCAGCTTGCGCGCAGCCTGCGAAAACTGCCCCAACTCGGCCGCTTCGGCAAAGTACCGCAGCTGGCGCAGGGTCATGTTGGCGGGGATTTGCATGCACGGGCTCCCACGGAATGAAGATATCTGAATAAACAATACCTCATACGCAATTAAACAAATTTACGATAAGCCGCTGTGCCTCTAGACTTCACACCGGGTGCAATGCGCCATGGCCCCAGCCGCCTTGCAAGCGCTGGCCCTTACCCGCTTCGCGACGAGATCCCGCCCGGATGTCGGCGCGCCAACATCGCCATTACCGTTGCCCCCCGCCTGCGGTATGCCTGTAGCTCCATGACCCAAGCCCAGCGAGGCCCCTGACATGTCATCACCCCAGATCCCCGCCACGCGTGAACCGTTGCGTTTGCACGTGCCCGAGCCCAGCGCCCGTCCCGGCGAGGCCACCGACTTTTCCTATCTGAAGCTGAGCCCCGCCGGCGCGGTCGACAAACCGCCCGTGGACGTGAGCGCCAGCCAGACCGCACCGCTGACCGGCCAGCTGATCCGCGTGCTGGATGACAACGGCGACGCCGTGGGCCCGTGGGCTGCCGACATCGACGACGCCGTGCTGCTGCGTGCGATGCACGCCATGCTCAAGACGCGCGCCTATGACGCCCGCCTGCTGATCGCCCAGCGCCAGAAGAAGACCTCGTTCTACATCCAGTGCCTGGGTGAGGAAGCGATCGCGGTCGGCCAGACCCTGGCGCTGCGCGATGACGACATGCAGTTTCCGACGTACCGCCAGCAGGGCATCCTGATCACCAAGGAAGTGTCGCTGGTCGACATGATCTGCCAGGTGCTGTCCAACGCGGCCGACCCGCTGAAGGGCCGCCAGCTGCCGATCATGTATTCGTACAAGGACTACGGCTTCTTCTCGATCTCCGGCAACCTGACCACCCAATACATCCAGGCGGTGGGCTGGGCGATGGCCTCGGCGATCAAGGGCGACACCCGCATCGCCACCGCGTGGGTGGGCGATGGCGCCACCGCCGAGGGCGACTTCCACGCCGCGCTGACCTTCGCGCACGTGTACCGCGCCCCGGTCGTGCTCAACGTGGTCAACAACCAGTGGGCGATCTCCACCTTCCAGGCCATCGCCGGCGGTGAGAACACCACCTTCGCCGCGCGCGGCGTGGGCTACGGCATTCCGTCGCTGCGTGTGGACGGCAACGATCTTCTGGCCGTGTACGCCGCCTCGCGCTGGGCCGCCGAACGCGCCCGCAGCAACCTGGGCCCGACCCTGATCGAGTGGGTGACCTACCGCGCCGGGCCGCATTCGACCTCGGATGATCCGTCCAAGTACCGCCCCGCCGATGATGCCCAGCAGTTCCCGCTCGGCGATCCGATCGACCGCCTGAAGCAGCACCTGATCAAGCGCGGCCTGTGGAGCGAGCAGCAGCACGACGAACTGCGCACCGAACTGGATGCCGAGATCCTGCGTGCCCTCAAGGAAGCCGAGACCCACGGGTTGCTCGGCAGCGACAACCGTCCCGGCGCGGCCCTCATGTTCGAAGACGTCTACAAGGACATGCCCGAACACCTCCGTCGCCAGCGTCAGCAGTTGGGAGTCTGAACACATGAGCGGGATTGAACAGAACAACACCGGCGGCACGCCGATGACCATGATCCAGGCGCTGCGCTCGGCGATGGACGTGATGCTGGAACGCGACGACAACGTGGTGGTCTTCGGCCAGGACGTGGGCTACTTCGGCGGCGTGTTCCGTTGCACCGACGGCCTGCAGACCAAGTACGGCAAGCAGCGCGTGTTCGATGCGCCGATTTCCGAGAACGGCATCGCCGGCGCGGCGATCGGCATGGCCGCCTACGGCCTGCGCCCGGTCGCCGAAATCCAGTTCGCCGATTACATCTACCCGGCCTACGACCAGATCGTGTCCGAAGCGGCGCGCATGCGCTATCGCTCCGGCGGCAGCTTCACCTCCTCGCTGGTGTTCCGCACCCCGTGCGGCGGTGGCATCTACGGTGGCCAGACCCACAGCCAGAGCCCGGAAGCGATCTTCGCCCACGCCACCGGCCTGCGCACGGTCATGCCGTCCAACCCGTACGACGCCAAGGGCCTGCTGATCGCCTCGATCGAGAACGACGATCCGGTGATCTTCCTGGAGCCCAAGCGCCTGTACAACGGCCCGTTCGATGGTCACCACGACCGCCCGGTCACCGCGTGGTCCAAGTACCCGGACAACCTGGTGCCGGAGGGCTACTACAACGTGCCGCTGGACAAGGCCGCCATCGCCCGCGAAGGCAAGGCACTGACGATCATCACCTACGGCACCACCGTGTGGGTGGCCAAGGCCGCCGCTGAAGATGCCGGGATCGATGCCGAAGTGATCGACCTGCGCAGCCTGTGGCCGCTGGACCTGGACGCCATCGTCAATTCGGTCAAGAAGACCGGCCGCTGCATCGTGCTGCACGAAGCCACCCGCACCTGCGGCTTCGGCGCCGAACTGGTCGCGCTGGTGCAGGAGCATTGCTTCTACCACCTGCAGGCACCGGTGGAACGCGTTACCGGCTGGGACACCCCGTATCCGCACGCGCAGGAATGGGACTACTTCCCGGGTCCGTCCCGGGTCATCGATGCAATGCAGCGCGTGCTGGAGGACTGAACCATGGGACATCACGTCATCAAGATGCCGGACATCGGTGAAGGTATCGCCGAAGTCGAACTGATCACCTGGAAGGTCGAGGTCGGTGGCCCGGTCGCCGAAGACCAGGTCGTGGCCGAGGTCATGACCGACAAGGCCATGGTCGAGATCCCCTCGCCTGTATCAGGCACCGTGGTCTCGCTGGGCGGCACGCCCGGCCAGATGATGGCCGTCGGCAGCGAGCTGATCCGCCTGGAAGTGGAAGGCGCCGGCAATGCCAGTGCTGCCAGTGCGGCGGCCGCTGTCGCGGCGGCCGAACCGGTGGCTGCGCCCAAGGCGGCTGCGCCGGCCGCTGCACCTGCGGCCGCCGCCGAGCCTGCACCGGCTGCGACGCCGGCCAAGGCCGCCGCTGCCTCCGCACCTGCCTGCGCCGCCAAGCAGGACGCGCGTGGCGCGGTCACCAACGGCGTGCTCAACGCCGGTGAAGCCCCGCTGGCCTCGCCGGCCGTGCGTCGCCGCGCCTGGGACCTGGGCATCGAGCTGCGCTACGTGCCGGCCACCGGCCCGGGCGGTCGCATCCTGCAGGCCGATCTGGATGCCTACGCCGCCGCCGGTGGCAAGGCGCAGCCGGTCGGTGGCAGTGCCGGCGGCAGCAGCTACGCGCGCCGCACCGGCGAGCAGCAGGTGCCGATCATCGGCCTGCGCCGCAAGATCGCGCAGAAGATGCAGCAGTCCTGGACGACCATTCCGCACATCACCTATGTGGAAGAAGTCGACGTCACGGAAGTGGAAGCCCTGCGTGCCAAGCTCAACGAACGTTGGGCCAAGGAGCGCGGCAAGCTGACCCTGCTGCCGCTGCTGGCACGCGCCGTGGTGCTGGCCGCACGCGACTTCCCGCAGATGAACGCCCGCTTTGATGACCAGGCCAACATCGTGACCCGCTACGAGGGCGTGCAGCTGGGTATCGCGACCCAGAGCGAGGTCGGCCTGTCGGTGCCGGTGGTCGCGCATGCCGAGTCGCTGGATCTGTGGCAGACCGCCACCGAGATCGCGCGCCTGGCCAATGCCGTGCGCGTTGGCAAGGCGACCCGTGAGGAGCTGTCCGGCTCGACCATCACCATCAGCAGCCTCGGTGCGGTGGGCGGTGTGGTGTCGACCCCGATCATCAACCATCCGGAAGTGGCGATCGTCGGTGTGAACCGCATCATTGAACGCCCGATGTTCCGCGAGGGCCAGGTGGTGGCGCGCAAGCTGATGAATCTGTCGTCCTCGTTCGACCATCGCATCGTCGATGGCATGGATGCGGCCGAGTTCGTGCAGGCGATCCGTACGCGCCTGGAAACCCCGGCCCTGCTGTTCGTGGAGTAAGCGATGTCCAATACCCTTCAAACCCAGTTGCTGATCATCGGCGGCGGCCCCGGCGGTTACATCGCCGGCATCCGCGCCGGCCAGCTCGGCGTCAAGACCGTCGTGGTCGAGGGCGTCAATCCGGGTGGCACCTGCCTCAACATCGGCTGCATTCCCTCCAAGGCGCTGATCCATGCCGCCGAGGAGTTCGCCAAGGTCACCGCCTATGCCGCAGGCGCCTCGCCGCTGGGCATCAGCGTGCAGGCGCCGTCGCTGGATCTGGCCAAGACCGTCGCGTGGAAGGCCGGCATCGTCAAGAAGCTGACCGGTGGCGTCAGTGCACTGCTGAAGAAGAACGGCGCGCAGCTGATCAAGGGCTGGGCCACGATCGTCGACGGCAAGACCGTCGAGATCGCCGGTGCCGCCGAAGACGGCGGCACGCTGCGCATCACCTGCGAGCACCTGCTGCTGGCCACCGGCTCGGTGCCGGTAGAACTGCCGTTCCTGCCGTTCGGCGGTAAGGTCATCTCCTCCACTGAAGCCCTTTCGCCGACCTCGCTGCCGAAGCAGCTGATCGTCGTCGGTGGCGGTTACATCGGCCTGGAGCTGGGCACGGTGTACCGCAAGCTCGGCTGCGAGGTGACGGTGGTCGAGGCCCAGGAACGCATCCTGCCGGCCTACGATGCCGAGCTGACCAAGCCGGTGGCCACGCATCTGGAGAAGTCCGGCGTGAAGCTGCTGACCGGCCACAGCGTGCTTGGCCTGGCCGACAACGGCCAGCTGCGCGTGCGCGACAAGGACGGTAACGAAATCGCGCTGGACGCCGAACAGATCCTGGTCGCAGTCGGCCGTCGCCCGAAGACCGACGGCTTCAATCTCGAATCGCTGCAGCTGGATCTGACCGGCAAGGCGATCAAGATCGACGACCAGTGCAAGACCTCGATGCGCAACGTGTGGGCCATCGGCGATGTCGCCGGCGAGCCGATGCTCGCGCACCGGGCGATGGCGCAGGGCGAACTGGTGGCCGAGATCGTCAGCGGCAAGAAGCGGCACTTCGTGCCGGCCGCGATTCCGGCGGTGTGCTTCACCGATCCGGAAATCGTGGTGGTCGGGCTGTCGCCGGACGAAGCCAAGGCACAGGGCATCGAGACCAAGGTCGCGCTGTTCCCGTTCGCGGCCAATGGCCGTGCGATGTCGCTGGAATCCACCGATGGCTTCGTGCGCGTCGTCGCGCGCAGCAGCGATCACCGCATCCTGGGCTGGCAGGCGGTGGGCGTGCAGGTGTCCGAACTGTCGATCGCCTTCGTGCAGTCGATTGAGATGGGCGCCACGCTGGAAGACATCGCCGGCACGATCCATCCGCACCCGACGCTGGGTGAGGCGGTGCAGGAAGCGGCGCTGCGTGCGTTGGGGCATGCGTTGCATATCTGAGGCATCTGCAAGGCGCTGCTGAGGCATCGGCAGCGCTGGATGTCCAGGCAGGAAAAGAAACGGCCCGCACTGCGGGCCGTTTCTTTGTGTTGCTTCCGGTACGCCGCAACGAGCGGCCGTGGCTGTTGGCTGTGGCAGATGGGCCACCGGCCGTCCATCCCATCGTGCGTAGTGCCGCCGATCCCAATGCGCTCCGCCCTACTGCGCTCCGCCCTCGTGGCTCACGCGCGTCGCGCCCAGAATCCAGGTCATGTCCGAGGTCGACCACGGCACGATGTGCGCAGACCGCGCAGGCAATGGCGCCGCATCCTTGGGCCAGCCATCGATCCCGGCTGCGGCCTGCACCTCGACCGGGCCACTGTCTGCCGGCCAGCGCAGCTCGATCCCGTCCGGGCCCGGCGCCTGCCAACGCAGTCGTGACCAGCGGCCTGCCTCGTCCAGCAGGGGCGCGTCCTCGCCCTGCAGCTGCACATTGCGCACGACTGCCCCGCTCTTGAGCCGTACACGGAGTTCGCGCGTGCCTGCTGGTGCCAGCACGCGCAATATCGCCTGGCCCGTATCGGCATCGTAGGAGCGCTCGAAACGCACCGGCCCTGGCACCGCAATGGCGTCCGCCGTCGTTGCCCAGACAGATGTCAGATCCATCGCAGGAATCGGCAGGCGGGCAGGTTCAGCCTGCGCGCCGCCCAACGCACGCCGGCTCCAGTCAGACAGCTGCGACAGTGAACTGACGCGGTGGTAGTGCTGGTTGTCTGGGTCCGCAACGAACAGCACCTGGGACAGCTCGGGGTAGCGCGTGCGGTCCGCCTCGGTGAATGACGCGGCGGCCAGTACACCCGCAGCCGCCAGCAACGTCACGAGCGCAGCGATCGCGAACCCGCGTCCACCCTCGGCTATACGTACCCACGGCAGCAGCAATACGGCCAGCCACGCGAACGGCAACGCCAGCACCTCCGGCGTGCCGAAGCCGATCGCCTCGAACAGCTGCAGGGCAAAGTGGAAGACGTGCGCCAGAGCAAACGCGGTGATCACTGCCGCGACAAGGACACGCAATGCGGACAGCGGCGCATGCGCCGGCAGCAGCCAGACCACCGCCGCCATCGCCAACAGCGGCCACAGCAGCAACGGCGCCAGCTCCGGCGCCAGCACCTGCACGGCTGCACCGATGATCCAGCCCACCAGCAAGGCGCCCAGCCGCACGCTTTCACCGCGTGCAGCGGTTCCCGCGCTTGTCCAGGCCAGCAGCGCAACCAGCACGCCCAGCACCAGCCCGATCACATCGAACCCACCCCGCAGTGAGGCGCACGCACCGGCCAGCAGCGCCAGTGCGGCAGCCGGTTTGCGCGCAGCCTTGCAGGCCAGCAACGCACCCAACCCCACCACCACCCCGATGGACAACAGCCCCTCGCCCGCCGCCAGCGTCGAGAATGCCGCCAGCAGGTCGCGATTGATCACCAGCGTGGCATCGCCACCGCCCAGCAACCGGTAAGACACACGCACCGCCAGCGCGACCGACAGCAGTGCCAGCGGCCACCAGGCCACACCACTGACCACGCCGCGCCATCCGCCCAGGTTGAACGTGGCACGCCGTGCGACGACGACAATGACCAGCAGCCCGACCGCCAGCACGCACCAGCCTGACCACATCGGCACGCTGATCATCCAGCCGCCAGGAAGATCGCTGTAGATCGCATCCTGGGTGGAGGTCGGCAGTGTCGCCGAGGTCGCCAGCCGGCGCACCAGCGGCAGCACCTGCGCGCCCATGTGCTGCACGCTGCCCGGGTCGAGATTGGCCACGCTCGCGGTGGCGGCGTGGTAGTCGATCTGGCTGCCGATGATCGCGAAATTGAGGCCGGGAATACCTTTCTGCGCCGGCACCGTGAAGTCGGTGCCGTTGGGCATGTAGCGGTAGACGAAACCGGTCAGCGAATTGCCCAGCGGCTGCGGCGCGAGTTTGGCGAACGTGCCCAGCAGCGCCGCGTTGCCCGGCCCGGTTTCAAACAGCACCGCACGGCCGCTGCTGCCGCGGGCTTCCAGATTGACGACCGTGCCGATACGCGACGACAGCGGATGCGAGGCGAAAAACGCACGCGCGCCAAGCAGGCCGGCCTCCTCCGCATCGGTGAACAGGAAGACCACGTCACGCTGCCGCAGATCGTTCTGCAGCGCACGCGAGATCTCCAGCATCACCGCCACGCCGAGGCCATCGTCGGCTGCGCCGGGCGAATGGGGAACGGTATCGTAGTGCGCCATCAGCAGCACCGCCGGCAGGCTGCGATCGCGGCCCGGCAGCACCGCAACCACGTTCTCGACATGGGACGCGCGCACACCACGTCCGTCGCCCGAACCGTACTCGGCGGCTGCGTGCCCGCGGTGCACGGCCACCTGCAGTCCGGCCTGCTGCAGGTGGTTCACCAGTTGGTCGCGAACCCTTGCCGCAGCCGCTGAGCCGGTGGGATGCGGCTCGGCCGCGATCCAGCTCAAGTGCTGCATCGCACGTGCGGCCGAGAACTCGGTGGTGGCGATGGTGGCTGGCTTTGGCGGCGGGGTTTTCTGCGCGCTCCAGGCGGACCAGGCGGCGATGACGATGCTGAGGAGCAGCAGTGGCAGCGTGTAGCGTGCGACGCCGCGGGATGACCGGAGCGCGCTCATGCGCGCACCCTGTGGTCTAGGTCATTCGCCAGGCTGCAGAGGCGCGGGATAACGAGCACAGGGGCAATCCAGCAAGGGGACCTTCACAGGATTACAAAGCAATTTCGGATCTGTCAAACAATTTTCTGATCAGCCAAGATGCGGGTTCCCCTCGTGATTCACTGCGGAACTGGGAACGCCGAAGCACCGGTCGAACGCCCAGTTGTAGGCGAACGTATAAAAAGGGATGTAGACGATGAACACCAGGTCCAGTACGAACGCCTGCGTCAACGTGATGCCCAGCCACCATGCGATGAGCGGGACCAGAAAGCACACCAGGGTCAGCTGGAACGCCACGGCATGCAGCACACGTCGGCGTACCGTGCGGGTGCGGTCGCGCTGGCGCCGCTCCCATGCCTCGAACAGGTAGTTGAAGCTCACGTTCCATACCGTGGCTATCCCCGTGATCATCAGCGCCAGCAGTCCGGTCGTGGCCGGTGACTTGCCGGTCAGCACCGTCATGACCATCGTTCCCACCGCGAGTCCCAGAAGCTCATAGCCCCCGACGTAGATCACCTTGCGTTTTACGCCCTGCATCACATCCTCCTGCTTGGTCACTGGCGAAGGGTGTGGATGCTATATTCAGAATCACTGACTGAAAAAGTCATCTCCTTTCAGAATTATTGAAAGATATATGTCCCTCTCCAGCGATGACATCGATCTCTTCCTCGCTGTGGTCGACCACGGCTCCTTCTCCGGCGCGGCCCGCGCGCTGCGTCGAGTGCCCTCCGCAGTGAGCATGGGCATCGCAAACATCGAGGCCGGATTGGGTTATCCACTGTTTGACCGCTCGCGCCGCGAGGCGTTACCGACCGCACAAGCACTGGCCCTGCTGCCCCACGCGCGCTCCGTCGCCAGCAGGTTGCGGCTGTTGCAGATCCATGCCGTGGAGCTTTCGCAGAATCTGGAGAGCACTCTGACCGTCACTGTCGCCGCCGGCGTTCCGGACCAGACGTTGCTGGAGGCGCTCGCCCGGGTGGGCTGTCGGTACCCTCTGCTGCGGGTGAACCTGCTTCGACTGCCCCAGGACCAGGTTCGCGAGATGCTGCACCAGGAGCGGGCCGATCTGGTCCTGCTGCCCGTCTCCACGGAGGTGGACCGAGAAGAGGCCTTCACCTATGTCACCAACGTTCTTTTCATCGCCGTCGCTTCGGCCACGGCGGACACGCCCGGTCTCCCGGCGGGCCTTCGGCGTCTGGAGGATCTCAGCGGCAGCCGCCAGATCGTGGTGGCTGGGCCAGACGACGACGTCGCAGATCGTCGGCTGCTGGTGTCCGACGCCCGCTGGCATGTGGACTCTGTGGAGGCTGCGCTGGGGCTGGTGGAACGCGGTGCTGGCTGGGCCAACCTGCCGGCGGATGTCGTTGAGGTCGCCGTTTCTGCTGGACGCGTGAAAGTGCTGGCGTTCGACAACCTGGAGAACGGCGTGACGATGCCGGTGCACCTGGTGTGGCTGCGCAGGAAGCCGGTGCGACGTGCCGCTGGCGATGTGATCGCGCTGATGCGCGACCACCTCTGACCCCGTACACCCGAAGAGAACAAAAAAGCCCGCATTTCTGCGGGCTTCCGTGTACGTCCGTGTGTCTAGATACCAGCCAGGGCTGGACGCAGACTCACTCCCACTCGATCGTCGCCGGCGGCTTCCCCGAGATGTCATAAACCACCCGCGACACTCCCCGCAGCTCATTGATGATCCGGTTGCTCACCGTGCCCAGGAAGTCATACGGCAGGTGCGCCCAATGCGCCGTCATGAAATCGATGGTTTCCACCGCGCGCAGCGCGATCACCCACTCATACGCACGCGCATCACCGACCACGCCCACCGACTTCACCGGCAGGAACACCGCGAACGCCTGGCTGGTCTTGTCGTACAGATCGGCCTTGCGCAGTTCGTCGATGAAGATCGCATCGGCCTTGGCCAGCAGTTCGGCGTACTCACGCTTCACTTCGCCGAGGATGCGCACGCCCAGGCCCGGGCCCGGGAACGGGTGGCGGTAGACCATGCTGCGCGGCAGGCCGAGCTCGACGCCGAGGCGACGCACTTCGTCCTTGAACAGCTCACGCAGCGGCTCGACCAGGCCCAGCTTCATGTGCTCCGGCAGGCCGCCGACGTTGTGGTGGCTCTTGATCACGTGGGCCTTGCCGGTCTTGCTGCCGGCCGACTCGATCACGTCGGGGTAGATGGTGCCCTGCGCCAGCCACTTGGCATTCTTCAGCTTGGTGGATTCTTCATCGAAGATGTCCACGAACAGGTTGCCGATGATCTTGCGCTTGGCTTCCGGATCGCTGACGCCTTCGAGCTTGCTGAAGTAGCGGTCCGCTGCATTTACGCGGATCACCTTGACGCCCATGTGCTCGGCGAACATCGCCATCACCTGGTCGCCTTCCTGCCAGCGCAGCAGGCCGGTATCGACGAACACGCAGGTCAGCTTGTCGCCGATCGCCTTGTGCAGCAGCGCAGCCACGACGGACGAATCGACGCCGCCGGACAAGCCCAGGATCACTTCGTCATCGCCGACCTGCTCGCGCACGCGGGCGATCTGGTCGTCGATGATGTTGGCGGCGGTCCACAGGGTTTCGCAGCCACACACATCCACCACGAAGCGGCGCAGCAGCGCCTGGCCCTGCAGGGTGTGGGTCACTTCCGGGTGGAACTGCACGCCGTACCAGCGCTTCTCTTCGTTCGCCATCGCGGCCACCGGGATGCGATCGGTCACGGCGGTGACGGTGAAGCCCGGGGGCGCGACGGAGACGTGGTCGCCGTGGCTCATCCAGACATTCAACTTCGGCTCGCCACCGTGGTCGCTCAGGCCCTTGAACAGCGCATCCGGGGCGACGACGTTGACTTCGGCATGGCCGAACTCACGCTGGTCGGCCGCTTCGGTGGCGCCACCGAGCTGCGCGGCCAGGGTCTGCATGCCGTAGCAGATGCCGAAGATCGGCAGGCCGCTGTCGAACACTTCCTGCGGTGCGGCGGGCGCGCCCGGCAGGGTGGTCGATTCCGGGCCGCCGGACAGGATGATGCCCTTGGCGCCGAACGCGGCGATGTCGGCCGGGTTGTGGTCCCACGCCCAGATTTCGCAGTACACGCCGAGCTCGCGGATGCGGCGCGCGATCAGCTGGGTGTACTGAGCACCGAAATCGAGGATGAGGATCTTGTCGTTATGGATGTTGGTCATGGTGCCCGGGCAATGCAGGAGTAAATACGGGAAACACAGCGTCGTTACCGGCGGCGGATAGAGAAAGAGGAACGGGAATCAGCTTCCTCGTTCCTCTTTGCTCATGCCGCATCAGGCGCGGTAGTTCGGCGGCTCTTTGGTGATCTGCACGTCGTGGACGTGGCTCTCACGTTGGCCGGCGCCGCTGATCTTGACGAACTTCGGCTTGCTGCGCATGTCTTCGACGGTGCCGCAGCCCACGTAACCCATGGTGGCGCGCAGGCCGCCCATCAGCTGGTGGATGATGCCGCCGACCGGGCCGCGATACGGCACGCGGCCTTCGATGCCTTCGGGCACCAGCTTGTCGGCGCTGGAGGCGTCCTGGAAGTAGCGGTCCTTGGAGCCCTTCTCCATCGCGGCCAGCGAGCCCATGCCGCGGTAGCTCTTGTAGGAGCGGCCCTGGAACAGCTCGGTCTCGCCGGGCGATTCCTCGGTACCGGCCAGCAGGCCACCGATCATGATGGTGGAGGCACCGGCGGCGAGCGCCTTGCCGATGTCACCGGAGTAGCGGATGCCACCGTCGGCGATCAGCGGGATGCGGTCCTGCAGCGCCTCGGCGACCAGGTCGATCGCGGTGATCTGCGGCACGCCAACGCCGGCGACGACGCGCGTGGTGCAGATCGAGCCCGGGCCGATGCCGACCTTGACTGCGTCCGCGCCGCTGTCCAGCAGCGCCAGTGCGGCTTCACCGGTGCAGATGTTGCCACCGACAACCTGCACCTGCGGGAAGTGCTTCTTGACCCAGCTGACGCGGTCCAGCACGCCCTGCGAGTGGCCGTGCGCGGTGTCCACCACCAGCACGTCCACCCCGGCGGCGACCAGCGCCTCGACCCGGCGGTCGGTATCGCCACCGACGCCGACGGCCGCGCCGACCAGCAGGCGGGTGGCGGTGTCCTTGGCGGCGTTCGGGTAATCGGTGTTCTTCTGGATGTCCTTGACGGTGATCAGGCCGCGCAGGGCGAACTCATCGTTGACGACCAGGATCTTCTCGATGCGGTTGCGGTGCAGCAGCTGCAGCACTTCATCGGAGGCCGCGCCTTCCTTGACCGTGATCAGCCGATCCTTCTTGGTCATGATGTGGCGGACCGGATCGTCCAGCTCGGTCTCGAAGCGCATGTCACGGTGGGTGACGATGCCGACCAGCTGGCCGCCGCCGTCCACTACCGGCACACCGGAGATGTTGCGCGCCTGGGTCAGGGCCAGCACGTCGCGGATGGTGGTCTCCGGGCCGACGGTGATCGGGTCGCGGATGACGCCGGCCTCGAACTTCTTGACCTTGGCGACTTCGGCAGCCTGCTGCTCGACGCTCAGATTCTTGTGGATGATGCCCATGCCGCCGAGCTGGGCCATGGCGATGGCCAGGCGGGCTTCGGTGACGGTATCCATGGCAGCCGAGAGGATCGGAAGCTTCAGCCGCAGGTCGCGCGTCAGGCGCGTTTCCAGACTGACATCCTTGGGCAGGATGATGGAATGAGCGGGGACGAGGGAGACGTCGTCGTAGGTGAGAGCTTCAGCCTGGATGCGCAGCATCGGCATACCCGAGATGTGGGGAAGCGCGACATTTTACCCTGATTCGGGCGTCTTTGGCAGGGGGCAGGTGCGACGCTGTGTCGCGCCGACGAACCCGGTAGAGCCGACCGTTGGTCGGCTGCGCCCGGATCGGGTAGAGCCGACCGTTGGTCGGCTGCGCCTGTCGGCGCCGTCTGAGCCCGTAGAGCCGACCGTTGGTCGGCTGCGCCTGGATCGCCCTGCCACCGCGCCAACAGCAGCCGACCAACGGTCGGCTCTACCAGGGGCGGCAGGTGTCGGTCGGCCCGGAAGCGCGGCCGCGGGAGGTGCCGACCGTGGGTCGGCACAGGGCGGTCAGAACGCCTCGGCTGCCTCGATCGTGTTCTGCATCAACGTGGCCACGGTCATCGGCCCTACCCCGCCCGGGACCGGGGTGATCCAGCTGGCGCGCTGGGCGGCGGCCTCAAAGCCGACATCGCCGACCAGGCGGCCATCCTCCAGGCGGTTGATGCCCACGTCGATCACCACGGCGCCCGGCTTGACCCACTCGCCCGGGACGATGCCCGGGCGGCCCACGGCGACCACCAGGATGTCGGCGTTGCGCACCGACTGCTCCAGCACGTCCTTGGGGGTGAACTTGTGGCAGCTGGTCACGGTGCAGCCGGCGATCAGCAGCTCCAGGCCCATCGGGCGGCCGACGTGGTTGCTGACGCCGACGATGGTGGCGTTGCGACCGCGCACCGGCTGGTCGGTATGGCCCAGCAGGGTCACGATGCCGCGCGGCGTGCACGGGCGCAGGCCGAACTCGCGCAGGGCAAGATGGCCGACGTTTTCCGGGTGGAAGCCGTCAACGTCCTTGCGCGGGTCGATGCGGTGGATCAGGCGATTGGCGTCCGGGATGCCCGGCAGCGGCAGCTGCACCAGGATGCCGTGGATCTTCGGATCGGCGTTGAGCTGGTCGATCAACGTCAGCAGCTCGGCCTCGGTGGTGCCGGCCGGCAGATCGTAATCAAAGGCTTCGATGCCCACTTTCTCGGCCGCGCGGCGCTTGTTGCGCACGTACACGGTCGACGCCGGATCGCCACCGACCAGCACCACGGCCAGGCCCGGACGGCTGCCACCGGCAGCCAGGCGGGCGTCCACCCGGACCTTGAGGCTGTCCAGCAGGTCTTCGGCGATGCGGCGGCCGTCGAGAATGCGGGCGGAAGAAGCGGTGTCGGAAGTCGGTGAGCTCATCGAGGGCGGCAGGCGTGGGGGCGACGGTCGGCTATTGTCCCTGATTCGGCCCGCCCCGCCCACCGGTAGTGCCGGCCGCTGGCCGGCACGTGGGATGGGCCCACCTGGGTACCGGCCAGCGGCCGGCACTACCCTGCTTATTCCTCTTCCGGCACCTCGTCCGCGTTGAGCGTGCGCGCTTTGCGCTTGGGCGCGGTGAACGGGGTCGGCGTGGGCACGCCGGGCAGCGCCGTGCCGAACACCATGTGCGCCCCGGCGCGCAGGTCTCCGCCCGCCATCTCCAGCTCGAAGCGTTCCGCATCACGCTCGCGGATCTGCTCGGCGATCTCACGCGCATCGTCCGGATCGGCACCCAGCTCCATCAACGCGGCCTGGCCGAACTGCAGCGCCGACTCGAAGGTCTCGCGGATCTGGAAGTCCACGCCGGCATGGATCAGGCGCAGCGAATGCTCGCGATCGAACGAGCGCACCAGCAGCTTGGCCTGGGGGAACTCGTGGGTGACCAGCTCGACGATGCGATCGGCATCCTGGTCGCTGTTGACGCACACCGCGATCGCACGCGCCGACCCCGCGCCGGACGCATGCAGTACATCCAGCCGGGTACCGTCGCCGTAGTAGATCTTGAACCCGAAGCGCTCGGCGTTGTGGATCATGTCCACGTCGTTGTCGATGATGGTCACATCCACATCGCGCGCCAGCAGCGACTGACTCGCCACCTGGCCGAAGCGACCAAAGCCGATCAGCAGCACGCTGCCGGACAAGCCGTCGGCTTCTTCGACGCCATCGAGCGAGACTTCCCGGTCCGGCATCAGCTTGTCGTGCAGCAGCACGAACAGCGGCGTCAGCGCCATCGAAAGCACCACGATCGCGGTCAGATTGGCGTTGACCTGTACGTCGATCACACCGGCCACCGCCGCGGCGGAGAACAGCACGAAGGCGAACTCGCCGCCCTGCGCCATCACCACGCCACGGTCCAGCGCCTGCCGATGATCACTGCCCAGGATGCGCGCGACCACGTAGATGCAGACCGCCTTGGCCAGCATCAGCGCGAACACGCCGGAGACGATCAGCGGCCAGTTGTTGGCCACGACGGTGAGGTCCAACGCCATCCCGACGCTGAGGAAGAACAAGCCGAGCAGGATGCCGCGGAACGGCTCGATGTCCGCTTCGATCTGGTGGCGGAAGGTGGATTCGCTGAGCAGCACGCCCGCGAGGAACGCGCCCATCGCCATCGACAACCCGCCCAGCTGCATCAGCAGCGCGGCGCCGAGCACGACCAGCAGGGCAGCGGCCGTCATCACCTCGCGCGCCTTGGCGGCGGCGAGGATGCGGAACAACGGATTGAGCAGGAAGCGGCCGACCAGCACCAGGCCGACGATCGCACCGGCAGCGATACCCACGGTGACCCAGCGCGAGCTCTCGCCCGCATCACTGTGCACCGGCGCCATGAACGCGACCACCGCCAGCAGAGGCACGATCAGCAGATCTTCGAACAGCAGGATCGAGACGATCTTCTGGCCGGTCGGCAGCGCGATGTCGCCGCGTTCGGCAAGCAGTTGCATCACCACCGCGGTGGAGGTCAACACGAACCCGGCGGCGCCGATGAAGGCCACCGGCAAGGGGAAGCCGAGCAGCATGCACACGCCGGTCAGCACCGCGCCGCAGACCACGATCTGCAGCGTGCCCAGGCCGAAGATCTCGTTGCGCAGACTCCACAGGTGCGAGGGCCGCATCTCCAGGCCGATCACGAACAGGAACATCACCACGCCGAGCTCGGCGGTATGCAGGATGGCCTGCGGATCGGAGAACCAGCCGAACCCGAACGGGCCGATGGCCAGGCCCGCGGCGAAATAGCCCAGCACCGAGCCCAACCCCAGCCGGCGGAACAGCGGCACCATGACCACTGCCGCGCCCAGCAGAGCGACGACTTTCACCAGTTCACTGGCACCTGCTTCCACCGCCATGCGGTTGTTTCCCCGGACTACACAAGATGGGTCAACGATAGGGCAAAGCGGTGAAGGGCAATAGCGCGGATGATGCGTTTTATCGTGCTGAATTCAGAACGATATTGAATCTGGATGCCACATCGTCCCGAAATCGCCACCGAACCCACCGGTAGAGCCACGCCACGCGTGGCTGCGCTCACCCGGCGGCCCCTCGCCAACGGCATCCACGCATAGCGTCCCGGCGAACCGCATCCACGCATGGCGTGGATCTACGCGCCGCTGCAGAACGCGGCGTAATCGATGTACCCAGGGAACGCGCGCCCGGGCGCGCAGAGCGGACAGGCCGGGTCCGGCCTGAGCCGCGTCTCGCGGAAGCGCATGCCCAGCGCATCGAAGGTCAGCAGGCGTCCGATCAGTGGCTCGCCGATGCCGAGCAGCAGCTTGAGCACTTCGGTGGCCTGCAGCAGACCGACCATGCCCGGCAGCACGCCGAGGACCCCGGCCTCCGAGCAGTTGGGCGCGAACTCGGGCGGCGGCGGCTCCGGGAACAGGCAGCGGTAGCAGGGCGCAGTGCCACGCTGGCGACCGGCATCGAACACACTGACCTGGCCGGTAAAGCGCTCCACCGCGCCATACACCAGCGGGATGCCGTGCTGGAGGCAGGCATCGTTGAGCAGATAACGCAGCGGGAAGTTGTCCGAGCCATCCAGCACCACGTCGACCCCCTCGAGCAGCGCATCGATGTTGTCCGAGGTGACCCGCGCCTGCACGGCCTCCACATCCAGCGAAGGATTGAGCGCGAGCAGGCGCGCGCGGGCGGAGCGCACCTTGGGCTCGCCGACGCTGGCGTCGGTATGGATGATCTGCCGATGCAGGTTGCTGCGATCCACCACGTCGTCGTCGGCGATGCGCAGGTGCCCTACCCCGGCCGCGGCCAGATAGAAGCTGGCCGGGGCGCCCAGACCGCCGGCGCCGAGCACCAGCACGCGCGAGGCGAGCAGCGTCTTCTGGCCCTGGACGCCCACCTGCGGCAACAGCAGATGACGCGAGTACCGTTCGTTGAAATCGCGCTCGGCGTCGCTCTGCATCGGCTGCACCAACGGCAGCCCGTCAGCGCGCCACGCGGACGTGCCGCCGTGGACGGAGGCGACATGCGTATAGCCGAGACCGGCCAGGACGTTCGCGGCCTCCATCGAGCGCTTGCCGCTCTGGCAGATCAGGACGACCTCGCGGTCGATGGCCGGCAGGTGCGTGCCGGGTTCGGCCTGGAGATCGCCCGTGGCGATGCCGAGGGCGCCTTCGGCCATGCCGGTGGCACGCTCGTGCGCCTCTCGGACGTCGATCAGCAGTGCGCCCTGGGCGAGGCGTTCGCGGACCTGCGCAGGGGTGAGTTCGGGGATCGTGCTCATGCGGGGATTATCGCGCACGGGCGCGCCGGCCGCCGGTTTGTCCGGGTTGCCGGCCAGCGGCCGGCACTACCGCTGCGTGCGGCCACTGGCCGGCAGCCCCAAATGAAAAGAGCCGGCTTGCGCCGGCTCTTTCTGCATCACTTGCCCTTGACGTGCTTGATCAAGCGGCGCTTGCGCTTGAGCTGACGTTCGGTGAGCACGTTCTTCTTGCCCTCGTACGGGTTCACACCCTCGCGGAAGATGAACTGCACGGGCGTGCCGACCAGCTTGAAGCGCTTGCGGAAGAAGTTCTCCAGATAGCGCTTGTACGACTCCGGCAGGTCTTTCAGACGGGTGCCGTGGACGATGAAGGTCGGCGGGTTGGAACCGCCCGGATGCACGTAGCGCAGCTTGGACACGTGACCACGGATCGCCGGCGGCGGGTTGGTCTCGTAGGCCGTTTCCAGCGCCTTGTTGACTTCGCTGGTGCTGAACTCATGCGTCGCCGAGGCATGCGCGGCGTGGATGCAGCGGAACAGCTCACGCAGGCCCGAGCCGTGCTTGGCCGAGATGCGCACCACTTCGGCCCACGGCACGAAGCCGAGCTTGCGCGACACCAGTGCTTCAGCCTGCTCGCGCTGGTAATCGGTCAGGCCATCCCACTTGTTGATCGCCACCACCAAGGCACGGCCGGCATCGAGCACCGCACCCAGCACGCTGGCGTCCTGATCGGTGACACCTTCAGAGGCATCGAGCATCAGCACCGCGACCTGGCACTGCTCGATGGCCTGAAGGGT
This sequence comes from Stenotrophomonas sp. TWI602, assembly GCF_039674045.1. Lineage (NCBI taxonomy): Bacteria > Pseudomonadati > Pseudomonadota > Gammaproteobacteria > Lysobacterales > Lysobacteraceae > Stenotrophomonas > Stenotrophomonas sp. TWI602. The sequence continues at coordinate 246,930 of NZ_JBDJMT010000003.1, forward strand.
CTTGATGACGCTGAACTTCTCGACCACTTCCTCGACGCGCGCCTTGCGACGCAGGCCCGCGGTATCGATCAGGCGGTACTCGCGCCCGTCACGCTCCATGTCCACCGCGATCGAATCACGGGTGGTACCGGGCACTTCGGAGGCGATCATGCGCTCTTCGCCGAGCAGACGATTGACCAGCGTCGACTTGCCCACGTTGGGGCGGCCGACGAAGGCGATGCGAATGCGGTTCGGATCGGTGTCCAGGGTCTCGGTGGTGCCCTCTTCCGGCAACCGTTCCACGACCTCGTCCAGCAGATCATCCAGGCCCTGACGGTGCGCGGCCGAGACGGTCAGCATTTCGCTGAAGCCGTAACGGGCAAACTCCGAACGCACGGTGTCTTCGTTCATGCCGTCGATCTTGTTGATCAGCAGCAGGGTCGGACGGGCCAGTTTGCGCAGCCAGGACAGGATCTCGTCGTCCATCGGGCCCTCACGGGCATCGACCACGAACAGGATCAGGTCCGCCTCGGCGGCGGCGGCGCGGGCCTGGCGGGCAGTAGCGCCGGCCAGACCTTCTTCTTCACCGGCGATACCGCCGGTATCGACCACCAGGAACGGGTGGTCTTCATCAAGACGACAAACACCGTAATTACGGTCCCGGGTCACGCCGGGCTGGTCATGGACCAGCGCGTCGCGCGTACGGGTAAACGCATTGAACAGCGTGGACTTGCCGACATTCGGCCGTCCAACCAGGGCGACCAAGGGCAGCATCGCGGTAACTCCTTATTGTGCCAACCGGAACGCGGTCAGCTTTCCATCAACGTTCTGCACCAGCAGAATCCCATCGGCAGCTACCGGCTGTGCCAGGAGGGCGTCGCCGCCACTCTTGGCGCGCGCCGCGAACTCACCGTTATCGGTCCGCAACCAGTGCAGATACCCCTTGTAATCACCGACCACAACGTAATCGCCGTGGATGACCGGACCGGTCAGCGAACGACGGGCCAGGCCCGTCTGCGACCACATGGCCGAACCGCTGGCCTTGTCCAGGCCGAACACGCCGCCCTTGTTGTCGGTGACGAACACATTGCTCGAGGTCAGGGCCACGCCACCGGCGCCACCATGATCACGTGCCCACAGCGGACGGCCGGTCGGGCCTTCGATCGCCATGGTCTGGTTCTTGAAACTGCTGACGAACAGCGTATTGCCTTCCAGCACCGGGGCGCCATCGATATCGGCCATGCGCTCCAGCTCGGTACGGCCTTCGCCGGTGCCGACCATCTGGTCCCACAGCGTGCGGCCGTCCTGCATGGCCAGCGCGGCGATGGAACCGTCGTCGTTACCGATGAACAGCACGCCCGGGCCGGCGACGACCGGCGCGTTGCCACGCACGGTCAGTGCCGGCAGCTCGCGCGGGTTGAACCAGCGCTGGGTGCCATTTTCGGCATCCAGGCCGGTCACGCGACCGTCGTTGCTGCGCACGAACACCATGCCCTGGCCCACGGCCGGCGCGGAGATCACTTCACCCGGCACCTTGGCACGCCACTTCTCAGTGCCGTCGGCCGCGTTCAACGCGATGACTTCGCCATCCAGGGTGCCGATGACGACCAGGCCGTCACCCACGCCCGGGCCACCGGACAGACGCAGCTTGGGCTGCTTCTTCACCTTGGCCGGTTCATAGGTCCAGATCTTCTTGCCGGTCTGCAGGTCGATGGCATGCACGCCACCGTAGATGGCGGCCGCGTACACGCGACCATCGGCGACCACCGGGCCCTGACGGACGCCGATGCGCTTCTCACCCTTGCCGACGTTGGCCGTCCAGATCTTGTCGACCTTGGCGGTGGCATCGAACTTGACCAGCTCGGCCGGCTCCAGCGCCTTCTTGGCCGCCGCATCTTTGCCGGCGAACCAGCCCTTCATCGTGCTGCAGCCGGTCAGGGCCATGCCCAACAGGGCAACCGTGGCAACGCGCTTGATCATGACCATCTGATTCATTACACCGACTCCGCAGGATCGGTGACGGTGCCACCGGCATCCGTCAACTTGGTTTCCAGCAGGCGCCGCTGGGGCGCTGCCACGTCCAGCGTCTTGAGCGCCTTCTCATACTGCTCGCGGGCGGCATCACGCTTGCCCTGCGCCATCAGTGCGTCGCCATGGATTTCCAGGCTGGCGCTGTCGGTTGCGGTGCCGAGCTGCTTGATCGCATCCTCGGTCTTGCCGGTGGCCACCAGCAGGCGCGCAACGCGCTGCTCGATCACCGGCTTGAATTCGGGGTCGGCCTTGATCGCGCGCAGGGTCGCCAGCGCGTCTTCGTTCTTGCCGGCATCGACCTGGGCCTTGGCCAGCTGCAGTGCGGCCAGATCGGCATAGATGTTGGCCTTGCCGCTTTCCAGGTCCTTCACACCTTTGGCGGCCTGCTCCAGATCCTTTTCTTCCAGGCTCTTGAGGACGATCTGGTATTGGACGTTGGCGCCGGCCAGGCTGTTGCTGTGCCGGGTCTGCCACTCTTTCCAGCCCCATATGCCACCAATCGCGATGGCTACGCCAGCGAGGATGCTGACACCGTTCTTCCGCAGCCAGCCGCGGACGCGTTCACTTTGTTCGTGCTCGTCGAGCAGGTCGTCGATCGCCATGCGTACTCTCGCCCCGCCCATGAGGAGGAGCTATTTGAATTGGATTGGGGAAACGCGGTTCAGTGCGAAACTGGGACCACGGAGCCGTCAGAGGATACCGTAAAGCGTGCCACGTTGGCTCGCTGGTACGGCGAAAGGTCGACGATAGTGCCGGCCTGCTGAACCTCGACCGCCGATGCATTGCCCAGCACCATGCGGGCCACCTGGCCTGGCGCGAAGCTTCGGGTCTCGCCCGACTTGATCAGGGCCTTTTCGACGGTGGTGCCGTCGGGCCCGGAAATATCCACCCAGCTGTCGCCTTTGAACTGCAGGCTCAGGGCGCCGGCCTGCGATGCCGGCGCAGCGGCCGGACGCGGAACCGGGGTCAGCGATGCCAGATACGGCGCCGCCGGTGCCGAAGGCTTGGCCGCTTCGACCGCCACCGGTGCGGCCGGGTCCGGGGTGTCGCCACCGGCCACCGGTACCGCCGCCGGGATCACATCCAGCGAGGCGGTGTTCGGGGTGGTCGCCGTGCCATCGAAATGGCCGCGGGTGGCGAACCAGACCGGCACGGCCAGAACGGCGGTGATGCCGACATACAGGACACGACGCCCCAGGCTCTCGGCAATGCGCCGGGCCCGCGGGGTATGGGTGTGGCTGACCAGCTGCGGCGGCACGATCGGCCCGATATGCGCCTGCTCGAGGATCTCGCCGATGTCCACCTTGAGCAGGCGGGCATAACTGCGCAGCTGGCCGCGGACGAAGACCGGCGCGCCGAGACGCTGCCACTGTTCTTCTTCGAGGGACTTGAGTACCTGAACCGGCATATGCAGCCGCTGCCCCACCGCCTCCAGGGTCAGTCCGGCCGCTTCCCGGGCCTGGCGAAGACGAGCTCCGCAACCGGCCGCAGTATCAAAAGCGTTCACAGTCTGGTCATCAATCACAATGCTTCAACCCCGGGGATTAGGTGCCGCATCCTGCGGAAATTCGTCATGAATTCGCTGCAGATAGCGACCGGATGCCACGCTGTCGCCAAGCCGCGCCTCGATTTGAGAGGCAAGTTGTAACACGGAACGTGTGGCCGGTGCAGCCGTCAAACGCCGTTGCGAAAAGGCCCGGGCCTCGAAATAGCGCCCTTGGGCGTACTCGTTGCGGGCCATCGACTCCAGCGCATAGGCATTGACGGGATCTATCTCAAGCGCCCGTCGCAGGTCCGGCACGGCCCGTTCGGGCTGGCCTGCGTCCAGCGCACAGCCACCGGCATTGGCCAGGGCGGACGCCGGCGTGGTGTAGCCCGGGGTCTGCAGCGCCCGGTCGAACCAGACCAGCGACTCGGCCGGCCGGCCATGAGCACATAGCCACGCGCCATAATTGTTGAGGACGTCGCCGCGCTCCGGGCCCAGCTCAGCGGCCTTGGCGTACAGCTGGCCGGCCTCGGCCTCGTTGCCGCGCTGGGCGGCGATGGCCGCCAGCAGCATATAGGCCTCGGGACGCCGCGCATCGATCTTCATGGCCGCCCGCACCCGCTTCTCGGCGGCATCCGGGGCACCTGCGCGCAGCGATTCGCCAGCCAGGACCATCTGGTCCTGGTAGTTCACGCGCTTGCGGATCTCAGGGTTGTCCCGGGCCTCATAGGTCGGCGCGACCTCAAGGGGCCCGGACGGCGGTTTGATGCCTTGCTTGCCACAGCCGACCACTGCCAGCGCGAGGAAAACAACGGCTGGCAATCGGCAATCAGGCAGCCGCATCCCGGCCTTTCCCGTCCTGCAGCGTTTTATTGAACTCGGCCTGGCGGCGCGTGCGATCCATGACCTGGCCCTTGAGCTGGCCGCAGGCGGCATCGATGTCGTCGCCACGGGTGCGTCGCACCATCGTCAGCACCTTCGCATCGAGCAGGATCTTCTGGAAGGCGCGGATGTCGGTTTCGCCGGAGCGCTCATAGCGCGTGCCCGGGAATGGATTGAACGGAATCAGGTTGACCTTGCCCGAGTTCGAGGCCTGTACGGCGTTGTCGAACTGGCGCATCAGCCGCGCCAGCTGGCGGGCGTGCTCGGGCTGGTCATTGATGCCCTTCATCAGGGTGTATTCGAAGGTGACCGATTCGCGGCGCTTGTTGGCGCGCAGGTAACGTGCGCACGAGGCCATCAGCTCGACGATCGGGTACTTCTTGTTGAGCGGGACCAGGGTCTCGCGCAGTGCATCGTTGGGCGCATGCAGCGACACCGCCAGCGACACGTCACTCTCGGTGGAGAGGCGGTCGATCTGCGGCACCAGGCCGGAGGTGGACAGCGTCACGCGCTTGTTGGCCAGGCCATAGCCCAGATCGTCGCGCATCACGCTCATGGCGCGCACGACGTTGTCGAAATTCATCAACGGCTCGCCCATGCCCATCATCACCACATTGGTGAGACGACGCTGCTTGTGCGGGATGTTGCCCAGATGGCGCGCCGCGACCCACACCTGGCCGATGATCTCGGCGGTGGACAGGTTGCGGTTGAAGCCCTGGGTGGCGGTCGAACAGAAGGTGCAGTTCAGCGCGCAGCCGACCTGCGACGATACGCACAGCGTGCCGCGGTTCTTGTCCGGGATGTAGACCGCTTCAATCGCGTTCTTGCCGTCGGTGCCCATGGCCAGCAGCCACTTGTGGGTGCCATCGGCGGAGGGCTTGTCGAACACGATGTTCGGAACCAGCACCTCGGCATGCTGCTTGAGCTTGGCGCGCAACGCCTTGCCGAGGTCGGTCATGTCATCGAAATCGGTGACGTAGTGATGGTGGATCCACTTCATCACCTGGTGGGCACGGTAGCGCGCTTCGCCGAGTGTCTCGGCGAAGAAGCGCTCCAGACCCTCGCGATCGAGGTCGAGCAGGTTCTGCTTGGCCACAGCCGGGCTCGAGACGAGCACGGATGGGATGGCGGTTGGCTGTACGACCTCGTTCACGGCATCACTCTCAGCGCGAGACGACTTCAGTCGCGGCGAAGAAGTAGGCGATTTCGATCGCGGCATTCTCAACCGAGTCCGAGCCGTGGGCGGCATTGGCATCGATGGATTCAGCGAAGTCGGCGCGGATGGTGCCTGCGGCGGCTTCCTTCGGGTTGGTGGCGCCCAGCAGGTCGCGGTGGGCCAGCACGGCGTTCTCGCCTTCCAGCGCCTGGATCATCACCGGGCCGGAGATCATGAACTCGACCAGCGCGTTGAAGAACGGACGCTCGCGGTGCACGGCGTAGAAGCCTTCGGCTTCACGGCGCGACAGCTGCTTGTACTTGGCGGCGACGACCTTCAGGCCGGCCTTTTCAAAGCGGGCGTAGATTTCGCCGATGACGTTCTTGGCGACGGCGTCCGGCTTGATGATGGAAAGGGTGCGCTCCAGCGCCATGGGAATACTCCGTTGGGCGGGCCACTTGATCGGCCCGAGGTTAACATGAAAAAAACCCGCGTCAAAACGCGGGCTTAGCCTGATATACGTGCGCCAATTCTAACGTGTCCTCCCCATCTCCGGTAGTGCCACGCCTTGCGTGGCAGGCTTGGACCGCATGGGATCGCTCGCCCCGTTCAGGGAATGAAGGGTTGCCGGCCAGCGGCCGGCACTACCCGGGGGCGGATGAACGGACGCCCATTTCTGCTGCGCCGCACAATGCGATGCCGCAGCCGCAGGTCTAATATCAAACAATCGTTTGATTGAACTGCCCTGCCCCATGGCCAAACCTGCCCACTTCTCCACCAAGGACCGCATCCTCGGCGCCGCTGAAGAACTGTTCGCCCTGCACGGGTTCGCGGGCACCTCGCTGCGCCAGGTCACCAGCCAGGCCGATGTGAACATCGCCGCGGTCAACTACCACTTCGGCTCCAAGGAGAACCTCGTCAACGAGGTCTTCCGCCGCCGCATGGACGAGATGACCTCGGCCCGCCTGGCCCAGCTGGAGGCTGCACGCCGTGAGCACCCCGGCGCGCTGCGCCCGGTGCTGGCCGCCTTCGTCGAGCCGGCGCTGGCGATGGCCCAGGACCGCCAGACCGGCGGCGCGTTCGTGCGGGTCATCGCCCGCGCCTACGCAGAAAAAAACGACAACCTGCGCAAGTTCCTGTCCGACCACTACGGCCACGTCCTGCGCGACTTCGGCAAGGCGATCTCCGCCTGCGTGCCGGAGCTGAGCAAGGAGGAGCTGTACTGGCGCCTGGATTTCCTCGCCGGCTCGCTGACTTACGCGATGGCCGACTTCGGCCTGATCAAGCGACCCGCCGGTGTCACCGAAGCGGCGCATCGTGCCCATGCCGCCCAGGAACTGATTCATTTCGCCGAAGCCGGATTCCGCGCCAGCGCGGCCTCGAGCGCTTCGACGACCTCCCTTTCCACCCCGTAGAGCCGGGCGTTGACCGGCTTCCAGACAACCAAAGGCTTATCGACATGTCCAATTCCCTGCTAGTCCGCCGTGCCGCCGTGCTGGGTGCCGGCGTCATGGGTGCCCAGATCGCCGCCCACCTGACCAACGCCGGCGTCGACACGGTGCTGTTCGACCTGCCCGCCAAGGAAGGTCCGGCCGATGGCATCGTGCTCAAGGCGATTGCCAACCTGGGCAAGCTCAGCCCTGCCCCGCTCGCCAGCAAGTCCTACGCCGAGGCGATCACGCCGGCCAACTACGAAACCGGCCTGGAGCAGTTGAAGGACTGCGACCTGATCATCGAGGCCATCGCCGAACGGATGGACTGGAAGCAGGACCTGTACAAGAAGATCGCCCCGTTCGTGGCCGATCACGCCGTGCTGGCTTCCAACACCTCGGGCCTGGGCATCAACAAGCTCGCCGACGTACTGCCAGAACAGCTGCGCCACCGCTTCTGCGGTGTGCATTTCTTCAACCCGCCGCGCTACATGCACCTGGCCGAGCTGATCCCGGCGACCACCACCGACGCCGCCGTGCTGGAAGGCCTGGAAGCGTTCCTGGTCACCACCCTGGGCAAGGGCGTGGTGTACGCCAAGGACACCCCGAACTTCATCGGCAACCGCATCGGCGTGTTCTCGATCCTGTCCACCATCCACCATACCCAGGAATTCGGACTGGGCTTCGATGAAGTGGACGGCCTGACCGGCCCGCTGGTCGGCCGCCCGAAGTCCGCCACCTACCGCACCTCCGACGTGGTCGGCCTGGACACCATGGCCCACGTGATCAAGACCATGGGCGACACCCTGCCCAACGATCCGTGGCATGAATTCTTCAAGTCGCCGAAGTGGCTGGACGCGCTGATTTCCAAGGGCGCGCTCGGCCAGAAGACCGGTGCCGGCATCTTCCGCAAGGTCGGCAAGGACATCGTGGTGCTGGACCTGGAGAAGCAGGACTACCGCCCCGCCGACCGCACCGCCGCACCGGAAGTGGTCGAGATCCTGAAGATCAAGAACCCGGCCGAGAAGTTCGCCAAGCTGCGCGAAAGCCAGCACCCGCAGGCGCAGTTCCTGTGGGCGACCTTCCGCGACCTGTTCCACTACAGCGCCTACCACCTGGCCGACATCGCCGAAACCGCGCGCGACGTCGATCTGGCCATCCGCTGGGGCTACGGCTGGTCGCTCGGCCCGTTCGAAACCTGGCAGGCCGCCGGCTGGAAGCAGGTCGCGCAGTGGATCGCCGATGACATCGTGGCCGGCAAGAGCATGAGCAGCGCACCGCTGCCCGATTGGGTGTTCGACGGCCGCGACGGCGTGCACGCCGCCGAAGGCAGCTACAGCCCATCGCGCAATGCCAAGCTGCCGCGTTCGGCGCTGCCGGTGTACCAGCGCCAGCGCTTCCCGGATCCGCTGCTGGGCGAGACCTTCAGCCCGGGCGAAACCGTGTTCGAGAACGACGGCGTGCGCATGTGGCACGACGGCGACGGCATCGCGGTGGTCAGCTTCAAGACCAAGATGAACACCGTGTCCGACCACGTGCTCAACGGCCTGCAGGAAGCGATCAAGCGCGCCGAGCAGGACTACAAGGGCCTGGTGATCTGGCAGCAGAAGGAACCCTTCTCCGCCGGCGCCGATCTGTCCGGTGCGCTCGGCCTGCTGCAGGCCGGCAAGGTGGACCAGTTCGAAGAGATGGTGCACAACTTCCAGCGCACCAGCCAGGCGATCAAGTATTCGCTGGTGCCGGTGGTGACCGCGGTGCGCGGCCTGGCCTTGGGCGGTGGCTGCGAGTTCCAGATGCACAGCGCCAAGAGCGTGGCTGCGCTGGAAAGCTACATCGGTCTGGTTGAAGCGGGCGTGGGTCTGCTGCCGGCCGGTGGTGGCCTGAAGGAACTGGCCGTGCGCGCCTCGCAGGCCGCCGGTCCAGGCGGTGACGTGTTCGCCGAGCTGAAGAAGACCTTCGAAACCGTCGCGATGGCCAAGGTCTCCAACTCGGCGGTCAACGCCAAGGAACTGGGCCTGATGCGCGCGACCGACAAGGTGGCGTTCAACAGCTTCGAGACGCTGCACATCGCCAAGGCCGAAGTGCTGGCGCTGGCCGAAGGTGGCTACCGTCCGCCGATGCCGGCCCGCCGCATCCAGGTCGCCGGTGACGTCGGCATCGCCACGTTCAAGATGATGCTGGTCAACATGCTGGAAGGCCGCTTCATCAGCCCGTACGACTACGAGATCGCCGTGCGCATCGCCACCGTGCTGTGCGGTGGCGAAGTGGATCGCGGCACGCTGGTGGACGAAGAGTGGCTGCTGACGCTGGAGCGCAAGCACTTCGTCGAACTGGCCCAGCAGGAAAAGACCCAGGCCCGCATCGCGCACATGCTCAAGACCGGCAAGCCGCTGCGCAACTGACCCTTTTAGAGAGATCACTGCAATGACCAAGCAAATCCAGGACGCCTACATCGTCGCCGCCACCCGTACCCCGGTGGGCAAGGCGCCCAAGGGCGTGTTCCGCAATACCCGTCCCGACGACATGCTGGCCCATGTGCTCCGCTCCGTGGTCGCACAGGCGCCGGGCATCGACCTCAACCGCATCGATGACGCGATCATCGGCTGCGCGATGCCGGAAGCCGAGCAGGGCATGAACGTGGCCCGCATCGGCGTGCTGCTGGCCGGCCTGCCGGACACCATCGCCGCGCAGACCGTCAACCGCTTCTGCTCCTCCGGCCTGCAGGCCGTGGCCATGGCCGCCGACCAGATCCGTCTGGGCAATTCGGACCTGATGCTGGCCGGTGGTACCGAGTCGATGTCGATGGTGCCGATGATGGGCAACAAGATCGCCATGGCACCGAGCGTGTTCGACAACGACCACGTCGCCATCGCCTACGGCATGGGCATCACCGCCGAGAAGGTCGCCGAAGAATGGAAGGTCTCGCGTGAGGAGCAGGACGCCTTCGCCCTCGCCTCGCACCAGAAGGCCATCGCCGCGATCCAGAACGGCGAGTTCAAGGACGAGATCAGCCCGTACGACGTGCGCACCCGCCAGCCGGACCTGGCCGACGGCCGCCGCATCATCACCCGCGACACGATCGTGGATACCGACGAAGGCCCGCGCCTGGATTCGTCCGCTGAAGGCCTGGCCAAGCTGCGCCCGGTGTTCCGCAACGGCCAGTTCGGCGGCACGGTCACCGCCGGCAACTCCTCGCAGATGAGCGATGGCGCCGGTGCGGTGCTGCTGGCCTCCGAGCAGGCGATCAAGGACTACGGCCTGACCCCGCTGGCCCGCTTCGTCAGCTTCTCGGTCGCCGGTGTGCGCCCCGAAGTGATGGGCATCGGCCCGATCGCCGCGATCCCCAAGGCGCTCAAGCAGGCCGGCCTGACCCAGGACCAGCTGGACTGGATCGAGCTCAACGAAGCCTTCGCCGCACAGTCGCTGGCGGTGATCCGCGATTGCGGCCTGGACCCGTCCAAGGTCAACCCGCTGGGCGGCGCGATCGCCCTGGGCCACCCGCTGGGCGCCACCGGCGCGATCCGCACCGCCACCCTGTTGCACGGCCTGCGCCGTCGTCAGCAGAAGTACGGCATGGTGACCATGTGCATCGGCACCGGCATGGGCGCGGCGGGTATCTTCGAATCGCTGTAAGGCATTGATCGGTGCCGGCCCACGGGTCGGCGCCGATGCGGCGGATAACCGGCCCCACCGGTGGCACCAATGCAACGGGTATCACCGGCCCTACTGGTGGCACCAATGCAACGGGTAGGCACCGACCGTTGGTCGGTGCACGGTCGGAAACGAAAAGGGCCGCCGGGCGGCTGCCCTTTTCTGTTCTGCCGGGAGCCGGCCAGCGGCCGGCACTACCACCGCTGCTTGAGGAGCCGGCCAGCGGCCGGCACTACCACCGCTGCTTGAGGAGCCGGCCAGCGGCCGGCACTACCACAGCTGCTTGAAGAGCCGGCCAGCGGCCGGCACTACCGCCGCTGCATCGCGCGGCGGCAGCTCGTCCTCAGCCTTCAGCCAGCATCTTCTGGAGCACTTCGCGCGCCGGACCGGCCAGCTTCTCGTTGTCGAGCGCAAAGCGGATCGTGGCTTCGACCAGGCCCAGATGGGTGCCGCAGTCGAAGCGACGGCCTTCAAAGCGGAACGCGTCGACACGTTCGCTCTTGAGCAGATCGGCGATCGCGTCGGTCAGCTGGATTTCGCCACCTGCACCGGTCCCGGTTGCTTCGAGCAGCTCGAAGATCTTCGGGCTGAGCACGTAACGGCCGACCACGGCCAGGTCGCTCGGGGCATCTTCGGGCTTGGGCTTTTCGACGATGGCACTGATCCTGCCCTGGCGGCCGTCGAAGGCTTCGGTGGCCACGATGCCGTAGCTGCCGGTCTTGTCATGCGGTACGTCTTCGACCGCGATGATGCTGGCGCCGGTGGCTTCGTTGGCGTCGGCCATCTGCTTGAGCGCACCGTTGCCGCGGTTCCAGATCAGATCGTCCGGCAGCAGCACGGCGAACGGCTCGTCACCGACAATCGCCTTGGCGCACAGCACCGCATGGCCCAGGCCCAGCGCTTCAGCCTGGGTCACGAACACGGCGCGCACGCCATTGGGCAGCACATGGCGAACCAGTTCGAGCTGCTCCTGCTTGCCGGCGCGCTCGAGTTTCTGCTCCAGCTCGTAGGCCTTGTCGAAATAATCTGCGACCGCATGCTTGTAGCGGTTGGTGATGAAGATCAGCGTGTCACAGCCCGCCTCGATCGCCTCATCCACGGCATATTGGATCAACGGCCGATCAATGATCGGCAGCATTTCCTTCGGAACGGTTTTGGTAGCCGGAAGGAATCGCGTTCCCAACCCTGCGACAGGAAATACCGCCTTGCGAATACGCTTGCTCATCAGAACCTAGTGGCCTCACGCGCCGGAAAGGCGAGCACTTTAGCAGAACTGACGTGATCGTCCTGTTGCAGCGGAGAAAATTCCGGCATGGTCGCAAACAGAATGCTGTTGATCGCATCAGTATCGTAGCTGGCAATCGCCTCGCGCAGTTTCGGCACATTGGCCAATACCTGTTCGCGCGCGAACGTGCGTACGCCGGCCTCGAGAATCTTCGGGTGCGCGGTCGGACGATAATCTTCGTCGGAATAGAACAGCGTTTCGTGCAGTTTCTCGCCCGGGCGCAGGCCCGTATAGACGATGGCGATGTCCTTGTACGGCTGCTTGCCGGCCAGGCGGATCATCTGCTCGGCCAGCACGCGGATCGGCACCGGCTCGCCCATGTCCAGCGTATAGATCGCCCCATGCGAGGCCGACGCGGCCGCCTGCAGGATCAGCTGACAGGCCTCGGGAATGGTCATGAAGTAGCGGGTGACTTCCGGGTCGGTCACGGTGACCGGGCCACCCTTGAGAATCTGCTCGCGGAACACCGGCACCACGCTGCCGGCCGAGGCCAGCACGTTGCCGAAGCGCACGGTCACGAAACGGGTGTGGCTGGTCTTCTGGTCCAGGCTCTGGCAGATCATCTCCGCGTAGCGCTTGCTGGCACCCAGGGCGTTGACCGGATCGACCGCCTTGTCGGTGGAGATGAAGACGAAATGCTCGATGCGCGCTTCGACGCAGGCACGCGCCACCGTTTCGGTGGAGAGGATGTTGTTGCGCACCGCCTCGCGGAGCTGGCGCTCCAGCACCGGCACCTGCTTGTAGGCGGCGGCATGGAAGACCGAGTCCACCCGTGACAGCGACAGCGCATGGCGGATCACCGCGGGGTCGCCGCAGTCACCCAGCACCGCTTCCACCACCAGATCCGGGAAGCTGCGCTGCAGCTCGGCCTCGATGGTGAGCAGGAGCAGCTCGCTCATCTCCACCAGGACGATGCGCCCTGCCCCGTGGCGTGCACACTGGCGGCACAGCTCCGAACCGATCGAACCGCCCGCGCCGGTGACCAGCACGGTGCGCCCGCCCAGCCAGCCACGGATCAGCGCCCAGTCCGGCAGGATCGGCTTGCGGCCGAGCAGGTCCTCGATCGCCACTTCCTTGAGCTCACCCGGCAAGGAATGACCCAGCAGGATGTCGTTGAGCTTGGGCACCATCCGGAACGGCACGCCGGTGCTTTCGCAGATGGCCACCACCCGCTGCATGCCCACGGCATCCAGCGAGGGAATGGCGATCACCAGCAGCTTGGCGGCGGTCTCGCGGACCACGGCCGGGGCATCTTCCAGGGTGCCCAGGATCGGCAGGCCCTGCAGCTTGGCGCCCTGCAGGTGAGGGGCGTCGTCGAGCAGGCCGACCGGCTCGAAATCACCCGAGCGGCGCAGGTCGCGGACGAGGGCCTCGGCCGCCTGGCCGGCACCCAGGATCAGCACACGGCGCGCGGTGACGTCGGACTGCAGCGCCTGATAGTCCTTCCATGCGCGGTACAGCAGGCGCGGCGCGCCCAGCAGCGCGGACAGCGCGAAGGGGTAGATGACCAGCACCGACATCGGCACGCCTTCAAAGCGCTTGTACGCCAAGGCCACCACGATGGCGAGCAGGCCGATGAAGCTGGCTTTGAAAATATTGAGCAGATCGGCGACGCTGGCAAAGCGCCACAGGCCGCGGTACAGGCCCACCCGCCAGAACACCACGGCCTGGATGACCAGCACCAGCGAGGTGTCGATGTTCCACAGCGGCAACGCCGGCGCGTCGACCAGCATCGAGTAGCGTCCGGCGTGCAGCAACTGCCAGCACGCCCAGACCATGAACAGGTCGTGGGCGACGATGGCCGCGCGGGGCATCAAGCCGGTAAGTCGGTCCTGCCAAGGCGTCATAAACAACGTAATCCTTCTAGTTGCGCATTCCCTTGCGCAGGAGCAGCCAAAGGCCGGACGCGAAGATCAACCACGCGATGGCCACGGCAGCCTCCCACCTCGGCTGCAAATTCGTGCATGCATTAAACACTGCCGCACTGAATATTCCAAAAACAAGATACATCCCGGTGACGAAAGTGTGGCTTGCACCACCTTTCACCGCGCGCTGATAGAGATGCTGCGTGTGGGGTTCCATCCAGCGCTGTCCGGACAGGATGCGCGAAAGCAATGTGAAGCCTGCGTCCACAAGAAAGGCCGAAAGCGGCACCAGCAACAGCAGCCAGTGGATATCGGTGCGCACGCTGACCAGACAGACCAGCGCCGCGATCGCATAGCCCAGCGCCCCGCTGCCCACGTCACCCATGAAGATGCGCGCCTTCGGGTAGTTGAACGGCAGGAAGCCCAGGCAGGCCAGCCCCAACACCACGCCGGCCAGCCCGTAAGGTGGCGGCAGGACAAGGGCGAACGCGAGACCGGCCAGGATCGCCTGCGTGGTGGCTATCCCGTTGATCCCATCCATGAAGTTCCAGATGTTGATCAACGAAGTGGCAAACAACAGCGCCAGCAGCGCCTGCCAGGGATTGCCACTGGCGTGCCAGACCAACCCAGCCAGCAGCGCGGCCGCGATGACATGGACCAACAGGCGACGCACCGCCGGCAGCGGCCGATGGTCGTCCCACCAACCGATCCCCGCGACCAGCACCAGCCCCAGCGCGAATACCGCCAGGGTGAGTCCGGCCGTGGGCCAGATCACCGCGGCGACCACGCAGGCCAGCAGCAGGGTCAGCACGATCGCGATGCCGCCGCCGCGTGGCGTCGCCACCCCGTGGCTGCGGCGCTCGCCGGGCTCATCCAGTAGATTGCGGCGCAGCGCATAGGCGCGTGCGCCCCAGGTGAGGCCCGCCGATACCGCCAGCACCGCCAGCAGCCCCGCCATCCAGGCGACCATCATGGTTCAGAGCACCGCGTAGTTGAGCAGCGGCTTGACGGTGCCCCATTCCTTGCAGCTCGGGCACTGCCAGTGATGCGTGCGCGCCCCAAAGCCACAGCGGGTGCAGCGGTACGCCGGATTGCGGACCAGCAACTGGTCGGTGATGTGCTTGAGGTCGTGCAGGGTCGCGGTGGAATCCGCGCCCTCGGCCAGGGTCAGGTCGATCAGGGCCGACTCGCCACGCACCGACGGACGATCCTTGAGCTGGCGGCCGAGGTAGGCGCGCGCCGGAGCGACACCCTCCTGCTCTTCCATCAGCTGGGTCAGGGCCAGCACCGGGGCGATGCCGCGATAGTGCTCGGTCATCTCCGAGAGGAACGCGCGCGCGCCACCGAGGTCGCCGACCTTGCGGTAGTTCTGCATCAGCGCCTGCAGCACTTCCGGCAGGTACTCCGGATCGTTGCGGGCGGCCCGCTCGAAGGCACGCACGGCGGCTTCAGCATTGCCCGCATCGTTCTCCAGGCGCCCTTCGATGATGCCGGCCCGCACCGACATCGCATCGGCCTGGTAGGCGCGCGCGATGGCCGCGCGGGCCTCTTCGATCTTGCCAGCGCCACGGTAACGCTCGGCCAGCTCGCATTCGAACTGTCCGATCAGCTTGCCCATCGGCTCGCCGGTGACCTCTTCGAAGCGGCTGGCGTTGTCGATCGCCTTTTCCCAGTCGCGCTCGGCCTGGTAGATGCCGATCAGGTGCTTGAGCGCCTGCGGTGCGCGCTGGTCGATCTGGGCGAGCTCGGTGAACACGGTTTCGGCGCGATCAAGCAGGCCGGACTTCATGTAGTCCTCGCCCAGCGCCAGCAGTGCCTGGACACGCTGCTGATCACTCAGGTCCGCGCGGTTGACCAGGCCCTGGTGCAGGCGGATCGCACGATCAACCTCACCGCGGCGGCGGAACAGATGGCCCAGCGCGACCTGGGTCTCGAAGGTTTCCTTGTCCAGTTCGGCGATGTGCAGGAACAGCTCGATCGCCTTGTCCGGCTGCTCGTTGAGCAGATAGTTCAGGCCGCGGAAGTACGTGCTGGACAGATGGCTGACCTGGTTGTCGCCATGGCGTTGACCGCCGCGACGCCCGATCACCCAGCCCGACAACGCGGCCAGGGGCAGGAACAGGAAGAACCAGAACCACTCGGAGACAAATTCCATCGGCGCTCAGCGTCCGTCGAATGTAGAAGAAGAAGGGGGTGCCACGACCACGGCAGGCGCGGCCTTCTGCGCACGGCGCAGTTTGGCGTACAACGGGATCACCACACTGGCGAGCACGAGGCCGCCGCCGATGATTGCACCGGACAACAGGGCGATGATGATCGCCACGCCGGTGGTGGAATTGATCTGGGTAAAGCCCAGGCTGATGATGATCGGCTGCGAGTTGAGGGCGCCGATGATGAGACCCACGACCAGAACCGCCAGCAGGATCAGCAGACGTACGATGTTCATGCAGCAGCTCCAGTTCCGGGAGATTCAAGAGTAGCGGAATATAGAGCAGCGGGACAAAGAGGCCCGGAACGAAAAAAGCAGCGGACCAACGGTCGGCTCTACGCAGGATCGCTTTCCAGCGGTACCACGGCGCTGACGCGCTCGCGCAGTTCCTTGCCCGGCTTGAAGTGCGGGACATGCTTGCCCGGCAACGCGACCGATTCCCCGGTCTTGGGATTGCGCCCCAGCCGTGCGGGCCGGTAGTGCAACGAAAAACTGCCGAACCCGCGGATCTCGATGCGATCCCCGCCGGCCAGCGCCCCACCCATCATTTCCAGCAACGACTTCACGGCCAGATCGACATCGTCCGACTTCAAATGCGCCTGTCGGCGCGCCAGGATTTCGATCAGCTCGGATTTGGTCATTACGGGCTCTTGGGGAGGAACTCAGACCCTGAAACGGCCCGGACTGATGTCCGGGCCGCCCAGGAAACTACGACAGCGACAGACCGATTACTCGGACTTGTTGCCGTTCAGCTGTGCACGCAGCAGCGCGCCGAGCTGGGTGGTGCCGCTGGAAGCCGAAGAGGACTGGTATTCCTCCAGCACTTCGCGCATTTCAGCGTCGTCCTTGGCCTTGATCGACAGCTGCAGGGTACGACCCTTGCGATCCATGCCCACGAACTTGGCTTCCACCTTGTCGCCGACCTTCAGGAACTGGGTCGCGTCGTCCACGCGCTCGTTCGCAACGTCGCGAGCGGCCACGTAGCCTTCGATGCCGTCAGCCAGTTCGATGGTAGCGCCCTTGGCGTCCACTTCCTTGACCACGCCTTCGACCTTGGAACCCTTCGGGTTGGCCGCCATGTACTGACCGAACGGATCCTGCTCCAGCTGCTTGACGCCCAGGCTGATGCGCTCGCGCTCCGGATCGACGGCCAGGACCACTGCGTCCAGGTTGTCGCCCTTCTTGTAGTTGCGGACCACGTCTTCGCCGGTGGTGTTCCAGCTGATGTCGGACAGGTGCACCAGGCCATCGATACCGCCGTCCAGGCCGATGAAGATGCCGAAGTCGGTGATCGACTTGATCTGGCCCGACACCTTGTCGCCCTTCTTGTGGATGGCAGCGAAGGTTTCCCACGGATTGGCGGCAACCTGCTTCATACCCAGCGAGATGCGGCGACGCTCCTCGTCGACGTCCAGGACCATGACTTCAACTTCGTCACCGACCTGCACAACCTTGGACGGGTTGACGTTCTTGTTGGTCCAATCCATCTCGGAGACGTGCACCAGACCTTCGACGCCCGGCTCGATCTCGACGAATGCGCCGTAATCGGTGACGTTGGAGACCTTGCCGAAGACGCGGCTGTTGGCCGGGTAACGACGGGCGATGTTGTCCCACGGATCTTCACCCAGCTGCTTCAGACCCAGCGAAACGCGGTTGCGCTCGCGGTCGAACTTCAGCACGCGCACGTCCAGCTCGTCGCCGACGTTCACGACTTCGGACGGATGGCGCACGCGCTTCCAGGCCATGTCGGTGATGTGCAGCAGGCCGTCGATACCGCCCAGGTCCACGAATGCGCCGTAATCGGTCAGGTTCTTGACGACACCCTTCAGGATCGCGCCTTCCTGCAGCTTGTCCATCAGCTGCTCGCGCTCTTCCGAATGCTCGCTTTCGACGACTGCACGACGGGACACAACGACGTTGTTACGCTTGCGGTCCAGCTTGATGAGCTTGAATTCCAGCTCCTTGCCTTCCAGGTAGGCCGGGTCGCGCACGGGGCGCACATCCACCAGCGAACCGGGCAGGAACGCGCGGACATCCTTGATGTCCACGGTGAAACCACCCTTGACCTTGCCGCTGATGCGGCCGGTGATGGTTTCGTTCTTTTCCAACGCTTCTTCCAGCTCGTCCCACACCATCGCGCGCTTGGCTTTCTCACGCGACAGAACGGTTTCACCGAAGCCGTTCTCGATGGAATCGAGGGCGACCTTGACGACGTCGCCTTCAGCAACGTCGATCTCGCCAGCGTCGTTACGGAACTGTTCGATCGGCACGATGCCTTCGGACTTCAGGCCGGCGTTGATCACCACGACATCGCCGCGGACTTCAACAACGACACCGCTGACGATCGAGCCCGGCTTCAGCTTGGCCAGATTGGCCTGACTGGCTTCGAACAGCTCTGCAAATGATTCGGTCATTAGATTTACTCTGTTGGACACATGGGCATTGGCCCCCGAAGGGAACCGCTTACTGCCCGCCTGTTGGTCGACCCCGGTAAGGCAGGTCGTGTGTTAAGTAGGAAAACCGCCACGCATCATTGCGGGACGGAGCTTTTGTTGCCTTGCGATGGTGCGACACCGTCGATGGATTGACGGCCCTCCTTTACAACGGATCAGGCACCCGAAACCGGAAGCAGATCCAATACCTTGGCAACGACAGCGTCGATGCCAATACCACTGGTGTCGATGACGACGGCATCGTCTGCCGGCTTCAGGGGCGCCACTGTGCGCTGTGCATCACGGGCGTCGCGGGCCATGATCTCGCGCAGGAGGTCGTCAAAGTTAACCGAAACACCCTTGTCTTTCAACTGCTTATGCCGCCGCTCGGCCCGTTCCTCGGCGCTGGCGGTCAAAAACACCTTGAATGGAGCGTCCGGGAAGATGACCGTACCCATGTCCCGTCCGTCGGCGACAAGCCCCGGCTCCATCCTGAATGCGCGCTGGCGCTCTTTCAGCGCCGCCCGGACCTCCGGGATGGCGGCAATGGCCGAGGCCAGCGCGCCGGTGGTCTCCAGGCGCAGCTCGTCGGTGGCATCGGTCTCGTTGACCAGCACCCGCAGCCCGCCATCGGCCGATTCCACGAAGCGCACGTGGGTGTCGAAGGTGCAGCGCACCAGCGCCGAAGCGTCGGAGGTATCGATATCAGCCCAGCTGGCGGCCACGCCCACCGCCCGGTACAGGGCGCCCGAATCCAGGTAATGCCAGCCCAGGCGGCGTGCGACAATGCGGCTGACAGTGCCTTTGCCGGCCCCGGAAGGACCGTCGATGGTGAGCACGGATGGAAGCTGATTCATGGGTTTCCCGGTAGATGTGACCGCCCATTCTAGCCCCTGCCCGGGGCGCCCTGAGACTTTTTTGGCCCAACCACTTGAAAGGATGGGAAAAAGGCCGGTAGAATGGCGGGCTTGAACGGGCGTCACCTGCCGATTGTCATCTGCATATCGCGGCCGCGCTCCAACCGAATCCAACGTTTACGCCGAGGTATGCAATGAAAGTCCTGTCTTCCCTGAAGTCGGCCAAGACCCGTCACCGCGACTGCAAGGTCGTCCGTCGTCGCGGCAAGATCTTCGTGATCTGCAAGTCGAACCCGCGCTTCAAGGCTCGCCAGCGCTGAGCCGGCTGGCCTCACGGCCGCCATCGGTCCCTCACCGGACCGGGTGATGAACAAAAAGCCGCCTCCGGGCGGCTTTTTGCTGCCATTTTTGGTGTAATCGCCAGGTAGCTCACGACCGTTGGTCGTGAGACCTGCAGTCGTGAGACCTTCCGCATTCTTGACCACTGGGGAGTAGATCGAGATGAAGCGTTACCTGACCACCTTGCCGTTGCTGGCCGTACTGGCCGTTTCCAGCGCCCACGCCGACACGCTGCTGATCGACCGCAGCCGTGAAAAGCCCGCCGTCGCCCTGCCCGTCCGCGGCCAGAGCATGCAGCAGGTCCAGGCCCAGTTCGGCGACCCGGGCGAACGCCTGGAACCCCGCGGCGGTCAGAAGCGCCAGTGGCCCACGATCAACCGCTGGGTCTACCCGCAGTTCACCGTGTACTTCGAAAAGCAGAAGGTGATCGACGTGGTCGCCAACCGCGCCGACGCCAACGAGATCGGTCCGAAACCGCCGATCCGCTGACCCCTTTCCCTTTGCCCGCCAGCCGGCGGGCCATCGCACTGAGATCATGAACGACACGCTCCGCTTTCCGGCCGAATGGGAATCCCAGTCCGCCATCCTGATCGCCTGGCCCCACGCCGACACCGACTGGGCCGACCGCCTGGGTGACGTCGAGGACACCTACATCGCGCTCGTCGCGGCCATCACCCGCTTCCAGCCGGTGGTGATCATCGTTGCCGACGACGACCTGGAGGCGTACGCCGATGCGCGCCTGCGTTCGAACCGGATCGACACGGACCGCGTGCGGTTCGTGACTGCCCAGTACGACGATACCTGGCTGCGCGACTCCGGTCCGATCACGCTCACGCGTGCCGATGGCGGCTTCCGCCTGCTGGATTTCCGCTTCACCGGCTGGGGCGGCAAGTTCGACGCCAGCCTGGATGACCAGCTGGTCGGCGTCCTGCACGCGGCGGGCCTGTTCAACAACGCGGAGCTGCAGAGCATTCCGTTCGCGCTGGAGGGCGGCGGCATCGAGACCGACGGCGCCGGCACCCTGCTGACCACCTGGCAGTGCCTGCACGAGCGTCATCCGGATCGCAGCCGCGACTCGCTCAGCGCCGACCTGGCCACCTGGCTGGCCCAGGACCGCGTGCTGTGGCTGGACCATGGCTATCTGGAAGGCGACGATACCGACGCCCACATCGATACCCTGGCCCGCTTCGCCTCGACCGACAGCATCGTCTACCAGGCCTGCGACGACGCCGGCGATTCGCACTACGCCGAACTGCAGGCGATGGGTGCCGAGCTGGCCGCGCTGCGTACCACCGACGACCAACCGTACCGCCTGTTCCCGCTGCCGTGGGCGCAGCCGGTGATCGACGAAGGCCGCCGCCTGGCGGCTTCGTATGCGAACTACCTGATCCTCAACGGCGCGGTGCTGATGCCGGCCTACGGCGATGCGGCCGACGAAGCGGCGCGTGCGGTGTTGGCCCAGGCCTATCCGGACCGCGAGATCGTGCCGGTGCCGTGCCGTTCGCTGATCTGGCAGAACGGCAGCCTGCACTGCATCACGATGCAGCTGCCGGCGGGATTGCTGGCCTGATCGACCAGTGAGTACCTCGGCCTGGCGGGCCGGCAGCCGACGGAAGAACGACAGCCCACGACCGAGGGTTGTGGCCTGTCCGCCGCTGTTCCGGTCATCCTGCGGAGCCGGCCAGCGGCCGGCACTACCGGTGCGGGTGTTGCCCATTTAGCAGCCAGCACGCTGCGTGCACCCATCCGCGATAAACTGCGTTTTTCCCCTTGCAGGACCGTCTCCGGATGAGCTCACGCCACACCCTTTCCGTCGCCCTGATCCAGGAGCGCAACCACGGCGATGCCGAGGCCAATCTGGCCGTCATCGAAGCGCGCGTGGCTGAAGCGGCCGCGCAGGGTGCCAAGCTGATCCTGCTGCAGGAACTGCACAACGGCGCGTACTTCTGCCAGCACGAATCGGTGGATGAATTCGATCTGGCCGAGCCGATCCCGGGCCCGAGCACGGAGCGCCTGGGCGCGCTGGCCAGGAAGCATGGCGTGGTGATCGTCGGGTCGCTGTTCGAGCGTCGCGCTGCCGGGCTGTACCACAACACCGCGGTGGTCTTCGAGAAAGACGGCACCCTGCTCGGCAAGTACCGCAAGATGCACATCCCGGATGATCCGGGCTTCTACGAGAAGTTCTACTTCACCCCGGGCGATCTGGGCTTCACCCCGATCGATACCTCGGTGGGTCGCCTCGGCGTGCTCGTGTGCTGGGACCAGTGGTATCCGGAAGCGGCGCGGCTGATGGCGCTGGCCGGTGCCGAGCTGCTGCTCTATCCCACCGCGATCGGCTGGGACCCGGACGACCAGCGCGACGAACAGGGCCGCCAGCGTGATGCGTGGGTGCTGAGCCACCGCGGCCATGCCGTGGCCAACGGCGTGCCGGTGCTGAGCTGCAACCGCGTCGGCCATGAAGCCTCGCCGATGGGTGCTTCGGGCATCCAGTTCTGGGGCAACAGCCACGTGCTGGGCCCGCAGGGTGAATTCATCGCCGAAGCCGGTGGCGAGCCGACCGTGCTGGTCTGCGATGTGGACCTGCAGCGCAGTGAACACGTCCGCCGCATCTGGCCGTTCCTGCGTGATCGCCGCATCGATGCATACGGCGATCTGCTCAAGCGCTACATCGACTGACCGACCAGGACACCCCACCGTGACCGTGCACCTGCGCGATGCCACCGATGCCGATATCGCGGCCATCACCGCGATCTATGCGGTGGAAGTGACCGACTTCGTCAACACCTACGAGTACGAGATCCCGGAGGCGGCGGAAATGCACCGCCGCATGCAGGACATCGTTGGCCGCGGCTTTCCGTACATCGTGGCCGAGGTCGATGGCCAGGTGGCCGGCTATGCCTACGCCAATACCTACCGCGGCCGGATCGCCTATCAGTGGACCGTGGAGAACTCGGTCTATGTGGACGCGGCGTTCCAGGGCCGCGGTGTCGGCACCGCGCTGATGCAGGGCCTGATCGATGCCTGCGTCGCGCGCGGTTACCGGCAGATGGTGGCCGTCATCGGCGAGCCCACCAACACCGCCTCCATCAAACTGCACGAGCGTTTCGGTTTCCATACCGTCGGCGTTTTCCGCGGCCTCGGCCGCAAGCATGGCCGCTGGCTGGATACCGTCCAGATGCAGCGCGCGCTCGGCGATGGTGCCGACAGCGCCCCTTCGAATGAATGATGCAATGACCGATACCCTGATTGACGCCGGCGACACGTTGTTCGCCGGCCAGCCCGTCCGCATCGTCGAACGCGATGGCGTGCGCTACACCCTGCTGGGTACCGCGCACGTCTCGCAGGCCAGCGTGGAAGCGGTGGAACGTGCGATCGAAAGCGGCCGCTTCGATGCGGTCGCGGTCGAACTAGACGCCCAGCGCCTGCAGGCACTGACCGATCCGGATGCGCTGGCCAAGCTGGACCTGGTCGAGGTGATCCGCAAGGGCCGCGTCGCCCTGTTCGCCGCCAACCTGGCCTTGGCCGCCTACCAGCGCCGCCTGGCCGAACAGCTCGAGATCGAGCCGGGTGCCGAGCTCAAGCGCGCGGTCACCCTGGCCAACGAACGCAACCTGCCCGTGCATCTGATCGACCGCGAGGTCGGCCTGACCTTCCGGCGTGCCTCGCAGCGCCTGGGCTTCTTCGGCAAGATCAAGCTGGTGATGGGCCTGGGCGCTGGCCTGTTCGCGTCCGAGGAAGTCGGCGAAGACGAGATCGAGAAGCTCAAGCAGGGCGACATGCTCGAAGCCAGCTTCGGCGAGTTCGCCAGCGAGAGCCCGGCCCTGTACGAAACCATCATCGGCGAGCGCGACCGCTACATGGCCACGCGCCTGCGCGAAGTGCACGATCCGGCCCAGCGCGAAGTGCTGGCGGTGGTCGGTGCCGGTCATCTGGCCGGTCTGGCCAGGTACCTGGAAACCGACACCGACGCGCCGGGTCCGCTGCGCGAGTCGCTGGAAGACGTGCCGAAGAAGCGCAACATCCCGTGGATCACGCTGGCGATCCTGGCCATCGTGCTGACCGGTATCGGCGTGGGCTTCTATCGCGGTGGCCTGGGGGTCGGCAGTGAGCTGCTGGCGGTCTGGGCGATGTACACCGGCGGTCTGGCCGGCCTGGGCTGCCTGTTGGCCGGCAGCCACCCGCTGAGCATCCTGACCGCGATCGTGGTGGCCCCGTTCAAGCCGTTCCGGCTGAGCATCCCGACCGGTGCGTTCTCGGCCCTTGTGGAAGCGCGCCTGCGCAAACCGGCCTACGAAGACTTCCTGAAGCTGCGCGACGATGCGCAGAGCGTCAAGGGCTGGTACCGCAACCGGGTGACCCGCGTGGTGCTGACCTTCATGCTGACCAACCTGGGCAGCATGCTCGGGTTGTGGCTGACCGGGTTCCAGGTGTGGGGCAAGGTCGCGGGGTGATTCCCGCGCCGGCTGTAATCGAAAGGCCACGCAATGCGTGGCCTTTTTTGTGCACGCATGTGGGAACCGCGGGTAGTGACGCGGGCGGGGCGCGGGCGCGCCACAGGGGGCGCTATAGGATAGGCGGGGTTGGGGGCGCGCGCGGGGGGCCCCCCCGCGGGGGGGGCCTCCGCGGCGCCCCCCCCCCCGCCGGCACTACCGCCCCACGTGCAGATCCACGCCATGCGTGGATGGCGCCCATACCCGCCTGTAGATCCACGCCATGCGTGGATGCGGTCCGCGAAAAAAGGAGGCCCGCCCAACGGGCCTCCATCCACCCTCAAACCGATTCTGCGCCCGGCTCGACCACCGGAGCATCCACGCCGCGGCCACGCGCGCGCCGGATGATCCGCGACACCGCCGTGCTCATGTCATCGAGCATCGCGTAGATGGTCGGCAGGAACAGCAGGCTCACCACCGTGGAGAACGCCAGGCCGCCGGCGATGGCGCGGGCCATCGGGTAGTACGGCGGACCATTGCCGAGCAGCTGGGTGTCGGTCATGGAGATCGGGATCATCGCCAGGATCGCGGTGCCCATCGTCATCATGATCGGGCGCAGGCGCTCGCGTGAGCCTTCCACCAGCGCCTGGGTCCGCCCCATCCCGCGGCGGCGCAGGTTGTTGATGTGCTCGATCATCACGATGCCGTTGTTCACCACCACGCCCATCAACACCAGGATGCCGATGAAGGACATGATCCCGAACGAGGTGCCGGTGATCCAGAACAGCCAGAACACGCCGAAGATCGAGAACAGCACGCCGCTCATGATTGCCGCCGGGAACAGCAGCGACTCGAACACGGCCGCCATCACCACGTAGATCATCACCAATGCGATCACCAGATTGAACATCATCTGCGACATCGCCTGGTCGTCGTCGCCGTAGTCGCCGCCGTCGAAGCTGAAGGTGTAGCCGGCCGGGAAACTCATCGGCGTGAGCATCTCCTCCATGGCCTTGCGCCCTTCCGGCACGGTGACCTTCTCGGCCAGGTTGGCCTTGATGGTCAGCGTGGTCTGGCGGTTGGTGCGGCCGATCTGCGTGGCCGAGGGTTTGATCGCCACATCCACCAGGCTCAGCAGGGGCACCGAGCGGCCGTCACCGGTGCGCACGGTGTAGCTGGCCAGGTCTTCCGGACTGCTCTGCTCGGCACCGGCGAAACGCACCCATACCGGCACTTCGCTGTCACCGCGGCGGAACTCGCGCAGCGGCGCGCCACGCAGGGCCAGGCCGACGAAACTGGCCACCTGCTCGGCATTGAAGCCGAACGCGGCCGCGCGCTCGCGGTCCACATGGATGGACAACTCGCTGCCCTTCTCGCCGTTGTCGATGCGCACGTCGCGCAGTTCCTTGCGCTGGGCCAGCAGCGGCACCACTTCCTCGCCGATCTCCTGCAGCATCTTGGTCGAGTCGCCGACCAGCTGCACCTGCACCTGGTTGTTGCCACCGCCGCCGCCGTCGCCCGAGTTGCCGACCACGTAATCGGCACGCGCCGAACGCGGCAGGCCCTTGCGCAGTGCCTCCTGCACGGCCGGCATGCTCTTGGCGTGCGCGGTATCGAAGGTCACGATCGTGCTGCTGCCTTCCTGCTCGCTGTACCAGGAATACACCTGGGTGATGTGCAGCGCCTCGCGGTTGTCATCCAGGTAGCGTTCGACGCGTGCCACTTCCTCGGACATCTGCCCGAAGGTATAGGCGCCCTTCCAGTTGTACCCGATGAACACCTCGTGGCCACCCTCGCCACCGAACATGTCGATCTTGGTCAGCTTCATCGGCACCAGGCTGATCAGGATCACCAGCAGGATGCCGAACACGCTCCAACCGCGATGCTCCAGCGTCCACTGCAGCAGTGTGGCGTAGCGGCGCTGCAGGCGGGCGATCACCCCGCTGTCCGAATGCACCAGCTTGGGCGTCTGCATACGCGCGGACAGCATCGGGATCAGGCTCACCGCGACCAGCCAGGAGGCCAGCAGCGAGACCGAGATCGTGATGGCGATCTGCGACATGAAGATGCTGATGTTGTTGGTCTCGCCGAACAGGTTCGGCACGAACACGATGCAGTGGCACAGCGTGCCGGCGCTCAGCGCGATGGCCACGTTGCGGGTGCCGATGATCGAGGCCAGCCGTGGCTGGTCAGGCATCCGCTCACGTTCCTGGTAAATGCTCTCCACCACCACCACGGCGTTGTCCACCAGCATGCCGACCGCCAGCAGCAGGCCCATCATGGTCAGGATGTTGAGGGTGACGCCGGCGAAATACATGAAGCCCAGCGTGATCACGAAACAGATCGGGATCGCTAGGGTCACCATCAGCGTGGAGGGCCAATGGCGCAGGAAGAAGAACAGCACCGTGATCGACAACAGCAGGCCCACTGCACCCGCCTCGGCCAGCTCCAGCAGCGAAGACGTCACCATCTTGCCCTGGTTGTCGATCACCTTGATCTGCACATCGCGCATCGAGGGCTGCGTGCGGATCGCCTCCACTTCCGCCAGCGCGGCACGCGAGACCTCCACCAGGTTGGCGCTGCGCTCCTTGTAGATATCCAGGCCGACGGCCGGGTTGCCGTCCAGGCGGCGACCGTAGTTCATGCGCGTGGGCTTGAGCCGGATCTCGGCGATGTCGCCCAGGCGCAGGCCCTTGGTGTCGATCACCAGATCGCGCAGTTCCTGCAGGTCGGTGATCTCGCCCACCGGCTGGATGCGCACGCGCTGGCCGTTGTCGTCGATCTGCCCGGCCGAGATCGAGAAGTTCAGCGTGCGCAGGCGATCGCTGAGCTCGTTGATGCTCAGGTTGTGCGCGGTCAACCGGTCCGGGCTGATCGCGATCTCGACCTCGTTCGGTGGGGCACCGGAGATGTTGACCCGCGCCACCCCCGGGATGCGCTCGATCCGCCGCTTGAACTCGCGGTCGAGCATGTCGTATGCGCCGGTCAGGTCGGTGGCACTGGCCAGGCGCACCTTCAGCACCGGGTCATCGCTGCTGGACCACTTGAACACGTTGTAGCGCTGCAGGTCGTCAGGCAGGTCGCTGCGGATCGCATCGATGCGCTCGCGGGCATCGGAGGCCGCGATGGCGATGTCGCGATCCCAGTCGGTGAACTCGATGAAGATGCTGGCACCTTCGGAGGTGGCCGAGGAGCGCATGCGCTTGATCCCGGTCATCGTTGCCAGCGCTTCTTCGGTGGGCCGGATGATGTTGCGCTCGACCTCTTCCGGCGTGGAACCGGTATACGGCACCTGCACGAACAGGAACGGCGCGGAGATGTCCGGCAGTGCTTCCAGTGGCAGCCGGAACGAGGCGATCAGGCCCACCACCGCCAACGACACAAAACACATGATCGTGGTGATGGGCCGGCGGATGGAGAACTCGGCAATGCTCATGCCGGCTCCTGTGCGGTGTCATGGCCGGCATCGGCCAGCGGCGTCTTGAGGTGCCGGCCACGCGCGCGGTAGTAGGCGTCGCCACGACGATCCAGCAGGTCGTACACCACCGGGATCACCACCAGGGTCAGCAGGGTGGAGACCAGCAGGCCACCGATCACGGTGATCGCCATCGGCGCACGCACTTCGGCGCCTTCGCCCATCGCCACCGCCAGCGGCAGGAAGCCGAACAGCGTGCACAGGGTGGTCATGATGATCGGCCGCAGGCGGGAGCGCGCGCCTTCCACCAACGCCTCGCGCTTGGGCACACCGGCCTCGCGCAGCTGGTTGACCTTGTCGATCAGGATGATCGCGTTCTTGGTCACCAGGCCCACCAGCAGGATCAACCCGATGAACACGACCACCGAGATCGGCTTGCCGGTCAGCATCAACGCCAGGATCGCACCGACCAGCGCCAGCGGGATGGTGAACAGGATGACGAACGGGTGCAGCAGCGACTCGAACTGCGAGGCCATCACCAGATACACCAGGAAGATGGCCAGGCCGAAGGCAAAGATCAGCGAGCGCGCCGAATCGGCCAGCTCCTCACCCTGGCCGCCGATGTGCATGCCCACACCGGCACCCAGCGGCTGCTTGGCGACCATGTCCTGCACTTCGCGCACGGCGCCGCCCAGGTCGATATCGCGCAGGTTGGCCGAGACCACCGCCACGCGGGTCTGATCGGCGCGATGGATCTCGCTCGGGCCGTTGGTGGCGACCACCTCGGCCACCGAATCCAGCGTCACCGGCCGGTTGCTGCCCGGATTGACGATCAGCCGGCGGATGCTGTCCACGCTGGCCCGGTCGCCTTCCTGGGCACGGACCAGCACGTCGATCTTGCGGTCGCGGAAGCTGTAGCGCGTGGCCACATCACCGCGCACCTTCTTGACCACCACATCGGCGATCTGCCGCGTGGTCAGGCCCAAGGCACCGGCGCGCTCCTGGTCGAAGCGGATCTGGATCTCCGGGAAGCCCTCTTCCACCGTGGATTTGACGTCTGCGTAGTGCGGGTTGTTGCGCAGCATCGCGGCCAGCGCCTTGCCGGCCGTTTCCAGCGTGGCCATGTCCTGGCCGCGCAGTTCCACTTCCAGCGGGGTGGAGAAGCTGAAGAGCGCCGGGCGGGCGAAATCGACCTGCACGCCGGGATGCTGCTGCATCGACTCACGCAGACGCTCGGTGATCGCCGCTTCGGTGCGTGCGTTGCCGCCACCGGTCATCACCACGGTCAGCTTGCCGATGTTTTCGCCACTCTCGGTCGGGCTGGCATCCAGGCGGGTACCGCTGCCACTGACGCCGTACAACGAGGCGATGCTGTCGTCCTTGGCATGGGCCAGCTGCATCTCGCGGACCAGTGCATCGGTCTGCTTCAGCGGCGTGCCGGCCGGCAGCTTGGCGGTCATTTCGAAGCGGTCCTGGGCCAGCTGCGGGATCAGATCCGCACCCAGCATCGGCACCAGCGCCATCGTGCCGACGAAGGCCAGCGCGGCCAGACCCAGCACCTTGCCCGGGTGGTGCAGCGCGCCCGGCAGCAGCTTCAGGTAACCGCGTTCGGCACCGGCGTACGGCTTCATCGCCACATCGCTGGCCTTGCGCATCACCGGGCCGACCACGGCCACCAGACCGCGCCAGACGCGGATCACCGACCAGGCCATCCCGAAGCAGATCCAGCGCACCAGCGTGCCTACGCCACGACGGCTGCCGGCGACCGGCTTCAACCACCGGCTGTCCGGCTGCCACGGCTGATGCGCGGGTTCTTCCGGGAAGGCCAGCGGTGGGCGGCCCTTGAGCGAGCTCAGCATCGGGATCAGGGTCATCGAGACCAACAGCGAGATCGCGATCGCGATCGCCACGGTCAGCGCCTGGTCGCGGAACAGCTGGCCGGCGATGCCATCCACGAACACCAGCGGCAGGAACACCGCGATGGTGGTCAGGGTCGAGGCGACCACGGCCATGCTCACTTCACGGGTGCCGACGATGGCGGCCTGCAGGATGCTCAGGCCACGCTCGCGCGCCTTGGCGATGCTCTCCAGCACCACGATGGAGTCGTCCACCACCAGGCCGGTGGCCAGCGCCAGACCGCCCAGCGACATCACGTTCAAGCTCAGGCCGAGCTGGCCCATGAAGAAGAACGTGGTGATGATCGAGACCGGCAGCGACAGGCTGATCACGAACGTGCTCCAGCCATCGCGCAGGAACAGGAAGATGATCAGGATGGCGAGGATGCCGCCGATCACGGCGTCTTTCTTGACGTCGCTGATGGCGTGTTCGATGAAGCGCGACTGGTCTTCGATCGTGGTCAGCTCGGCATCGCCGGGCACCTGGCCCTTGATCTGCTCCAGCCGCGCACGCAGCGCTTCGGCGGTCGACACCGTGTTGGCATCGCCCTCCTTGTAGATCGCCAGCTCGACCGCTTCCTTGCCGCCCAGACGGATGATCGCTTCGCGTTCCTTGTAGCCCTGGCGCACGGTGGCGACATCCTTCAGCCGCACCGGCACGCCGTTGGCGATGTTGGTGGAGCTGCTGCTGGATGCGCTCTGCGCGGCCGAGGCGGCGGCCACGGCGGCATCCGAGCCGGTCGAGGCGGCGATGGCGAACATCTGCTGCATCGCTGCATCGGCGGCGCTGCCGTTGCTGCTCTGGGTGGTCACCAGCAGATTGCGGATGTCCTCCAGATCGGCGAACTGGTTGACGGTGCGCACCAGGTAACGCTGCGAGCCTTCCTCCAGGCGACCGCCGGAGATATTGATGTTCTCTTCCTTGAGCCGCTTGATGACATTGTCGATCGGCAGGTTGAGCTGGGCCAGCTTCTGCTGGTCGATGTCGACCTGGATTTCATCCTCCAGACCGCCGCCGACCTTGACCGCCGCCACGCCGGTGACCGGCTCCAGTTTCTTCTTCAGGTCTTCATCGGCGTAGCGGCGCAGCTCGGTGAGCTGGCGCACGGCCTCGGCATCGCTGGACGGATCGGTCTTCGCCGAGATCACCAGCCGCATGATCGGTTCGGTGGACGGATTGAAGCGCAGCAGCACCGGGGACTTCGCCTCCAGCGGCAGGTTCAGCGCTTCCATCTTGTCGCGCACCTCCAGGCTGGCCTGGTCCATGTTGGTGCCCCAGGCGAACTCGAGCACCACATCGCTCTGGCCGGTACGCGAAATCGATTTGAGCTTGCGCAGGTTCTTGACCACGCCGACGGCTTCTTCGACCGGCTCGGTGATCAGCGTTTCGATTTCCGCCGGCGCTGCACCGGTGTACTCGGTGCGCACGGTCAGGGTCGGGTAGCTCAGGTCGGGCAGCAGATTGACCTTGAGATTGCCCAGCGCGATGAAGCCGAACAGCATCAGCGTGACGGTGAACATCGCGATGGTGACGCGGCGGCGGGTGGCGAATTCCACCAGGCCGCCGCCTTGGGCACCGGGGCGCTCGCCCTGGTGCGGATCATTGCCGTGGTCGTTGCCGGCCGCTGTCATTGACGGCTCTCCGCCTTGGCCGGCGCCGGCTTGGCGACGGCAGTGGCGGCCGGCTTGGCACCGATCACCTGCACCGCGGTGCCGTCACGCAGCGCCACCTTGCCGGCTGTAACCACCTGATCGCCGGCGGCCAGGCCCTCGCGGATTTCCACCCACGGGCCTTCGGCATAGCCCAGCTTGACCGGCACGCGTGCGGCCTTGCCCTCGCGCACGCGGAACACCGCCGGCTCGCCATCGTCGAGCAGTGCGATGCGCGGCACCACCAGAGCATCGGCACGCTGGTCGTAGTCGATACGGATGCGGCCGAACATGCCCGGCTGCAGGCCTTCAGCATCTTCGCCGAAGCCGCTGACCACGCGGAAGGTGCCGCTGCCGGCATCGACCACCGGCGAGATGCGGTCCACCGTGCCCGGGAAGGTCTTGCCCGGCAGCGCGTCGGCGATCAGCGTGACCGGCTGGCCCGGGCGCAGCGTCGCCAGCTCGCGCTCGGGCACGTTGAGCGTGGCTTCCAGTCGCGAGTTGTCGACGATGCGGAAGATCGGTGTGTTGATCTGCACGAAGTTGCCGGTCTTGATCGAGCGCGAGGCGATCACGCCCGAGATCGGCGCGACCACCGTGGTGTAGGACAGTTCGAGCGTTGCCAGGCGGTACTGCGCGCGGGCGTTGTCGAGGTCGTACTTGATCTGGTCGACATCGGCGGCGCTGACCATCTGCTCGCCGACGAGCTTGTGGGCACGCTGGTAATTGTTCTCCAGCTTGCGCATCTGCGCTTCGCTCTGGGCAACCGCCAGGCGCGCACGGTCCGGGTCCAGCCGCACCAGCGGCTGGCCGGCACGTACCTGCTGCCCTTCTTCGACCAGAACGACCAGCGCGACGCCGGAGGTCTTGGCGACCACCTGCGACTCGCCCCGCGGTTCCAGTGCGGCCGTGCCGGTGTAGCTGGCGGCGACGGCGCGACGGCTGGCAGCGACGGCTTCGACCGGTACCGCATCGACCTTCTTCTCGGCCTTGCCGTCCTTTTCAGCAGCGTTGGCTTCGGCGGGGCCGGCGCCACCGCAGCCGCTCAGCAGCAGGGTTGAGGTGATCAGCAGTGCAGCGGCACAGCGTCCGGTGCGGCCGAGCAGGAAAGTGTGTCGCGACATCGTCGTGTCCCTAAGGATGCGTGGGCAGGTGTGGTAGCAAAGTAATGCACCACGTCACGACCACACCATATCCCAAAGGTCATGGTGACCTGCGGCGTTGGCTTCCCGGGCCCGGTTTCAGCTAGATGAAATGGCAGGCTATACTCGGCCCAGTTCCGTACCCCACGCCGGAACGACCAGACCCGTTTATCGGAAAAGGACATCATGCGCCCGCAGCCGCTCGCCGCTTGTCTCGTTCTGGCCGTCCTCCTGCCCCTCGGGGCCGCCGCACAGGCCGCAACACCCGCTCCTGCAGTACCCGCCACCCCCGCTCCGGCCGCCACCGCGCCGGCGCCCGCCGCCGTCACCGGCCGGTTCGACAATGGCCGGGTCCTGGCCTACACGTGCCAGGGGTGCCACGGCATCACCGGGTACAAGAACGCCTACCCCAGCTACAAGGTGCCCAAGATCGGCGGGCAGACCCGTGAGTACCTCAGCCAGGCGCTGACCGAGTACCGCCACGGCAAGCGCAAGCATCCGACGATGCAGGCGCAGTCGATGAGTTTCAGCGAACAGGAGATCGCCGATCTCGCTGTTTACCTGTCCACCGTCAAATAAGCGCGCTCATGTCGAAAGCCACGCCACTCCAGCGTTACGCCATCGCCCTGTCCGTTGCCCTGCTGATGACTGCGTGCTCGCAGTCACAGGTGGAGAACAGCGCAGATTCCGCCGCCGATCCGGGCCACGCCAGTGGTGAACACGGGTCCGGCTCCTCCGCCGGCCTGCCGGCCGGCCGCATCGCCGCCGGTGAGGTGCGTGCCCAGGTGAAGGGCAAAGCCACCGGCCAGAGCTGCATCGACTGCCACGGGGCGGACGGCAACAAGCCGATCGACCCGACCTATCCGAAACTGGGTGGGCAGTACGGGGATTACCTGGCGCACAGCCTGCAGGCCTACCGCGCGGGGGATCGTCAGCACGCGCTGATGACCCCGCAGGCGACCGACCTGAGTGATCAGGACATCGCCGATCTGGCGGCCTATTTCGGCTCACGGCCGACCCAGCTGCGGGATCTGCACGGCTTGAAGTGACCGCGGTAGAGCCGACCGTTGGTCGGCTGCCCGGCCGTCATCGCCGCCTGGGGGGCGACCAACGGTCGGCTCTACCGGATCCAGGCGTCTACCGCCGCCACATCGAACGGCCAGTCCAGCTCGCGGCCCCGCGCATCGCGCAACACCGGCACCCTCAGCCCGTAGCGGGCCTCCAGCGCGGGGGCGTCATCGATGAACACACTGTCCAGATCGGCCACCCGGGCCTGCGCCAGCACCGCCAGGGCCTGGTCGCACAAATGGCAGTCATCACGCTGGAACAAGGTAAACACCGGGCCACCCACCTTGGGAAATGTTGCGCCGCACTCAAGGCTGGCGCCTGCGACAGCATAGAATAGCGCTCCATCCGATACCCGCAGTTTGGCAATCATGGCTGTCAGCACGTTCGACGTTTTCAAGATCGGCATTGGCCCGAGTTCTTCGCACACCGTAGGACCGATGAAGGCTGCCGAACGTTTCGTGCACCGCTGGCTGCTCGATCCGGGCCATCTGCAGGACGTGGTGCGCATTCGCGCCGACGTCTATGGCTCGCTGGCCCTGACCGGCCGTGGCCATGGCACCGACAAGGCCGTGCTGCTCGGGCTGGAAGGCCAGCGCCCGAACCTGATCGATCCGGACATCATCCCCGAAACGCTGGAGCGGATCCGCAGCAGCAAGCGCATCCGCCTGATGGGCCAGCACGAGATCGCCTTCGACGAGAAGCGCGACCTGGGCCTGAACAAGCGCCAGAAGCTGCCGTACCACACCAACGGCATGCGCTTCACGGCTTACGGTGCGGACGAGCAGGTGATCGCCACGCGCGATTACTACTCCGTCGGCGGCGGTTTCGTGGTCAACCAGGATGACGCGGCCGATGACCGCATCGTGCCCGATGAAACCCCGCTGCCCTACCCGTTCAAGAGCGGCGATGAGCTGCTCGCGCAGACCGCCCGCAGTGGCCTGAGCATCGCCCAGATGATGTTCGAGAACGAAAAGTGCTGGCGTACCGAGGACGAGATCCGCGACAGCCTGCGCGAGATCTGGAGCGCCATGCAGGCCTGCGTGGAGCGCGGCATCCGCCAGGAAGGTACCCTGCCCGGCGGCCTGCATGTATCACGCCGCGCCCCGGCGCTGTACCGCGAACTGTCCTCCAAGCCGGAAGCGGCGATGCGCGACCCGCTGACCACGCTGGACTGGGTCAACCTGTACGCGCTGGCCGTGAACGAAGAAAACGCCGCCGGTGGCCGCGTGGTGACCGCACCGACCAACGGCGCAGCCGGCGTACTGCCAGCGGTGCTGCACTATTTCGACCGCTTCTGCCCCGGTGCCAACGAACAGCGTGTGTTCGATTTCCTGCTGACCTCGGCGGCGATCGGCATCCTGTACAAGGAAAACGCCTCGATCTCCGGTGCCGAAGTGGGCTGCCAGGGTGAAGTGGGCGTGGCCTGCTCGATGGCCGCCGGCGGTCTGGTCGCCGCGCTCGGCGGCAACCCGAGCCAGATCGAGAATGCCGCCGAGATCGGCATGGAACACAACCTCGGCCTGACCTGCGACCCGATCGGCGGGCTGGTGCAGATTCCCTGCATCGAGCGCAATGCGATGGGCGCGGTCAAGGCGATCAATGCCTCACGCATGGCCATGCGCGGCGACGGCAAGCACAAGGTCTCGCTGGACAAGGTCATCAAGACCATGCGCGACACCGGCCGCGACATGCAGGACAAGTACAAGGAAACCAGCCGCGGCGGGCTGGCGGTCAACGTCATCGAGTGCTGATCCACCGCCCCCGGCGGTAGAGCCGACCGTTGGTCGGCTGCTCCCGTTCGCATCATCGGCACGCCTGCA
Source organism: Stenotrophomonas sp. TWI602 (assembly GCF_039674045.1). Classification (NCBI taxonomy): domain Bacteria; kingdom Pseudomonadati; phylum Pseudomonadota; class Gammaproteobacteria; order Lysobacterales; family Lysobacteraceae; genus Stenotrophomonas; species Stenotrophomonas sp. TWI602. Next base: position 281,952 of record NZ_JBDJMT010000003.1, read on the forward strand.
CATCCGCTCGGATGTAGAGCCGACCGTTGGTCGGCTGCTCCCGTTCGCATCATCGGCACGCCTGCACATCCGCTCGGATGTAGAGCCGACCGTTGGTCGGCTGCTCCCGGTGGCATCGTCGGTACGCCTGCACGGCCGCTCCGGTACAGTCAGGACTTCCCCCCATGGAGACTGCCATGCGCATCCTGGCCGCCGCCCTGCTTGCCTACCTGCCGCTGACCACCTTCGCCGCTGAGACTTACGGCCCGCGGCTGGAAGGCTTCGACTATCCGTACCCCGTGAAGATCTTCCGGTTCGAGTCCCAGCGCCAGCCGCTGGAGATGGCCTACATCGACGTGCCCGCCGGTGGCAAAGGCTTCGCCGGGACGGTCGTGCTGCTGCATGGCAAGAATTTCTGTGCGGCCACCTGGAAGGACACCATCGCGGCATTGAGCGCGGCCAGCTACCGGGTGATCGCGCCGGACCAGATCGGTTTCTGCAAATCGAGCAAGCCCGAGCGCTACCAGTACTCGTTCGGCCAGCTGGCTGCCAATACCGAAGCACTGCTGGAGCATCTGGGCTACGGCGAGGGCAAGCTGCACATCGTCGGCCATTCAATGGGGGGCATGCTCGCCGCGCGCTTCGCGCTGATGTACCCGCAGCGCACCCTCAGTCTCTCGCTGGTCAACCCGATCGGACTGGAAGACTGGAAGGCCAAGGGCGTGCCATGGCGCAGCATCGACGCCTGGTATGCGGGCGAGCTGAAGACCAGCTTCGACAGCATCAAGACGTACCAGCTCGACGTCTATTACAACGGCCAGTGGAAGCCCGAGTACGAGCAATGGGTGCGCATGCAGTCACGCATGTACGACGGCCCCGGCAAACAGGCGGTGGCATGGAGCCAGGCGCTGACCTCGGACATGGTGTTCAACCAGCCGGTGGTTCATGAGCTGCCCAGGCTGACCGTGCCAACCACGCTGTTCATCGGCCAGACCGACCGTACTGCAATCGGCCGCGATCTGGCACCGCCCGCCCTGAAAGCGACGCTCGGCAACTACCCTGCGCTGGGTAAAGCGGCGGCGGCAGCGATCCCAGGCGCCACCCTGGTGAGCTTCGAAGACCTCGGCCACTCGCCACAGGTGCAGGACCCGGACCGGTTCAATGCGGCACTGCTGAAGGCAATCTCACAACACGACTGACCTGCCCACCACCCCGGTAGTGCCACGCCATGCGTGGCAGCCGCCGTCCTCACCATTATCCGCCGACGCAGCAAGCCCACCCCTGGCGCTACCGTGTGCCTTGCTGGGATCGCGCGGCAATCAGCGCCGCACGATCGCCAGCACGTCGTCCAGCAAGGCGGCGGCGGTAACCTCCGCCCCGGCGCCCGGCCCCTGGATCAACAGCGGCTGGGCGTGATACCGGTCGCTATGAATCGCCACCCGGTTGTCGGTCTGCGCGCCGCCGGCCAGCGGATGGTCGCGCGGGAGCACACGCAGCCCCACCGACGCACCGTCGTGATCGAAGCCACCGACGAAGCGCAGGCACCCACCTTGGTCGTTGGCCTGCTGCCAATACTGCTGCAGCGGTGCATCCAGCAGCGTCAGCTGCGCCAACGCATCCGCCGGGGACAGCCCAGCAAGTGCATCCGGCACCAGTGAGGCAACCTGCACCTGCTCGGCACGCAACGCAATGCCGCTGGCGCGCGCCAGGATCAACAGCTTGCGACGGACATCTTCGCCGGACAGATCCACCCGCGGGTCCGGCTCGGTGTAGCCGGCCTCGGCCGCCTCCCGCACCCACGCAGAGAACGGACGCTGGCCATCGTAGTGATGGAACAGCCACGCCAGCGAACCGGACAGCACGCCCTCCACGCGATGGATGCGGTCGCCGCCGGCGACCAGCGCGCGCAGGCTGCTCAGCAGCGGCAGGCCTGCGCCCACGGTGGCACTGTCGCCATAGCGCGCGTCACCCTGCTGGCCGCTGTCGGCGATGGCCTGCGCACGGGCCAACTGTGCGCCTTGGCCGAGCTTGTTGGCGGTCACCACGTGCACGCCCCGTGCCAGCCACTGTTCGTGCCAGTTGGCTACGTCGTCACTGGCGGTCGCATCGACCACCACATCGCCCCGCTGCAGGCCCTCGGCTTCCGCCCACGGCTGCAATGCGACCGCACCGCGCGCGGCCAGGTTGGCCTGTGCAAGCTCATCCGCGGGGGTCTGTTCGCAGGCACGCGCCGTGCGTGAGTTGGCCAGCCACGAGAACGAGGGCAGCGTGACACCGCGATCCTGCAGCGCGGCGTACCGCTGCACGAACGCGGTGCCGACCGTGCCGGTACCGAGCAGGGCCAGCTTGCGATGGGCCGCCAGCGGCAGGTTCAGCACCGCGCTCATGCATCCACCTGTTTACGGCGCTGCACATCGCGGTGCTGATCGATCACAACCTGGGCGCGTTCCAGCCCAGCCTGCAGATCGGCCACCAGGTCTTCCGGTGACTCGATACCGACCGACAGGCGCAGCAGCCCTTCGCTGATCCCGGCGTGCGCACGCGCTTCCGGGGTCATCGCCGCGTGGGTCATGGTCGCCGGATGCGCGACCAGGCTTTCCACGCCGCCCAGCGATTCGGCCAGGGTGAAGCAGCGCAGGCCATCCACGAAGGCGCGCACCGCCGCATGCGGATCCTCGCCCGGGCACGAGGCCAGTTCGAAGGACAGCATCGCGCCAAAGCCGCTCTGCTGACGGGCTGCGATGGCGTGGCCGGGGTGATCGGCCAGGCCCGGGTAGTACACGCTGGCGACTGCATCGCTGGCGGCCAGCAGCTCGACCACGGCCGACGTGTTTTCCTGGTGTGCGCGCAGGCGTGCACCCAGCGTACGCAGGCCACGCAGGGTCAGGAAGGCATCGAACGGCGAACCGGTCAGGCCCAGCGCGTTGGCCCACCACACCAGCTGCTCGTGCACCGCCGGATCACGCGCGATCACCGCCCCGCCGACCACATCGCTGTGACCGTTGATGTACTTGGTGGTGGAGTGCAGCACCAGATCGGCACCGAAGCTGATCGGCTGCTGCAGCGCCGGGGACAGGAAGGTGTTGTCGACGACTACCTTGGCACCGGCCTTGTGCGCGGCATCGATGACGAAGCGCAGGTCGGTGATGCGCAGCAGCGGGTTGGACGGGGTTTCGATCAGCACCAGCGTCGGCGACTGTGCCAGCGCGTCGGCCAACGAGCGCGGGTCGGTCAGGTCGGCGGTGATCAGGCCGAAGTGGCCCTTCTTCGCCAATGCGTTGAACAGGCGCCAGCTGCCGCCGTACGCATCGTGCGGCACCACCAGCGTATCGCCGGGCTGCAGCAGCGCATTGAGCACCAGATTGATCGCGCCCATGCCGGTGGAGGTGATCACCCCGCCCGCGCCGCCTTCCAGTTCGGCCAGCGCTTCACCGAGCAGATCGCGGGTCGGGTTGCCGCTGCGCGTGTAGTCGTACTGGCGCTTGTTGCCGAAGCCATCGAAGCTGAAGTTCGAGGACAGCACGATCGGCGGGGTCACCGCGCCGTGGGCGGTGTCACGGTCGATGCCGGCACGCACGGCGGCGGTGACGCGGCTACAGGACGGCTCGGTACCAGCGGAACGGCTCATGCGGTTTCTCCGGGGGATCGAAAAGCGGTGGCGAGGATCGCGTCGATGCGATCGGTTTCTTTCAGGAAGGCGTCGTGGCCATACGCCGAGCGCAGCACGCGCAGGCTGCCGCGCGGGCCCAGCCCCTCGACCAGGCCGACGCAGTCGGCCAGCGGGACCAGGCGATCGCCTTCCACAGCGACCACGACGGTCGGCACCTGGATGGCGGCCGGGTCGATGCGGTGCAGGTCGATGGATTCGGACAGGCGCAGGTAAGCATCGACCGGGGTGCGGGCGACATACTGCGCACCGGCGGCATCCAGATAGTCTTCGGCGGCAACGCGCACGCGGCCGTTGACCACTTCCGGCGCGGCGTCGAAGCGTTCGCCGAATTCTTCCGGCGTGCGGTAGCTGAGCATGGCGAACTGGCGCGCCAGCGACAGCCCGTGGCTCTCGGCGCACTGAAGCTGGCCCAGCGCAACCGCACGGCGCTGCAGCGCACGCCAGGCCGCGGCATACGGATGCGGGCGATGCGCACCGCTCACCGCGATCAACTTCTGTACGCGCTGGCGGTGACGGATCGCGAACTGCTGGCCGACCAGCGCGCCGTAGGAGTAGCCCACGAAGCACTGCAGGCGGGCGATGCCAAGATGGTCGAGCAGCAAGGCCAGCGCATCGGCCTGGTCGGCGGTATCGATCGGCAGGTCGAGCGCGCCGTCGGCGCCGATGAAATCGAACGCCAGGATGCGCAGCGAGGCCGGATCCAGCGCGCGACCTGCGGCCACCAGGCCCTCGGCCCAGCCCTTTTCGGGGAATTCGGCATTGGCCGCCACATGGCGGTGCGCGGAGATGCCGCCGGCCAGCACCACCACCGGCGCATCGGCACGGCCGACGCATTCGTAGCGCAGACGTACCGGCCGCGGTCCGCCGTGACGCATCGACAGCACCGCCGCGATATCGCCGCGCACGGCGTTCAGCCCGGCGTCGACGGGGACGCTGAGCGGGGCGAAGGAGTCGGTGGCGACAGGGGCGGCGGTGGCGAAGCGCATGGCGGTATCCAAAGTAGGAGTCGGCCATCGAGCTTTCGCGGAGCTCGCGTTCGAAGCGCACGCACGGTGCACGGTTCGAACCATCTTTCGGAAGACACCAACGGTCTCCGCAGGATTTGGCACCTACGCAGGTCGCTTTCGCGTCTGCGGGCTGCCCCGGCTTCAAAGGGCCTGTCCCTCTGCCGGTCTCGATGGTGGAGCCACGATGCCAGCGCTTCCGGCCCATGTCAATCCCTTCATCGGCATGAAGCGATATATATTCCAGATGATCATCGGTCGCGCATACTCCGGGATCCTCCCTGACCGGCCGACGCCTTGCGCTGCTTACGTTTCACCGCGGTGATTTTGATGATGCCGGTGCTGAACGCCTGGGCCGGCCCGGGGGCGAACTGGCGGAACGGCTGGCGGGTCGACCGGCCTGCAACCGCTGCCCCGGCGCAGCGCACCGCTGGCGCGCCGGTGCCGGCCCTGGCCGTACTGACCCTGGAAGGGGCTGGAGACCGCTGGCAGGCCCGGGTCGACAACCGCGTGGCCGGGCCGGTCCAGGTCGAACTGCGCGCCGCCGCCGGCGCCCCCGCGCTGCCGGGGCTACCCGTTCAGACGGTAGTGGCCGCCGGCGCCAGCGTCGTGGTGACCCGCCTGCAGCCGCCGGCCGGTAGTACCACGCTCCGCCTGGATCTGACGGCCGTTCCGGGCGACCCCGGTGCGCGCCCGCAGAATGTGACCTACCTCCTGCCGTTCGATGCGGCGCGCATCCAGGTCAGCCAGGCACCGCAGGGGCAGTTCAGCCACAACGATGCAGAGAACCGCGAGGCCATCGACTTCGCCCTGCCCGAGGGCACGCCCGTGCTCGCGGCGCGGGCAGGAACCGTCATGCAGGTCCAGGCCGGGTATCAGGGCAATGGGCAGGACCGGGACCACGATCTGGGCCGGGCCAACCTGGTGCGGGTGCTGCATGAGGACGGCAGCATGGCCGTGTATGCCCACCTGCAGCACCACGGCGTACTGGTCCGCCCGGGCGAGCAGGTCCAGGCGGGGCAGCGGATCGGGCTCTCGGGCAACACCGGCTACAGCGCCGCGCCGCACCTGCACTTCGCGGTCCAGGTCAATGCGGGCATGCGGCTGCGCTCGATCCCGGCACGGATCGTCAGCCCACACGGCGAGCTGCACTTCGCCCGGACAACGGACGAGGCCGGCGCATCCGCCCTGCCCTGACCCCGGCTACGCCCGCCCCCGTTATACTGGGCGGCTTATCTCCATGAAAAGCGCCCCGGGCGGGCGCGTCACGCCATGTCCGAAGTCGCTACCGAAGCTGCGCGCCGCCGCACCTTCGCCATCATTTCCCATCCTGACGCCGGCAAGACCACGCTGACCGAAAAGCTGCTGCTGTTCGGCGGTGCGATCCAGATGGCCGGTTCGGTCAAGGGCCGCAAGGCCGCGCGCCATGCGACCTCCGACTGGATGGCGCTGGAAAAGGAGCGTGGGATCTCGGTCACCTCCTCGGTGATGCAGTTCCCCTACGAAGGCAAGATCGTCAACCTGCTCGACACCCCCGGCCACGCCGACTTCGGCGAGGACACCTACCGCGTGCTCACCGCGGTGGACTCTGCACTGATGGTGATCGACGTGGCCAAGGGCGTGGAAGAGCGCACCATCAAGCTGATGGAAGTCTGCCGCCTGCGCGACACCCCGATCATGACCTTCATCAACAAGCTCGATCGCGAGGGCAAGGAGCCCATCGATCTTCTGGATGAAGTGGAAAGCGTGCTCGGCATCCAGTGCGCGCCGGTCACCTGGCCGATCGGCATGGGCCAGCGCCTGAAGGGCGTGGTCCACCTGATCAGCGGTGAGGTGCACCTGTACGAGCAGGGCCGCAACTTCACCCGCCAGGATTCGACGATCTTCCCGTCGATCGATTCGCCGGGGCTGGCCGAGAAGATCGGTGAGCGCATGCTGGCCGACCTGCGTGACGAGCTGGAACTGGTGCAGGGCGCCAGCCATCCGTTCGACGTGGAGGCCTACCTGGCCGGCAAGCAGACGCCGGTGTTCTTCGGCTCGGGTGTGAACAACTTCGGCGTGCAGCCGCTGCTGGATTTCTTCGTCGAGCATGCACCGTCACCGCAGCCGCGCGCGACCACTGGCCGCATCATCGCGCCGCAGGAAAACAAGCTGACCGGCTTCGTGTTCAAGATCCAGGCCAACATGGACCCGCAGCACCGCGACCGCGTGGCCTTCATGCGGGTGTGCTCGGGCCGTTTCGTGGCCGGCATGAAGACCTTCCATGTGCGCACCGGCAAGGAAATGAAGCTGGCCAATGCGCTGACCTTCATGGCCAGCGACCGCGAGATCGCCGCCGAGGCATGGCCGGGCGATGTGATCGGCATCCACAACCACGGCACGATCTCCATCGGTGACACCTTCACCGAGGGCGAAGCGGTCAGCTTCACCGGCATCCCGAACTTCGCGCCGGAACTGTTCCGCCGCGCACGCCTGCGCGATCCGCTCAAGCTCAAGCAGTTGCAGAAGGGATTGGCGCAGCTCTCCGAAGAGGGCGCGACGCAGTTCTTCCGCCCGCTGATGAGCAACGACCTGATCCTGGGCGCGGTGGGTGTGCTGCAGTTCGATGTGGCGGCGTATCGCCTGAAGGACGAGTACGGCGTGGAAGCCACCTTCGAGCCGGTCAGCGTGACCACGGCGCGCTGGGTCACCTGCAGCAACGAGAAGAAGCTGGAGGAGTTCCGCGAGAAGAACGCCGGCAACCTGAGCATCGATGCCGCCGGCCAGCTGGTCTATCTGGCACCGACGCGGGTCAACCTGCAGCTGGCGCAGGAGCGCGCACCGGATGTTCGCTTCGCGGCCACCCGCGAAGCAGCGCACAGCATCTCGGTCAGCTGATCGCTCCACCGGTCTACCGGCTGAACAGGCGCGCGTGCATGCGCGCGCCATCGCGGCGATGATAGGGGGGAGCGGGCTCCCCCTCCCCGCACTCCGATCATCGCCATGACCTCTGTCGTTTCCGTTCGAGAAGAAATCGCCAGCGCCCTGACCCACGGGCTTGGCGCCGTCGCTGCACTGGCCGGCAGTGCGGTACTGATCACCCTGGCCGCCATCTATGGCGACGGCTGGCAGCTGGCCAGTGCGATCGTATTCGGGGTGGCGCTGTTGCTGTTGTATACGGCGTCCACGCTCTATCACGCGATCCAGCATCCGGTCGCCAAGGGCCGGCTGAAGGTGTTCGATCACTGTGCGATCTACCTGTTGATCGCCGGTACGTACACGCCGTTCACGCTGATCGGTCTGCGCGGGGGTCCGTGGGGCTGGGGGATGTTCACGGCAATCTGGGCGCTGGCGCTGTTCGGGGTGGTGTTCAAGTTGTTCTACACGGGCCGGTTCAAGCTGCTGTCGACGATCATCTATATCGCGATGGGCTGGATGGTGATGGTGGCGATCAAGCCGATGTGGCATTCGCTGGATGCGTGGACGCTGGGGTGGCTGTTGGCCGGCGGGGTGTTCTATACGTTGGGGACGGTGTTCTATCACCGGGAGTCGGTGCCGTATTCGCATGCGATCTGGCATCTGTTCGTGATCGGTGGGAGTGTGTGCCACTTTGTTGCGGTGACGGCGCAGATTCTCTGAGTGCTGTTTTCTGCCAGGCAAGTGCGACGGCACCCGGACCAGCGAGAGCACTAGCACTAGGACTAGCAACAGCAACGGCAAGAGCAAGAGCAAGAGCAAGACCATGAGCGACTCGGGCGTCGGGAATGCGCCAGGCGGGATCGGCACGGGTGGGTCGGCGGGACACGCCGTGAATCCGTCCCTGGAGGCTCATGTCGCGCCATCCATGGCGCTCATGGTCCCGCCAACCCACCCGCACCGCCCCGCTCACCGTTGGCTGGTGGCCTGGGAAGATCAAGGTCTGAGCTGGATCAAGTGCCTGGTCCCGCAGTGCATGGCGACGGTCGACACGCCTCACCCTGACAGTACCCTTACCAATGCTTCGCGCTGCCTGCACGATGCAAGGGCAACCATGGGGATGTGAATACTGTGCCCTCCCCTGTTCCGTCCGATGCCCCTTCCCGTTCCCGCTGGCGCTGGCGTCGTCCTGGCAAGCGGGGGCAGCGGTGGTTGGCGATCCTGGTGTTTCTGTTCGCTGCGCTGTTGATCCTGATCGCATTGTGGGATTGGAACTGGTTCAAGGGACCGGTGGAGCGGGCGGTGCAGGCCAAGACCGGGCGTGAGTTCCATATCACGGGCGATCTGGATGTCGATCTGGGTCGGGTGACGACGGTGCGCGGTGATGGGCTGACGTTTGCCAATGCGACGTGGGCCAAGCAGCCGCAGATGGCGACGGCGGATCGGGTGGAGATCGATCTGCGGGTGTGGCCGCTGCTGCGTGGGCAGGTGCGGATTCCGGAGATCCGCTTGACGCGGCCGGATCTGTTGCTGGAAACCGCGCCGGAGAAGAATCAGCCGGGCAATTGGGATTTCCTGGGGCCGAGCGACGGTGATCCGCCGGTGTTGCAGCGGTTGTTGGTCGATGATGGGCGGCTGCAGTTCCGGGATGCGGCGGGCCGGACCGATGTGCTGGTGTCGCTCGACAGTGGCAAGCCACGCGACAAGGACAGTGGTCCGCCGCTGCTGGTGAAGGGCAAAGGGCGCTGGCAGGGCAATCCGTTCTCGCTGGAGGGCAATACCGAGTCGCCGCTCGAGCTGACCAATACCGGCCATCCGTTCCGCATCCATCTGGATGGGCGCGCCGGGAATACGCATGCGATCGCCAGTGGGACGTTGACCAATCCTTTCCAGTTGCGGGTGTTCAATCTGGAGTTGATGCTGAGTGGCCAGGATATGGAGGATCTGTACCCGCTGATCGGGGTCGCCATGCCCTCCACGCCGCCGTACAAGCTCAAGGGACAGCTCAAGCGCGACAACGCGATCTGGCGCTATGAGAATTTCACGGGCACGGCCGGTGACAGCGATCTGGGCGGGACCGCGCAGATCGATGTGAGCGGTGACCGGCCATTCCTGAAGGCGGATCTGGTGTCCAAGCGATTGGACTTCGACGACCTGGCCGGCTTCATCGGGGCGCCGCCGAAGACCGGCGCGGGGGAATCGGCCAATGCCGAGCAGAAGGCGAAGGCAGCCGCGCTGGCGGCCCGTGCCAAGGTACTGCCGGATACACCCTACAACCTGTCCAAGCTGCGCGCGATGGATGCCGATGTGCGCTGGAAAGCGCAACGGATCAACTCGTCGGCCCTGCCGCTGGATGACATGGATGCGCACCTCAAGCTCAACGACGGGCTGCTGCGCCTGGAACCGCTCAACTTTGGTGTGGCCGGCGGCGATATCCGCAGCACGATCCGGATGGATGCCCGCAAGCAGGCCATTTCCACGCAGTTGCAGGCCACCATCCGCAAGGTGCAGCTGGGCAAGCTGTTCCCCGATGCGAAGCTGGCCGAGCAGGCCTCCGGCGGTATCAGCGGCGACGTCAACCTGACCGGCCAGGGCAACTCCGTCGCGGCCATGCTTGGCAGTTCCGATGGCACCGTGGCGGTCGGCATCGGCCGCGGCCATGTCGGCAATCTGATCATGGAACTGGCCGGGCTGGATGTCGCCGAATCGGTGAAGTTCCTGTTCACCGGTGACAAGCAGATTCCACTGCGTTGCGCGTGGGGCGACTTCGGGGTGACCAACGGCGTGATGCAGTCGCGTTCGCTCGCCTTCGATACCACCGACACCCTGATCCTTGGCGAGGGCAAGGTGGATCTGAAACAGGAACAGCTGGATCTGCTGCTGCGACCGCGCCCGAAGGACATGAGCATCCTGGCGCTGCGCTCGCCGCTGCGCATCGGCGGAACCTTCAAGGATCCCTCGTTCCGGCCGGACTTCAAGGCGCTGGGCATCCGCGGGGCGATCGCCCTGGCGCTGGGCAGCATTGCCCCGCCCGCCGCGCTGCTGGCGACGATCGAAACCGGGCCGGGCGAGGACAGCAACTGCGGTGGCCGCTACGCCAAGTGATTCCGGCCCATTCTGGCCGGATGCCGACTCACGGCCGGCATGCCGGACAGCAAGGATCCACGCTCAACCGGCGACGATGTACTGCTGGAGCTGATCGAGTTTCTGTGCCTGTTCGTCGATCACCGACTTGACCAGGTCGCCGATCGAGATCACGCCGAGGACCCCGTTGCCATCGACCACCGGAAGGTGGCGGATGCGGTAATCGGTCACCAGTTGCAGGCAGTGCTCGACCTGCTCGCCTGGCGCGACGGTCACCACCTTGGGGGTCATGATCTCGCGGACTTCGGTTGTGCGTGAGGAGCGTTCGTGCAGCACGATCTTCCGCGCGTAATCGCGCTCGGACAGAATGCCGACCAGGTGCCGGCCTTCCATCACCAGAACCGCGCCGATGCCCTTTTCAGCCATCAACCGGATGGCGTCGATCACCGCCGACGTCGGGGCGACTGCGAATACCTCAGGGGACTTGCCTTCCAACAGCTGTCGTACCGTGGTCATCTCGCTGCTCTCCACCGATGGGATGCAGGGCCGAGTCTGCCACGAACGGGGCCTGCCAGGTGTCAATCAGGTACAGCGGGCGCTGTTTGGATTCTTCGTACAGCCGGCCCAGGTATTCACCGATCAGGCCCAGCGCGATCAGCTGTATCCCGCCAAGGAACAGGATCACCGCCATCATCGTTGGCCACCCAGCGACACGGTCGCCGTACAGCGCGGCCTTCAGCACCACGACCAGCGCGAACAGGAACGCGAAACTCGCCGCTGCCAGGCCCAGATAGGTGGTCACCCGCAGCGGCGCGGTCGAAAAGCCGGTGATCCCTTCCAACGCGAAGTTCCACAGCCGCCAGAACCCGAATTTGCTCTCCCCGACCAGCCGCGCATGGCGGTGGTAAGGCAGGGCCTTGCGCCGGAAGCCCACCCAGCCGAACAGCCCCTTCATGAAGCGGTGGCGCTCACGCAGCTGACCCAGCGCCTGCAGCGCGCGCGGCGACAACAGGCGGAAGTCGCCGGTATCGGCCGGAATCGGTGTCTTGGACAGCCGCCCGATCACCCGGTAGAACGCCTTGGCTGTAGACCGTTTGAGCCAGCTTTCGCCATCGCGCACCAGGCGCGTGCCGTACACGTTGTCATAGCCCTGTTGCCACAGCGCGACGAACTCGGGAATCAGTTCCGGCGGATCCTGGCCATCGGCATCGAGGATCATCACCGCACCGTCGTCGACGAAATCCAGCCCGGCGGTGAGCGCCGCTTCCTTGCCGAAATTCCGCGAGAGCCGCAGCACGCCGACGCAGCCGTCGGCAGCGGCCAATCCCTGCATGACGTCCCATGTCGTATCGGTACTGCCGTCGTCCACATACAGCACGCGGCCGTCGATACCTTCCAGTCCATCGAGCACCGCACGCAGCCGTGGGTGCAGCATCGGCAAGGCAAGCGCTTCATTGTGGGCGGCGACGACGACGGTCAGGCGTGGGCTGTTCATGCGGCGATTGTAGCGTCAGCCAATCACGTTCATGAACGCTCAATCCTCGCTGAGGTAACCACTCCCGCCCAACTGCCGCGCCTGCCGCTGGATCCATGTCGCGCGGCGCTGGACGTAGGGTCCGGGCTGGGCCGCGTTGTAACGTCGCGGTGATGGCAGCACCGCTGCCAGCCGCGCGCTTTCGGCCGGGCTCAGCCGCGACGCGTCCTTGTTCCAGTACTGCCGGGACGCGGCCTGCGCGCCATAGATGCCGTCGCCGAACTCGGCGATGTTGGCGTACATCTCCAGGATCCGCGACTTCGGCCACAGCGCTTCGATCAACACGGTGTACCAGACCTCCAGGCCCTTGCGGATCCAGCTGCGGCCCTGCCACAGGAACAGGTTCTTGGCGACCTGCTGGCTGATCGTGCTGGCCCCGCGCAGGCGGCCGCCGCGTGCGTTGTGGTCACGCGCCTTCTCGATGGCCTGCAGGTCGAAGCCGTTGTGCTCCGGGAAGCGCTGGTCCTCGGCGGCCACCAGCGAAATCGGCAGGCTCGGCGCCATCTGGTCCAGGTCGCGCCACTGGTAGTGCAGCCGGTAGCTCCAGTCGCCCTCCCCCAACGCTTCGCCATAGCGCCACAGCATCACGCTGGACACCGGCGGGTCGATGAAACGCAGGGCCAGCACCTGCAGCACACTGAAGCCGACAAACAGTACCGGCAGCCACAGCAGGCGCTTCCAGTGCCAGCGGCGCGGACGTGACGGTTCCAGGTCCGGCTCGACCTTGAGGTTGCTGCGCTCTGCCCCCATTACTGGTGCATCCTTTACTTGCACGGTTGTCGGCGCATTATCCGGCAACCGGCACTCCTTTCGCGCAGCCACCGAACCGATGACCGCCCAATCCGACTCCCTTGTCCGTTTCCTGCTCCCCGATGCCGGCGTCCGCGGCGTGCACGTGCACCTCGATGACACCTGGCGGGAGATCCTGTCCCACGCGGTCTATCCGCCGGGCGCCGCTGAACTGCTCGGCGAGGCCAGCGTGGCCTCGGCGCTGTTCACCGGCCACACCAAGGTCGATGGCCGCCTGTCGATCCAGCTGCGCAGCAACACCGCGATGCGTACCCTGTTCGCCGAGTGCACCGCGGTCGGCACGCTGCGCGGCATCGTCCAGCTGGCCGACGGCGGCGGGGACGCCCCGCGCGACCTGACCGCGCTGGGCGAGGACGCGCTGCTGGCGATCACCATCGAAAACCCCGGCCTGGACCCGCGCGAACCGCAGCGCTACCAGAGCCTGGTCGGCCTGACCGCAGCCGGTCTGGACGAAGCCTTCGAGGATTATTTCCGCCAGTCCGAACAGCTGCCCACCCGGCTGCTGCTGGCCGCCGACGGCACCCGCGCCGCAGGCCTGCTGCTGCAGAAGCTGCCGGGCGATGAAGGCGACCAGGACGGCTGGTCGCGTGCCAGCGCGCTGTTCGAGACCTTGGGCAAGCAGGAACTGCTGGAGGTACCGGGCCACGATCTGCTGCACCGTCTGTTCCATGAAGAGACGCCGGAACTGCTCGGCGACAAGGCCCTGCGCTTCGCCTGTTCGTGCTCGCGCGAGCGGGTGGCAGGCATGTTGCAGTCGATTGGCGAGGAAGAGGCCCGTGCTGCCGCCGAGCCAACCGGCGCGGTGGAAGTGCGGTGCGAATTCTGCGGGCAGGAGTATCACTTTCCGTTGACGGAATTCGACATACTGTTCCGCGAGATGGATGTATCCTCGCCGGCACCTGAACGGCTTCAGTAAACTTGGCAAGCGTTTTGTTCTGGGGAGAACCAAGACTTGTTAAGAAATCATAAACGCCCTAGGATCAATGTCCCGCTTCGGCGGGAACTTGTGTTCACCGCGCTTGTCTGAGAGTTCCCATGCATTCCCTTCTGCGTCTACCGCTGGCCCTGATGATCGCCCTAGGCGCGATCTCGGGCGCGCATGCGCAGGCCAAGGGCAAGCAGGACGGCACCGTGTTGCCGGTCTGGAACAAGGGCAGCGGCAAGGTGGAGGCGTTGCTGTATCTGGAACCCACCGGCGAGCAGGCGGTCGGTGCGCGCTGGCATTTCGGCCGCAGCTCCCTGGACGCGGCCTTCGGCCTGTCCTCGGGTGACTCGCTGGGTCTGCTGTGCAACAGCAGTCGCGGGACGAGCATCAGCGGATTGGCCAGCCATTGCATGCTGGCGACACTGGGCGATGAGGAAGACAACACGCTCAGCCGCCGCGTCAGTGGCACCGCCGCGTTCAACCGGCCTGGCGGCCGCGTGGGCATCACCGCCGGCAGCGGCCGCGACACCCTGCCCGCGTGGCTGGCTGGCCCGAACAAATCGCCTTCACTGCGCGCCGAACAGAACGACCTGACCGTCTTCGGGCAGAAGAACATCGGCCGCGAGGGCTTCGTCTCGATCGGCGGCACCTATGCCAAGGCGCGTCTGGTCCCCATCGCGGACGCCTCGCCGGCGATCGTGGACCGCTGGGACAGCAAGAGCCTCACCATCGGTGCCGGCTATGGCAACTTCAGCGGCAACATCATCGGCCGCGTGGTCGATGTTCCGGGCCAGCCCGGCAAGTGGGAAGGCCTGGGGGTCGGCCTGACCTGGCGCACGCCGTGGAGCGGGCAGCTCACCGTGGGCGCCGAGAACGTGGTCACCCGCGGCAAGAACCCGTTCGCCCCCCGCAACGAGAGCACGGACGAGGGCACCGTCCCCTACGTGCGGTACGAGCAGGATCTCTGACCTGTCTTTGCGACGACCCGTCAATACACGTCATCCAAAGGGCGCCTCCACGAGGCGCCCTTTTTCGTTTGGGCTGCCTGTCAAGGGCGCACACGGCCCATTCAGGGTGAAATTTTTTTAACAAAATTCTTAACAAATGAGACGTTTTGGGCGGCAGACATCGCTTAGAGCCTTATGCTGCAAAGGCTTTGCCGAATTTCACCTAAATCACATGGAACATTAACGGCTCTTTAATTTTTAGTTGCACGTGGTTACTATCGAGTCAGCTTCACGGATTGGGAACGCCTTTCGTCCCCGCGCTGAAGCCCATCCCAACACGTTGCACCCAAGTCAACTTGGAGAGAGAGCCCAATGAATCGCAACAGCAACAAACTGCGTGACGCCGTCGTCCTCGCGCTGATCGCCAGCGCTGCCGGCACCGGCAGCGCCGTCGCCCAGGAAGCCACTGGCACCACCAATCTGGACCGCATCTCGGTCACCGGTTCGCGCATCCGCCAGGTTGACGTCGAGACCGCGCAGCCGGTGCTGACCATCTCGCGTGCAGATATCCAGAACCAGGGCTTCAGCTCGGTCGGCGACATCCTGCAGAACATTTCGGCCGCCGGTAGCCCGAACTTCAGCCGCGCCTCGCCGCTGACCTCCAACCAGGAAGCCGGTGGTCAGTACATCGACCTGCGCAACCTGGGCGCACAGCGCACGCTGGTGCTGGTCAATGGCAAGCGCCTGGGCATCAGCCCGGACGGCTACCAGGACATCTCCATCATCCCGACCTCGATGGTCGAGCGCATCGACGTGCTGAAGGACGGCGCCTCGTCGATCTACGGTTCGGACGCGATGGCCGGTGTGATCAACATCATCACCCGCAAGAACTTCGACGGCCTGGAAGCGAACGTCTACAAGGGCCAGTACAGCCAGGGCGATGGCGAGAAGGAAACCTACGACTTCGTCATGGGCTTCTCCGGTGACCGCGGCTCGCTGACCGTCGGCGCCGAGTACCACAAGGAAGAAGGCGTGTGGGCCAAGGATCGTCCGTTCACGGCCGACACCTACCCGGATTGGGATCCGGCCTCCTCGCTGACCCCGGTCGGCCAGTACGGTAACTACAACCGCTTTGCCAACCAGTTCAACCGCAATGCTGCGGGCGCGCTGGTGCTCAACGCCCAGGGCAACCCGGTCCGCCGCAGCGCCGGCTGGTCGGTCGCCAATCAGGGCAGCGATGCCATCGGTGCCAACGACTTCCACCCGCAGACCGCTGCGGATCAGAGCCGTTCGTCCGATCAGATGCACCTGCTGACCCCGCTGGAGCGTCGTTCGCTGTTCGTCAGCGGCAACTACGACATCACCGACAACGTCCGCTTCACCACGGACCTGTCCTACACCAAGCGCCAGTCGCAGCGTCAGATCGCCGGTTACCCGCTGCAGTCGTCCGCCTTCGGCGTGCCGATGGCCGGCGCGGTCTATCAGACCAATCCGGATGGCAGCCGCACCCTGGTCAGCAATGGCAGCTACTTCAACCCGAACGGCAATCGTGACCTGTACCAGGCCGACGTCGCCAGCTTCGTCGATGCTGATGGCAACCCGCTGTACTCGCAGACCAACGACGTCGACTTCCGTCGCCGTGGCTGGGAAGTCCCGCGTACCACCGATTCGACCCTGACCACCTGGCGTTTCGCCGCGGCACTGGAAGGTTCGTTCGAAATCGGTGACCGCTTCTTCAACTGGGATGTCGGCGCGCTGTACAACGAAAACGACAGCCTGCTGATCAACAACGGCAACTTCTACATCCCGGCCGTCGCCGCGGCTGTGGGTCCGTCGTTCCTCAACTCCTCCGGCCAGGTCGTCTGCGGCACCCCGGGCAACGAGATCGCCGGCTGCGTGCCGTGGAACCCGTATGCCGGCTACGGCGCAGGCAGCGACCAGTACTCGTTGGGCGATCCGAACGTGCAGAACTACCTGTTCCGCGAAGAACACGCCACCGGCAAGACCACCACCCACAACTACTTCGCCAACCTGTCGGGCACCATCGTGCCGCTGCCGGCGGGCGACCTGGGCTTCGCGGTCGGCTATGAATACCGCAAGGAAAGCGGTGCGTTCAACCCGGATGCGATCGCCCAGTCGGGTGACTCGACCAACCTGGCGTCCGGTCCGACCAAGGGTTCCTACGCCCTGGATGAGTTCTACCTGGAATTGAACATCCCGATCCTGGCGGATCTGGCGTTCGCCAAGGAACTGACCCTGGACGTGGCCACCCGTTACTCGGATTTCACCAGCTTCGGTGACACCACCAACAACAAGTTCGGCCTGAAGTGGCGTCCGATCGACGACCTGCTGGTCCGTGCCACCTATGCCGAGGGCTTCCGCGCCCCGACCATCGGTGATCTATACGGCGGCACCTCGCAGACCTTCCCGACCAACTTCGTCGATCCGTGCGACAGCGTCTACGGCGACGTCCGCGGCAGCGCACGCTGCGTCCAGGATGTCGGCCAGGGCTACCGCCAGCTGTCGCAGGGCTTCGTCCCGACGACCGGCCGTGCCGCACAGAGCCCGGTGCCGTTCAACTCCGGCTCGAACCCGAACCTGACCCCGGAAACCTCCGAGTCCAAGACGGTCGGCTTCGTGTACAGCCCGAGCTACGTCACCGGCCTGAGCGTGGGTGTGGATTGGTGGAGCATCCGCATCGACAACACGATCGTCAGCGACAGCCCGAACCTGATCATGGAAGACTGCTATGTCCGCCTGATCGAATCGCGCTGCTCGATGTTCAGCCGTGACCCGAACAACGGCAACATCGTGGGCACCCTGAACTACGGCAACCGCAACGCCGGTTACACCGAAACCGAAGGCTTCGACTTCGACATCAGCTACAGCCGTGACACCGATTTCGGCCGCTTCTCGGCCAAGTCGTCGACCACGTACGTGGGCAAGTACGAAGAGAAGTCCACGGACGATGTGGACGCCGTGCCGTCGCAGAACAATGGCTTCGGTGCATTCTTCCGCGTGCGCTCGAACCTGGGCCTGGGCTGGAGCATGAACGACCTGTCGGTCAACTGGAACGTGCGTTACTTCTCCGGCACCAAGGAAAGCTGCCGCTTCGCCACGCGTTGCACCCTGCCCACCTACAGCGCACCGGATACCCTGGGCGTGATCTCGCCGCAGACCGAGCTGGGCGCAGTGACCTTCCACGACGTGCAGGTGTCCTATGCCACCCCGTGGAATGCCACCGTCGCCGTGGGCGCCAACAACGTGTTCAACAAGGTCGGCCCGATGATGACCTCGCAGCCGAGCTCGAACTTCTCGTACTACGGCGGCTACGACATCGGTCGCTTCCTGTACATGAAGTACTCGCAGAAGTTCTGATCGATCCACTGATCAACAACGTCTGATGCAACGGCCCCGAAAGGGGCCGTTGTTTTTTGTGGCGACGCGCGGCCCCGTCCAACGGCCGCATACAAAAAAGGCCGCGTTTCCGCGGCCTTCTGCTTGCCTGCAGCGATCAGATCACCCCAGCGGGATCAGCGTCTCGATCACGTGCTCGACATAGGCCTCGAAATCTTCGCGGGCCTGTTTGGGCTGCTGCAACTGCAGCGACAGCTGCAGGAAGCCGACATAGGCGGCATAGGCCAGGCGTGCACGGTGCTGCGCATCCGTGCGGCTGAGGCCGGCCTGGCGGAACGAGGCGACCAGGTACTCCAGGCGGCGATGCGAGACACGGTCGATGACCGGGCGCACCATCGGGTGATCCAGCGCCTTGAGCAGTTCGCTGTAGATGATGTGCGGCTGCACTTCATGCGCCACCACCTGGAACAGCTGGCGCAGGCGTACGCGCGGGTCGGTCACATCGGCCAGGCTGCCGAACACCTGCTCCTGCTCGAACAGCTCCCAGCGCTCCAACGCGGCCTGCAGCAACGCATCGCGCGAGGGGAAGTGCCAATAGAAGCTGCCTTTGGTGACACCCAGGCGCCGCGCCAGCGGTTCGACCGCAACCGCGCCCACGCCTTGTTCGGCAATCAGATCCAGTGCGGCCTGGGCCCAGTCTTCGGCACTGAGGCGGCTGTTGCGGCCGGCACGTGGCTCGCCGGCGGAAGCTTCGGGTTCATTCATAGGTGGATTTAACCATACGCCGGGGTTGGTTGCAGTACGTGAATGCACACAGGGGCGCCTGGAGCCTCGCCGCACAAGGGATGTCCCCACCATACTCCCAAGTATTGACATCGCACAGGGCAGGTCCATACTAGCGAGTATGGTCACTCCTTCTTCTACTCTGCCCCGTTTTGACGATGAGCGACTGACCGGCGCGCACGACGCCGTGCTGGCCGCCACCCGGTCGGGCCCGGGGCGTCGCGGCACCGTGCTGTTCGCCCACGGCTTCGGCCAGACCCGGCATGCCTGGAATGCCACCGCGGCCGCGCTGGTCGACGCCGGTTACCAGACCCTGTCCTACGACGCACGCGGCCATGGCGATTCAGACTGGAATCCGGCCGAACGCCCTTACCACGGCGAACAGTTCGCCGATGATCTGATCGTGCTGGCCGGCGAGCAGGCGCAGCCGCCGATCCTGATCGCCGCCTCGATGGGCGGCCTGTTCGGTTTGCTGGCCGAGTCGCGCTGGCCGGGCCTGTTCTCGGCGATGGTGCTGGTGGACATCACCCCGCGCTGGGACACCGCCGGGGTCGAAAAGATCCTGATGTTCATGACCGCACACCCCGACGGCTTTGCCTCGCTGGCGCAGGCGGCCGATGTGATCTCCGCCTACCTGCCGCACCGCCCGCGCAAGTCGGACGATTCCCTGCGCGCGTTGCTGCGCGAGGACGGTCACGGCCGCTGGCGCTGGCATTGGGACCCGCGCCTGGTCGCCGAACTGGCGCGTGACAGTGAACACCACCAGGACGCGCTCGCCGACGCGGCGCGCCAGGTGAAATGCCCATTGCTGCTGGTCAGCGGTGGCCGCAGCACCCTGGTCACCCCGCAGACGGTGGCCGAGTTCCTCGCGTTGGTGCCACATGCACGCCACGTGCAGCTGCCGGAGGCCACGCATATGGTCGCCGGTGATGACAACAACGCCTTTACCGCTACTGTGTTGGACTATCTGGACGTGTTGCCCTCGGCCTCCGCCGTCGCATCGTCCGCCATTACCGAGCACGTCACCGGAGCACGCTCATGAGCATTGTCGTTCCCTTCCTCGTCGTCCTGTTGGCAGGTGCGTTCGTCGCCTACCACCGGATGCGCCTGATCACCTGGACGATCATCAGCCTCGTGCTGCTGGCCGCCTGCTGGTTCATCCCGTACGTCAACCAGACCGCCACGATCGTGGCCGCGGCCATCGTCGCCGTGATCGCCGTGCCGCTGCTGCTGCCCTTCATCCGCAAGCCGCTGCTGACCGCGCCGATGATGAAGGTGTTCCGCAAGGTACTGCCGCCGCTGTCGCAGACCGAGCGCATCGCGCTGGAAACCGGCTCGGTCGGTTTCGAAGGCGAGCTGTTCACCGGTGACCCGGACTGGAACATCCTGCTCAACTACCCCAAGCCGCAGCTCACCGCTGAGGAACAGGCGTTCCTGGACGGCCCGGTCGAAGAGCTGTGCAAGATGGTCAACGACTGGGAAATCACCCACGTCTACGCCGACCTGCCGCCGGAGCTGTGGAGCTTCATCAAGAAGAACAAGTTCTTCGGCATGATCATTCCGAAGGAATACGGCGGCCTGGGCTTCAGCGCGCTGGCCCACCACAAGGTGATCCAGAAGCTGGCCTCGGTGTCGAGCGTGGTCAGCTCCACCGTCGGCGTGCCCAACTCGCTGGGCCCGGGTGAACTGCTCAACCATTACGGCACCCAGGAACAGAAGGACCAGTACCTGCCGCGCCTGGCCGATGGCCGTGAAGTGCCCTGCTTCGGCCTGACCGGTCCGTTCGCCGGCTCGGACGCCACCTCGATTCCTGATTACGGCATCGTGTGCAAGGGCGAGTGGAACGGCGAGCAGGTGCTCGGCGTCAAGCTCACCTTCGACAAGCGCTACATCACCCTGGCCCCGGTGGCCACGCTGATCGGCCTGGCCTTCCGCATGTACGACCCGGATGGCCTGATCGGCAGCACCCGCGACATCGGCATCACCCTGGCGCTGCTGCCGCGTGATACCGCCGGCGTGGAAATCGGCCGTCGCCACTTCCCGCTCAACTCGACCTTCCAGAACGGCCCGATCCGCGGCAAGGATGTCTTCATCCCGCTGACCCAGCTGATCGGCGGCGCCGAGAAGGCCGGCAAGGGCTGGAACATGCTCAACGAGTGCCTGGCCGTCGGCCGCTCCATCACCCTGCCCTCCACCGCCAGCGGCGGTGCCAAGGCCGGTGCGGTGGTGACCGGTGCCTATGCCCGCATCCGCAAGCAGTTCGGCCTGTCGGTCGGCCGCTTCGAGGGCGTGGAAGAAGCGCTCGCCCGCATCGGTGGCAAGGCTTACGCGATCAGCGCGCTGTGCCAGGCCACGGCGGCGGCGGTGGACCGCGGCGACGTGCCGTCGGTGCCGTCGGCCATCGCCAAGTACCACTGCACCACCATGAGCCGTGAAGTGATCTCGGACGTGATGGATGTGATCGGCGGCAAGGGCATCATCCTGGGGCCGCGCAACTTCGCCGGCCGCAGCTGGCAGGCCGCGCCGATCGCGATCACGGTGGAAGGCGCCAACATCATGACCCGCAGCCTGCTGATCTTCGGCCAGGGTGCGATCCTGTGCCACCCGTGGGTGCTCAAGGAAATGAAGGCCGCGCAGGATCCGGACACCCGCGCCGGCCTGCAGGAATTCGATCGCAGCCTGTTCGGCCACATCCGCTACGGCATCTCCAACGCCGTGCGTTCGTTCTGGTTCGGCCTGACCGGTGCCCGTTTCGGTGCCGCCCCGGGCGATGCCTACACCCGCCGCTACTTCCGCAAGCTGGACCGTTACTCGGCCAACCTGGCGCTGATGGCCGACATCTCGATGATGACGCTGGGCGGCAAGCTGAAGTTCAAGGAATCGCTGTCCGGCCGCCTGGGCGATGTGCTGAGCCACATCTACATGACCAGCGCCATGCTCAAGCGTTACCACGACGAAGGCGCCCCGGCCGCCGACCAGCCGCTGCTGGCCTGGGCCTTCCATGACAGCGTGCACAAGATCGAAGAATCGCTGTCGGCCGCCCTGCGCAACTTCCCGGTGCGCCCGATCGGCTGGCTGATGTGGGCGCTGATCTTCCCGTTCGGCCGCCGTGCCGAAGCCCCGGGTGACCGCCTCGGCCACCGCGTGGCCGCGCTGCTGATGGCGCCCAACGAGGCCCGCGACCGTCTGGCCAGTGGCGTGTTCCTGACCCCGTGCGAGAACAACCCGGGTGGCCGCATCAACAGCTACCTGTCCAAGGCGATCATGGCCGAGCCGGTGGAGCGCAAGTTCATCAAGGCGCTCAAGACCAAGGGCATCGAGGCGCTGGACTTCGTTACCCAGCTGGACGAAGCCGTGGCCGAAGGTGTGATCACCCAGGACGAACGCACCCTGCTCGAAGAGCTGCGCACGCTCACCCTGGAAACGATCACCGTGGACGACTTCGATCCGGAAGAACTGCGCTCGGCGGGCTACTACAAGCGCCAGCAGAAGGACGCGCAGTCGCAGGCCGCGTGATTCCGGCCACCAGGTAAACCACAACGGCGGACTTCGGTCCGCCGTTTCTTTAGGGAGCCCCCCGATGTCCGCTCCACTGCTCACGCTTTACCGCCGCATGCAGCGTTGGCCTGCCGGCAACTGGCTGTTCTCGCGCGCGGTGTGCGTCAAGGCGCCCTACTTCGCCAGCATCGCCCCGCGCATCACGCTGCTCGAACCGGGCCGCTGCGAAGGCCGCATCGCGCACCGGCGCAAGGTCACCAACCACATCGGCACGGTGCACGCGATCGCGCTGTGCAACCTGGCTGAGCTCACCGCCGGGCTGATGGTGGATGCGTCGCTGCCCAAGGGCATGCGCTGGATCCCGAAGGGCATGGAGGTGCAGTACCTGGCCAAGGCGACGGGCACCCAGTATGCCGTGGCCACGCCGGAGCAGCCGATCGTGGCGGCCGAGGCGGGTTACGCGCTGCCGGTGAAGGTGCAGGTGCGCGATGACGCCGGCACGGCCGTGTTCGAGGCACGGATCGCCATGTGGGTGTCGCCGGTCAAGCGTTGATCGGTGCCGCGCAGCCACCCATGGGGTGGCTCTGCATCCGATCCGTCTGTCGCAGGGTAGCGCCACGCCATGCGTGGCTGGCACCTGTCAGGCCGGCACCATCCACCACGCGGCCACGGCCAGCATTGCCGGCACAGCCTGGATGAAGAAGATCCGCTTGTTGACGCTGTACGCGCCATAGCAGCCGGCCACGATCACGCAGCCCAGCATGAAGTTGACCAGCATCGGCAGGTGATCGAACAGCCCCCAGAACAGGCCCGCGGCAAGGAAGCCGTTGTACAGCCCTTGATTGGCCGCCAGGACCCGCGTGGCCTGCGCCTTTTCCGGCGTATTGCGGAAGGTCTTCAATCCCAGCGGCTTGGTCCACAGGAACATTTCCAGGACCAGGAAATACACGTGCAGCAGGGCGACCAACAGGGTCAACGACAGCGCGATCCAATACATGGGCTCAGGTTCCTGGAAGACTGCAGAGAGCTTACTCCGGACGCTCGCCCGGCAGCTTCTTTTCCTCGCGCAGTAGGCCCAATGCTGCGACGGTCATCGCCCCGGCCACGACCAGCCCACCAACGAACACAATGTGCGAACCGAACAGGGACAGTCCCTTGTGCACCCAGGCGAAGGTCAGATCGCCACCGCGGTAGACCACGGTGTCGATCGCCGCGCCGGCCTTGTAGCGCCACTGGCGGTCCACACGGGTGTAGATCGTCTCGCGCGCCGGTTTGGCCAGCGAGAATTCGCTGGCGCGGGTCATGACCTGCACCATCGCCACCATCAAGGGCAACGGGGAGGCCGCCAGGATCGAGAACCCGATGATGATCGCCACGCCGGGAATCAACAGCGCCGGGGCGATCCCATACCGCGACAGCAACCAGCGCGTGAAGCCAAGCTGGATGATCAGGGTCAGCGTGTTCACCGCCAGGTCCACGCGTGAAAAGAACGCCGTGCTTGCCGCTGCATCGGGGTACAGGCGGCGCACGATCGAGGCCTGCTCGTTGTAGAGCATCGTGCCTACGCCCACGCCGAACAGCACCATCAGCGCCAGCCAGCGCAGCATCGGCTCACGCACGATCAGCTTCAGGCCATCGAACACGCTGCCGCCCATCGGCGTCTCACCGGAAACCAGCTGCCGCTCCTGTTCGCGTGCCACCGCCCACAGCCGCAGCCGCCAGATGCAGCCCAGGCAGATCAACAGGAAGCCGGCCGAGACCAGCATCAGATTGGCGATGCCGACCCGCTGCACCAGCGCCGAGGTGATGATCGGCCCAAGGAATGCGCCGATCGTCCCGGCCGCGCCGAGATAGCCGTAATACGCGCGCGCCTCCACGTTGGAGAACACGTCGGCCATGAAGCTCCAGAACACGGCGACCGCGAACAGGTTGAAGACGGTGATCCAGAAAAAGAACGCCATCCCCCGCCCGGGCACGCCGGTCTCGAACATCACGTAGAAGCCGAGCAGGGTGACAATGAAGAACCCATACACCGCCGGCAGGAACACCCGGCGCGGATAGCGGCTCACCAGCGCGCCGTACAGCGGCTGCAGCACCAGCATGATGAAGAACACGCAGGTGAACAGGAACTGCAGCACGAAGTCCTGCAGGGCGATCCCGTGCCCGGCGAACCACTGGATCAGCGGCAGCGGAAACACGGTCTGCAGATCCGACGAGGCCGCCATCGCTTCGCGCACCGGGCGCAGGACGTAGTAGCCGCTGAGCAGGCAGAAGAAGTACAGCGAAGCCCAGATCAGCGGCGGCGAACGCCGCCACGCACTCAGCATCCCACCGGCTGCCGTGCCGGTCCCGGTCGCCGCGGTCATTGCCCGCTCTGCGCGGACAGGGGGCGTTGCAACGGCAGCATGTGGGGAACTCCGGGCGTCGAAGCGCGCAAGGTAAACGATGCACCGCAACATCGCCAGCCTCCGTCACGCCCATCGGCGCAACGCTGCGTGGCGCACCCCGCAGCCCCTGCCTGCCCCAACCTGTCTTATGCTCGGTGCGCACCCCGGCAAGGAGCGGCATGTACGACTACATCGTGATTGGAGCCGGTTCTGCCGGCTGCGTGCTGGCCCACCGGCTCAGCGAAGACCCGGCCTGCCGGGTACTGCTGCTGGAAGCGGGCCCGCGCGATACCAACCCCTTCATCCATATGCCGGCCGGGTTGGCGCGGCTGGTCAACAACCGCCGCATCAACTGGAACCTGGAGACCGAGCCGGAGCCTGCACTGGAGGGCCGTCGCCTGTGGTGGCCGCGCGGCAAGGTGCTGGGGGGCTCGAGTTCGATCAATGCGATGTGCTACGTGCGCGGCGTACCGGCCGACTACGACGACTGGGAAGCGGGTGGCGCCATCGGCTGGGGCTGGGACCAGGTGCTGCCCTGGTTCCTGCACAGCGAGCGCAACAGCCGCGGTGCCAGCGCGCTGCACGGCGCCGCAGGACCGCTGTCGGTGTCCGACCTGCGCCACCACAATCCCCTGTCG
Organism: Stenotrophomonas sp. TWI602; assembly: GCF_039674045.1. Taxonomy (NCBI): domain Bacteria; kingdom Pseudomonadati; phylum Pseudomonadota; class Gammaproteobacteria; order Lysobacterales; family Lysobacteraceae; genus Stenotrophomonas; species Stenotrophomonas sp. TWI602. The sequence goes on from NZ_JBDJMT010000003.1 coordinate 307,463, forward strand.
GCCGCTTTCATCGCCGCCGCACAGCAGGCCGGCCATCCCCACAATGCGGACTTCAACGGTGACCAGCAGCTCGGCGTCGGGCTGTACCAGGTCACCCAGCGCGACGGTGCACGGTGTTCGAGCGCGGACGCCTATCTGCGCCCGGCACGCCACCGGCGCAACCTGACGGTGCTCACCGGGGCGCAGGCGACCGCGCTGAGTTTCCAGGGCACGACGGCGACCGGCGTGCACTATCGGCGTGGCGCGCACCACCTCCACGCACGCGCGGGCGCGGAGGTGATCCTCAGCGCCGGCGCCATCCACTCCCCGCACCTGCTGATGCTCTCCGGCATCGGCGAGGCGGACACGCTGCGCTGCCACGGCATCACCCCGCGCGTGGATCTGCCCGGTGTCGGCCGCAACCTGCAGGACCACCTGGACATCTGCACCGTCGTGCACACCGGCCCGGGGGTCAGCTACGACCGCAGCAGCGAACTGCGCATCGCCGTGGACTACTTCCTGCGCGGCCACCGCGGTGCCGGCACCAGCAACCTGGCCGAGGCCGGCGGCTTCGCCCGCTCGTCGCTGGCTACGGAGGCCCGCGCCGACATCCAGTTCCATTTCGTCCCGGCGATGCTGGACAACCACGGCCGCCACCGGCTGCCGGGCGATGGTTATACGCTGCATGCCTGCCCGCTGCACCCGCACAGCCGCGGGCAGCTGCGCCTGCGTGATGCCGATGCGCGCTCACCGCCGCGCATCCACGCCAACTACCTGGGTGACGCCGCCGGCCACGATCTGAAGATGATGCTTGAATGCGCCCGGCTGTCGCGCAGGATCCTGCAGCAGCCTGCGTTTGACCGCTGGCGCGGCGCGCCGGTGTTCCCCGCGCACAACGCGCTGGACGACGCAGCATTGGAAGCCTTCATCCGGGCCAAGGCCGAGACCATCTACCACCCGGTCGGGACCTGCGCGATGGGGCAGCATGCCGAGGCGGTGGTCGATCCGGGCACCCTGCGCGTGCACGGCACCGAACGGCTGCGGGTGGTGGACGCCTCGGTGATGCCGCGCCTGATCAGCGGCAATACCAATGCACCGACCATGATGATCGCCGAGCGGGCCGCACACTGGATCCGGACCGCCGCCACTGCCTGAACAGGGGTGCGCTGGACCGCCCTCCCCCCGGCGCGCCGGATCCGCTCGGGATTGGCAAAACCCACGCGTTTTCAACGCGATACGCATTCATCTTCGATTCGTTTGTGCAATCACGAAAAGCGGCGCTAGAATCGGTCACAGCAGTCGCGCACGGGCACCCATACGATGAACCAGAACAACAGGCGCCGACCGATCCGTTCGGCGGCAACCGGGTTGTTGGGCATGTTGATGCCCATCGCCATGTCTTCCACTGCACAGACACCCGCCGCTGCGCCCGCCGGGTTCCCGGTCAACATCGAGGAATCGGCGCCGACCGCCGCCCCGCATACCCAGCCTGCCGCGTATCGCACCACGCCGGCCGGCCTGAAAGTGCAGCCGCCCGCGCAGGGTTTCAACGTGGCCTCGATCGAATCGATGGCGCAGCAGCTCACCTACGGCGAGCGCGTGCCGGGCATGGCGGTTGCCATCGTGCAGGGCGGCCGCGTGCTCAGCGCGCGCGGCTACGGTGTCACCGACGTCAACAATCCACAGCAGGTCGATGCCCACACCGTGTTCCGCCTGGCCTCGTTGTCCAAGGCTTTCGCCGGCACCATGGCCGGCCTGCTGGTCAACGATGGCACCCTGCGCTGGGACAGCAAGGTCACCGACTACGTGCCCGGCTTCCAGTTGAGCACGCCCGAAGCAACCGAGCGCCTGACCGTGGCCGATCTGCTCAGCCACCGCGTCGGCCTGCCCTACAACGCCTATGACCGCGACGTCGAAGCCAACGCCGAGTACTACACACTCACCCACAAGCTGGCGGCCACCTCGCTCAAGTGCCTGCCCGGCGATTGCTACGCCTACCAGAACGTGGCCTTCAGCCTGATCGGTGATGTGGTCTACGCCGCCTCCGGCAGCTTCTACGAACAGTCCGTCGAGCGTCGCCTGTTCAAGCCGCTGGGCATGGATGATGCCAGCCTTGGCCTGGCCGGCATCCAGGCCAGCTCGCGCTGGGCGCGCCCGCATGTGCGCAGCCGCAATGGCTGGGTCGCGCTCACGCCCAAGCCGACCTACTACCGCCTCGCCCCGGCCGCCGGCGTCAACGCCAGTGCCAGCGACATGGCGCAGTGGCTGCTGGCACACACCGGCCATCGCCCCGACGTACTGCCCGCTCCGTTGCTGGCCACGCTGCATGCCAGCCTGATCAGCACCCCCGGTGAGATGCGCTCGGGCTGGCGCCGCGAGCGCCTCAACTCGGCCGGCTACGCGCTTGGCTGGCGCACCTTCGATTACGCCGGCCATGAAGTGATCTTCCACGCCGGTGCCGTCCAGGGCTATCGCGGCCTGGTCGCCCTGGTGCCCGAGCGCGACCTCGGCATTGCCATCATGTGGAACGGCGAAAGCAGCCTGCCCAGCGGCCTGCTGCCCACCGTACTGGACCAGGCCATGGGCCTGCCGACCCAGCGCTGGCTGGACGTGGACACCGACTTCGGCAGCGACAACCTGATGGCCGAAGACGCCGCCCCGCAAGGCAAGCGCAAGGGTGTCTCGTCGAACCGCGCGGTCGCTTCACCGCGCTGATCCCGCCCGCAGGTGGCATCGAAAAAGGCGGCCGGATGGCCGCCTTTTTTTTGGTTTTTTGGTATCGCCCATAAAAAAACTCCTTCCCCGCTGGGCTGCCAGGGAAGGAGTCTCAGGTACGGCTATCGGGAAAAACTCAGATCAGCGGTGCCGGGGTTGCCGGCAGCGCGACCGGCGCGGCCTTCTTCTTGCGAACGGCCGGCTTGCGCTTTGCGACCTTCTTCACTGCCTTCTTCGCGGATGCCTTCTTGGCCGGAGCCTTGCGGGCAGTCGCCTTCTTGGCGGTGGCCTTCTTGGCTACCTTGCGGGTGGCCTTCTTGGCGGTCTTCTTGGCAGCCTTCTTCGGAGCGGCCTTCTTGGCTACCTTGCGGGTCGCCTTCTTGGCCGTCTTCTTTACCGCCTTTTTCGCGGTCTTCTTGGCAGCTGCCTTCTTTGCAGTCTTCTTGACGGCTTTCTTCGCCGTCTTCTTGACGGCCTTCTTCGCCGTCTTCTTCACTGCCTTCTTTGCGGTCTTCTTGGTCGCAGCCTTCTTTGCCGTCTTCTTCACGGCCTTCTTGGCCGTCTTCTTTACGGCTGCCTTGCGAGCGGTCGCCTTCTTGGCCGCCTTCTTCACCGTCTTCTTGGCAGCGGCTTTCTTGGCTACCTTCTTCACGGCCTTCTTGGCAGTCGCCTTTTTAGCGACCTTCTTGGCTGCCTTTTTGGCGGCCGGCTTTTTCTTCGCAGCTTTCTTGGTTGCCATGGGATGGCTCCTCGTCAGTGATCTATGGAGTGGAAACGCCCAGGTAAAGCAAACCCGCCGTTGCTGCGTCGCGGGGACCGCCGTCGCGTCATGCGCGTCGTGACGGATACGGAGACACCTGCCACATGCGGCCAGGCAGATATCGGATCAGGAAGGGTCTTGCGGTTCGCTGAAGGAAGCGAAGCCATCTCCACCGTCATCGGACGCGAGGTGGATGTCCAGGTTGTGCTTCGCGACTTGATGTCGATTCTGCTCACTCTGTTCGCAGGCAAGGTCTGCTGAGGCGAAACCTAATCACGCTTTTTTTCACTGTCAACAACCCCGGCGAAAAATTTTCACACCGGCACCCTGCCGCGGCCCCCTCTGCGTACCCGTCATCGAGCCGACGAGAGCGCCATGCCAACGCCACCGCGAACACCCCACGCAACCGAACACAGGCAACACAGAAAAGAAAAGCACTTAAAAGAAGCACTTTCGTGTAGCGACATCGCAACAACGCCGTGCGCCGTCCTGCAACGCCACGCGCGCATCGCATGCCACCACCCCTGCCACAGGACTCCCCGTGCGCACCTTAAACAGACCGCAAAACTTTTCACATCTGCCCGCGCTTTTTTCCACCCGATTTGCGTAACTGCGCAAACTTTTGACCGTTCGGGACCGACACGTTCGCGCCTGGCGTTCGCCGTTGAACATCGCCGCACGTCCGCCGGGATACCTGTTCGGCATGCCATTGGCGCGTCGGCGCAGACCAGATCGCCGGCGCGCATCGGCACCGAACCGATCGTCATGAGCCAGCCGTCGCGATCATCGCCCATCGCGCGCGCACTGCAATCCTCACGCACTACTAACGCGATCGGCGCGCGCCCGACGCGCGGGCAAAAAAAAACGGCCGCACCGGGCGGCCGTTCTTCAGCGGAAACGACGATCAGTGATCTTCGTTTTCCAGCAGCTCGGCGTAGTCGTCCGGACCCAGCAGGTCGTTGACTTCGTCCAGGCCCGCCACTTCGACGACATAGATCCAGCCGTCGCCGTAGGCGTCTTCGTTGATGGTTTCCGGCTTGTCGCTCAGGGCCGAATTGACCTCGACCACCGTGCCGGTGATCGGGCTGTACACGTCCGAAGCGGCCTTCACCGACTCGACCACGGCAGCCTGTTCGCCGGCCTTGACCTCCTGGCCAACCTCCGGCAGTTCAACATAGACCAGGTCGCCAAGCAGGCCCTGGGCGTGGTCGGAAATACCGACGGTGACGCGGCCGCTGCCTTCAACGCGTGCCCACTCGTGGGACTTGAGGAATTTGAGGTCGCCGGGGATCTCGCTCATGGGACTGCTCCGAGGAATATCAGGGGGGGTCAAGAAACGGGGGTAGTGTAACCAACCGGCGCGGACACGAACGCGTCCGCACCGGATACATCACGGCATCAGCCGTCGATCAACACGCCGGGCTGGGCCTGGCCTTCGCGCACGAACGGGAACTTCACCACGCGGACCGGAATCTGCTTGCCACGGATATCCACGCGGACCTCGCCCAGTTCGCCGCCCGGCACGCGGGCGAACGCGATGCCCTTGCCCAGGGTCGGCGAGAAGGTGCCCGACAGGATCTCGCCCTCACCGCTGGCGGTGAGCACCGCCTGGCCGTGACGCAGCACGCCCTTCTCATCCATGACCAGGCCGATCAGCTGGCGGGCGTTGCCCGCCGCCTTCTGCGCCTCGAGCACGTCGCGCCCGATGAAGTCGCGGCCTTCGTCCAGTGCCACGGTCCAGGCCAGGCCGGCCTCATAAGGTGTGATCTCCTCGTCCATGTCCTGGCCATAGAGATTCATGCCGGCTTCCAGGCGCAGCGTATCGCGCGCACCCAGGCCGGCCGGACGCACGCCGGCGGCGCTCAGCGCATTCCAGAAGGCGACCACGGCGGTCTGCGGCAGCAGGATCTCGAAACCGTCTTCACCGGTGTAGCCGGTACGCGCCACGAACAGCGCGGTGCCGTCGGCGGTGGCGGTCTCCAGGGCAGCGAAGCGGCCCAGCTTTTCCAGCGCGGCGCGGTCGCCCTCGCCCAGCAGGCCGATCACGCGCTCGCGTGCGGTCGGGCCCTGCACGGCGATGATGGCCAGCTCTTCGCGCTCGATGACCTCCACGTTGAAGGCTGCCGCCTGCTCGCGGATCCAGGCCAGGTCCTTTTCGCGGGTGGAGGCGTTGACCACCATGCGGAAGAAATCGTCAGCCATGTAATAGACGATCAGGTCGTCGATCACGCCGCCGCGGGCATTGAGCATGCACGAGTAGAGGGCCTTGCCGGTGGCCTTGAGCTTGTCCACCGAGTTGGCCAGCAGCGTGCGCAGGAACGGCTTGACCTGCTCACCACGCAGATCCACCACGGTCATGTGGCTGACGTCGAACATGCCGGCATCGCTGCGCACCAGGTGGTGCTCGTCCAGCTGCGAACCGTAATGAATGGGCATGTCCCAGCCACCGAAGTCGACCATCTTGGCGCCGAGTGCGCGGTGGGTATCGTTGAGAAGCGTCTTCTGGGTCATGACCGGTTCCGGGGGAATGAAGGCAAGCCATCATTATCCCAGAACCGTCTTCACAACGCCTGCGGCGGTGCGGGAAAACCGAGGATCAGGCCTGCTGTACCTTCAGCGTCATCCCTTCCACCGCCACCACGCGCACCGGGCTGCCGGCCGGCAGATCCGGCCCGGCGACCACCCAGAATGCATCGTCGATCTTGGCCCGGCCCTTGCCGGCCACGATGCCCTGGTCGAGCACGACCACCCGCCCGATCAACTGCTCGGCGCGCCGGTTCAACAGCGGCTGGTCGCTCTGGCGATCGTGTGATCGCCCCCAGCGCCGGTAGCACTGGATCGAGACCACGCTGAGCACCACGAAGGCGACCACCTGCCACAGCAGCGGGATCTCGGCGAACACCGCGACCAGCACGAACACGGCCGCCGCACCGATCCCGATCCACAACATGAAGGCGCCGGGCGCGAGCGCCTCGGCGGCGAACAGCACCAGTGCCAGCGCGCCCCAGGCCACCACTTCCCAGCGCATGTCAGCCTCCGATCCGCGGCGGGACGCCGCGCGTGGCTTTCTTCTCTTCCTGCTTGGCGAACGCCTCGCGCGCCAGTTCGGCCACGCCGGCGATCGAGCCGATCACGCCGCTGGCCTCCATCGGCATCAGCACCAGCTTCTGGTTCGGCGAGGTCGCCAGTTCCTTGAATGCTTCCACATACTTCTGCGCGATGAAGTAGTTGATCGCCTGCACGTCTCCCTGGGCGATCGCCTCGGAGACCATCGTGGTTGCCTTGGCCTCCGCCTCGGCCAGGCGCTCGCGCGCTTCGGCATCGCGGAAGGCCGCCTCCTTGCGGCCCTCGGCCTCCAGCACGGTGGCCTGCTTCTCGCCTTCGGCGCGCAGGATCTCGGACTGACGCGAGCCTTCGGCTTCCAGGATCTGCGCGCGCTTTTCGCGCTCGGCTTTCATCTGCCGCGCCATCGCATCGAGCAGATCGCGCGGCGGCTGGATATCGCGGATCTCGATGCGGTTCACCTTCACGCCCCACGGGTTGGTGGCATGGTCGACCACGCTCAGCAACTGGGCGTTGATCACCTCCCGCTGGCTGAGCGATTCATCCAGATCCATCGAGCCGATCACGGTGCGGATGTTGGTCTGCACCAGCGCGATCATCGCCACCTCCAGGTTGGCGACCTCGTAGGCCGCCTTGGCCGCATCGAGCACCTGGAAGAACACCACGCCATCCACGCGCACGGCGGCGTTGTCCTTGGTGATCACTTCCTGGCTCGGCACGTCCAGCACCTGCTCCATCATGTTCACCTTGCGGCCGACCCCGTAGACGATCGGGATCAGGAAGTGCAGGCCGGGCGACATGGTGTGGGTGTAACGGCCGAAGCGCTCCACGGTCCATTCGTAGCCCTGCGGCACCATCCGCACGGCCTTGAAGAGGATGACGACGGCCACGAAGGCCAGCACCAGCGAGAACAGCATGGTCGGAAACATCAGGTCACTCCCTTTCCCCGGATTCGTAACGCCGAGTATAGCCACGGCACCTTCACACCGGCATCGGGAAGTGCCCTGGCGGGCCGTCAACCAGGTTCAGGCGGTGCGCGGGGCGAACATGATGACCATCATGCCGGCCAGGCACAGGCCGACGCCGAGCAGGTCCCAGCGGCTGGGGCGGATGCCATCCACCAGCCACAGCCACATCAGCGCGGTGCCGATATAGACCCCGCCGTAGGCGGCGTAGACGCGCCCGCTGGCGGTCGGGTGCAGGGTCAGCAGCCAGGCGAACAGCGCCAGGCTGACGGCCGCCGGCAGCAGCAGCCACGCACTGCCGTCCTTGCGCAGCCACAGCCACGGCAGGTAACAGCCGACAATTTCGGCCACGGCGGTCAGCACGAACAGCAGCAGCGTCTTCACGCGGCGGGCTCGTCCGCCTTGGCCTGCTGCCAGAGCGCCTCCTGCGCCTCCAGATCCAGCGCGGCCATGGACTGCCCCGCTGCATCGGCCTGGGCCTCCATCGCGCGGAAGCGTCGTTCGAATTTGTGGTTGGCCAGACGCAGCGCAGCGCCCACATCGACCTTGGCGTGGCGGGCCAGGTTGGCGCAGACGAACAGCAGATCGCCCAGCTCCTCCTGCAGGCGCGCGTGATTTTCCTCGACCGGGCCACGCGCGAATTCCGCGGCGACTTCGTCCAGTTCTTCGCGCACCTTGTCCATCACCGGCGCCGGGCCCGGCCAGTCGAACCCGACCCGTGCCGCGCGTGCCTGCAGCTTCACCGCCCGCTGCCACTCCGGCAGGCCACGCGAGATGCCGGCCAGCGCCGAGGTATCGGTGTGGCCCTTGGCAACGCGCTCGGCGCGTTTGATCGCCTCCCAGTTGCTGTTGACGTCCTCGGCCCCGTCCACCTGGACCTGGGCGAACACGTGCGGATGGCGACGCTCCATCTTGTCGCTGATCGCGCGGGCGACGTCGGCAAACCCGAACGCCCCCTGCTCCTGCGCCATCTGCGCGTGGAAGACCACCTGCAGCAGCAGATCGCCGAGCTCATCCTTGAGGTCATCCAGATCGCCACGGTCGATCGCATCGGCGACCTCGTAGGCTTCTTCGATGGTGTACGGCGCGATGCTGGCGAAGTCCTGCTGCAGGTCCCAGGGGCAGCCCTGCAGCGGGTCGCGCAGGCGCGCCATGATGCCCAGCAGGCGGTCCAGTTCGGGGGTGGCAGGCATCGTTGCTCCAGTCAGGTCAGGCGGGCAGCCACGCGCGCCACGGCAGGCGGGTATCGCCCAGCGCGATGAAGTCGCCGTTCAAGAGGCTCTCGCGGCGGTTGTAGCGGAACGGCTTGCCGGTCTCGGCCGAGAGCACCGCGCCCCCGGCGGCGTGCAGCACGCACTGCCCGGCGGCGGTATCCCACTCGGAGGTCGGGCCCAGCCGCGGGTACACGTCCAGCGTGCCTTCGGCCAGGCGGCAGAACTTGAGCGAGGACCCCTGGGCGAGCACCTCGATATCGCCCATGCGATCCAGCAGCGCCTGCGTCTGCTCGCTGCGGTGCGAGCGGCTGGCGGCTACCCGCAGCGGGGCCGAAGCGGGCGTACGGGTGCGCAGCACCGAATCGCGCATGCCGTCGCGGCGGTAGGCGAGTTCGCCGCGCATCGCATGCCAGATCTGGCCGGTGGCCGGGGCGAGCACCACGCCGAACGCCGGCGCGCCCTGGTAGATCAGTGCGATGTTGACGCTGAACTCGTCGTTGCGTTTGACGAATTCGCGGGTGCCATCCAGCGGATCGACCAGCCAGTAGGCGCCCCAGTGCTGGCGGATCTCCCACGGCACCTGCGCCGATTCTTCGGAGAGGATCGGCAGCTCCGGGGTGAGCTGGGCCAGCCCACGCTCGATCACCTGGTTGGCGCCGAGATCGGCTGCCGTGACCGGGCTGTGGTCGGATTTGATTTCCACATCGAACGGCGTGGCATACACCGCCATGATGGCGGCGGCCGCGTCCTGGGCGATGGCGATGACGGTTTCGCGCAGATCCGTCGTGAGTTTGATCATTCCTTCCGCCCCAGCCACTCGCGTGCGATGAACAGCGCCGCCAGCGATCGGCCTTCGGAGAAATCCTCGCGCAGCATCAACTGGTCCAGATCGGCCAGCTTCCACGGCACGACCTCCAGCTCCTCCGGTTCATCACCGACCAGGCGCTCGGGGTACAGATCCCGCGCCACCACCAGCCAGGACTGGTGGCTCATATAGGTGGGGGCCAAAGTCATCGCGCGCAGCACGTCGACCCGGCGGGCGCCGTAACCGGCCTCTTCCTTCAACTCACGGTCGGCGGCCTGCTCGGGGGTTTCGCCGGCATCGATGCGGCCTTTCACCAGCCCCAGCTCATACCGGTGCATGCCGGCGGCGTATTCACGCACCAGCAGCACGGTCTCGTCATCGAGCATCGGCACCACCACCACCGCGCCGTGACCGCGGGTCACCAGCCGCTCGAAGCGGCGGCGTTCGCCATTGGAAAACTCCAGATCCAGATGCTGGCGCTGGAACGGCCCGCTTTCCTCGTCCGTGATCTGGTGGATGATGGGCAGGCGACGGCTCATGCGAGCATCTCTAGAATGGGTACTGGTGAAAACGTGTTCATGAGCCCGAAATGCTAGCAGACCCAGCCCCCCTCACGCTGGCCGATCAGTGGCGGCAACGCGATCTGGCCGTGCTGTGGCACCCGTGCACCCAGATGCGTGAGCATCCCGACACCCTGCCCCTGCTGCCGATCGCCCGCGGCGAAGGCCCGTGGCTGATCGACCATGACGGCCATCGCTATCTGGATGCGGTGAGCAGTTGGTGGACCAATCTGTTCGGCCATGCGCAACCGCGCATCGGTGCGGCCATTGCCCAGCAGGCCACCCAGCTGGAACAGGTGATGCTGGCCGGCTTCAGTCATGAGCCGGCGGTACGGCTGGCCGAGCGCCTGCTGGCGATCGCCCCCCGCCAGGCCGGGCGCGACCCGCTGGCCAAGGTGTTCTATGCCGACAACGGCTCGGCCGGGGTGGAAGTGGCGCTGAAGATGGCGTTCCACTATTTCCGCAACCGTGGCGAGAACCACCGCACCCGGTTCGTCGCGCTGGAGAACGGCTATCACGGCGAAACCCTGGGGGCGCTGTCCGTCGGCGATATCCCGCTGTATCGGCGCGTGTATGCGCCGCTGCTGACCGAGGCGCTGTTCGCCCCGTCGCCCGACGCCTACCTGGCCGAACCGGGCCAGAGTGCCGCCCAGCGCGCGCACCAGGCGGCCGATGCACTGGCCACGCTGTTCGACCAGCACCCGGGCGAAATCTGCGCGGTGATCCTGGAACCGCGCCTGCAGTGCGCCGGGGGCATGCGCATGTACGACCCGGTCTATCTGCAGCGTGCGCGCGCGCTGTGCGATGCCAATGGTGCCTTCCTGATCGCCGATGAGATCGCCACCGGCTTCGGCCGCACCGGCACGATGTTCGCCTGTGAGCAGGCCGGGGTGATGCCGGACCTGCTGTGCCTGTCCAAGGGCCTGACCGGCGGTTTCCTGCCGCTGTCGGCGGTGCTGGCGACCCAGGCGCTGTACGACGCCTTCCTGGATGATTCACGCGAGCGCGCCTTCCTGCATTCGCACAGCTACACCGGCAATCCGCTGGCCTGCGCCGCCGCGCTGGCGACCCTGGATATTTTCGCCGACGAAGACGTGATTGCACGCAACCGCAGCACTGCCGAGGTGATGCGCACCCTGGCCGCACCGTTCGCCGACCACGCGCATGTCGCCGATGTACGCCAGGCCGGGATGGTGGTGGCGTTCGAGCTGACCCGCAACGGCGACAAACGCACGCCATTCCCGGCCGAGGCCCGGATCGGGCTGCATGCTTATAAAGCGGCGCTCAAACGCGGCGTGGTGCTGCGCCCACTGGGCAATGTGCTGTATTGGATGCCGCCGTACTGCGTTGAGGATGAACACTTGGACCTGCTTGCCCTGACCACCCTCGCCGCCATCGACGAGGCCATCGCATGCGCGTGACCCGCAGCCATATCGACCATCCGCTGGCGGTCGGACAAACACTGGCACTGCCCGAAGACGCCGCCAACCATCTGGTGCGCGTGATGCGCCTGCGCGAAGGCGATGGCTGCGTGTTGTTCAACGGCGATGGCCAGGACTACAGCGCCACCCTGGTGACCGTCGGCAAGCGCGATGCGCAGGTACGGATCGAGGCGGCCACCGCGCTGGACAACGAATCGCCCTTGCACATCACCCTGCTGCAGGGCATTGCCCGCGGGGAAAAGATGGACCTGATCCTGCAGAAGGCGACCGAACTCGGGGTGCAGGCCTTCGTGCCGGTCAACGCCGAACGCACCGAAGTGAAGCTGGATGCAGCGCGTGCCGAGAAGCGACTGGCGCACTGGCGCAGTGTGGTGGTCTCGGCCTGTGGCCAATCCGGCCGCGCCCGCGTGCCGACCGTGGCCGCGCCGCGCTCGCTGCAGGACGCCGCCAACGCGGTCCCGGCCGAGGCATTGAAATTGACCCTGGATCCACAGGGCGAGCATCGCTTGTCGACGCTCTCGGCCGCACCGGGCGGGGTGGTGATCGCGATCGGCCCGGAAGGCGGCTGGTCGCCGCGCGACCGCCAGGCGCTGGCCGCGGCGGGCTTCCAGGGCTTGCAGCTGGGCCCGCGCGTGCTGCGCACCGAGACCGCAGGCTTGGCGGCGATCGCTGCCGTGCAGGCACGGTTGGGCGATCTGGGCTGAAAAACAACGTTGTTCCTTCTGCCCCCTTGATTCATCTGGAGCCATGGCCCCCTTGAGTCAAGGGGGCGCGCCGGCAGGCGCGTGGATCTGGGAGATTGTGACGCGGGGGGCCCGCGGTTTGCGAAGCAAATCGCGGGGAGGTTTCGCGAATGCGCAACCTCACCCCGCCACGGGGAAGGATTCGTCCAGCGCCGCTTCCAGCGCGTCCAGGTCCGGCAGCAGCGCGCTCTGTTCGCCCAGCAGCACGCGCATGTGCACGCCCTGCGGCAGGGTTTCCTCGGAGGCGTCGGCCAACAGCCCGTCGCGCGGCACTGCGATCAGCTGCGGGAAGGTCTGGGTCAGCAGCGCGAAGTAGGGCCGGCGCGGATTGCCGCCCAGCGCCTTGAGCACGACAACCTTGTTGTTGGCCACCACCGGCTCGTCACCCTGCCCGGACAACCGGGCGAAGGACAGCAACGGCACGTCCCAGCCGTGCCAGGCGATCTGTCCGACCAGCCAGGCCGGCGCATCGGGAACGGTTTCGACCGGTACCTTGGACATCATTTCGGCCACGGTGGCGTTGGGCAGCAGCACGCGTTCGTGCCCGGCCTGGATCAGGACACCGCGGATTTCGTCGTTGCTGGCGTAGCTCATGGGTCTTCCTTCAAAGATGCGTCGGCGCCACTCAGGCGTCCACGCCCCAGCGTGCGGCGATGGTGGCGGCCAACTGCGGCGGTTCCCCGGCGTCCTGCCCGGCAGCAACCACCGCACTGGCTGCGGTCGGGTCATAGCAGCCTTCGCCGATCTGACCGGCCACCCAGGCACCGGCGGCGGCCAGGGCGAGCACGGCGTCCACCTGGGCGGCGTCCGCCCCGCTGAGCAGGACCACGCCGCTGTGCGCGGCCGGCAATGCCTCGATCTGGATGCCGGCGGTGTCGGCGATGAACTGCAGGCTGCCCTGCCGCACGGCGATGCCGATGTCGTCGGGCAGGATGTAGGCCTGGCCGGCTTCAACGGGCTGGGCGTCCTCGGCCAGCAGCACCGGCAGTGCGGACACCCGTGCCATCTGCTTGACCAGATTGCCGTAGCGGCCGCCGTCCAGGCGCATATGCACCAGGACGGCGGTGTTCAGCGATTCGGGCAGCGCGGCCAGCAGGCGGCGCAGCGCATCCGGCCCGCCGATGCCGGCCAGGACCAGCACCGCGCCCGCGCAGCCACCGGCGGAACCGGCCTCGGGTTCGAGCTCGACCAGTGACAGACGTTCGATGTCGAAGCGCTCCGGTGCCGGCGCCGTGTCGCTGATCGACGGGGGCGCCGCGACAGCACCGTCATCGTCCACCAGCGACCACCGGCGGTGATCGCCGATCGATACGGCAGCGGCCGCGGCGGGTGGTGCCGAGGCCGGAATCGGTGGAATCGCCGGTGCGATCGGCTCGGGCGCCACCGGCTGCAGCGCCGCCAGCGCCTCTTCCAGCGACACCGGCTCGTGCAACTCCGCCGGCGCCTGGTACAGGCCATCGGCCGGCACCTCGGCGGCCGCATCCTCGGCTTCGCGCAGATGGAACGCCAGCGGTGCGTCGGCATGCAGCTGCGCCGGGGTGACCGGCAGACCCGGTTCGGGCTGCAGCTGCTGGTCCTGTTCCGAACCCGGCGGCAGCACGTCCTGATGGCCGTGCAGCTTGGCCACCAGATGCCGTGCCCAGCGCTGCGCTTCCCAGCCGTCGCGGCGTGCAGCCAGCTCGGCTTCGTCGAAGATCAGGGTCAATGACGGCGAACCCAGCACCGGATCCAACCGCTCCAGGGCGTCTTCGATTGCCGGTTCCAGCGCGATCAGGACCGCACCGGGATCGGCATCACGCAGGACCTGCAGGTCGAGCGTGTTGGGGTCGTCCTCCAGCACCACGCGGGCGCCGGCATGGTCGAGCGCTTCGCGCAGGCGGTCGCGTGCCGGGCCGGAACGGGCCAGCAGGGCCACCGTCAACAGGGGATGGGCATCACTCGCGTGCACGGGCGATCCCCAGCAGGTCATACACGTTGCGCATCAGATCCAGTTCCTGGTACGGCTTGCCCAGGTAGCGCTGGACACCGAGTTCAAAGGCGCGTTGACGGTGTTTGTCGCCGCTGCGCGAGGTGATCATCACGATCGGCACACCCTGGTAGCGCGGGTCGGCGCGCATGACGCTGGCCAGCTCGTAACCGTCCATGCGCGGCATTTCGATATCCAGCAGCATCAGGTCGGGCACGCGCTCATCCAGGCGCTCCAGAGCTTCGATACCGTCACGGGCGACCGTGACCTCGAAGTTGTGGCGCTCCAGGATGCGGCCGGTGACCTTGCGCATGGTCAGCGAATCGTCGACCACCATCACCAGGGGTACATCGCGATCACTGACCTTGGCTGCGGCGGTGATCGGCTTGTGCGGGTTGGCCAGGTAGCGGCGCACCAGCGGGGCCACGTCCAGGATCACCACCACGCGGCCATCGCCGGTGATCGTCGCACCGTAGATGCCCGGCACCGAAGCGATCTGCAGGCCGACCGGCTTGACCACGATTTCGCGGTTGCCCAGCACCTGGTCGATCGCCACGGCCACGCGCAGGTCGCCAGCGCGGACCAGCAGCAGCGGCACCTGGGCCTGGCCTTCGGCGCGGGCCTGGGCCTGGCCGATCAGCGTCCCCAGATCATGCAACGCGAATTCTTCGCCACCGTAGTGGTAGCCGCCGTTGGCGGTTTCAAAGCGCTCGCGCGAGATCCGGCCGATACCACTGACCGAGGCCACCGGCACGGCAAAGGTGGTCTCGCCGATCTGCACGAACACCGCCTGGGTGACCGCCAACGTCTGCGGCAGGCGCAGGGTGAAGGTAACGCCCTGGCCGCTGACCGAGTGGATGTCCACCGAACCACCCAGCTGGCGCACTTCGTTGTGGACCACGTCCATGCCCACGCCACGGCCGGCCAGCTGGCTGACCTGGTCGGCGGTGCTGAAGCCGGGCGAGAAGATCATCGCATCCAGTTCGGCATCGCTGAGCACGGCATCGGCGGCGATCAGGCCACGCTGTTCGGCGCGGCGACGGATCGCCTCGCGGTCCAGCCCGGCGCCATCGTCGGCCACTTCCAGCACGATTTCCGAGCCTTCGCGACGCAGGCGGATGGCGATTTCGCCCTCCTCCGGCTTGCCCGCGGCCCGGCGCTGTTCCGGGGTTTCCAGGCCATGCGCCACCGAGTTGCGCAGCATGTGTTCCAACGGCGCGACCATGCGGTCGAGCACGTTGCGATCCAGTTCGCCGTGGGTCCCTTCGAGGGTGACGTGAACCTGCTTGCCGGTGTCCTGGCCGGCCTGGCGCACGACCCGGCGCAGGCGTGGCACGAGACCATCGAACGGCACCATGCGCGCGCGCATCAGGCCGTCCTGCAGCTCCGAACTGACGCGCGACTGCTGTTGCAGCAGCACGTCGTACTGGCGCGACAGATCGTCCAGCACGCCCTGCAGACCGCCCAAGTCAGCCGCGGACTCGTTCAGCGCGCGGCTGAGCTGCTGCAGCGTGGAGAAGCGGTCCAGTTCCAGCGGGTCGAATTTGTGATCGGCCTGGTCCTGCTCACGCTGATAGCGCGCCACGATCTGCGCTTCGGTTTCCAGATCAAGGCGGCGCAGCTGATCGCGCAGACGGGCATTGGTACGGTCCAGTTCGCCCATGGCGCCCCGGAAGGCACCGAGCTGCTGCTCCAGACGCGAACGGTAGATCGCTACTTCACCGGCGTGGTTGACCAGGCGGTCGAGCAGATCGGCGCGCACGCGCACCTGTTCCTGCTGCGGCCGCGGCAGACCATCTTCCTCGCTGACGGTTTCCAGCGGGACCGGTGCCGACAGCGGCGCCGCCACGAGCGCGGCGATGGCGGCCTCGACCTTGGCATCGCCGGACGCAAGCGGCGGCTCGGTGGTCTCGATCTGTTCCGGCTCGACACGGCCCTGGGTACGCTGCTCGAACGCGGCGATCAGGTCGTCGGGCATCGCCACGGTGCGGTGCTGCCCGGTCCGGGTCAGCAGCTGGTGCAGGCGATCAAACCCGCGCTCCAGCAGATGCACGTCGCTGCGGTCGATATCGGTGCGGTTGGCCGCGACGGCTTCCAGCAGCGATTCAATGCCGTGGCCAAGATCGCCGATCGGGTTGATCCCGGCCATGCGCGCGCCCCCCTTGAGGGTATGCAGGTCGCGCTGCAGGCCGGCGATCACGTCGCGGTCCTGGGGCGCGGCACGCAGTTCGCTGATCAGGCCATCGCAGTGGTCGAGCAGGTCCTTGCCCTCTTCCACGAAGATATCGACCAGCTCCTGGTCGAGCAGGGTGAAATCGAGCGCATCGCCCGGCGCGAGGTCGTCGCTGTCGGTGGCGTCCACGGGCCGGACATCATCGGCTTCCGGGGCGGTCGTGAAGGTTGCAGCGGGTGCGTCCTCCAGTTCGAAGAAGCGCGCCGGGGTGGCCGCGTCGGCGGAGACATCGGGCGCCGTGGCCTCGATCGCCTCGGCGAACGCATCGGCTTCGCCGGTGTTCTCATCCGTGGCGTCCAGACCGAGCACGCCGGTATCGGAGGCATCCGGCGCATCGACGACGGTCAAACCGTCATCCACCGCCTGCTGGGCGTCCACCACCTCACCAAACGCCGGCGGCGGCGGCAGGACCTCATCCAGCGCGTGCGCGTCTTCCTCGCTGTCCGGATCGGTGTCGCTCCCGCTGTCGTTGGCCGCGTCATCGACGGCGACCGCGTAGTCGCTGCCCTGCTCAACGGCATGGGCATGGGCATCGACATCAGCGGCCGGACCGTCGGCGACGTCCACGGTCGCCGCTTCCACGCCGGACCGGGTGTCGGTCGCGGTGTCTGCGACGCCTTCGGCTTCGGCCCTGGCGTCCGTGTCCGTGTCCGTGTCCGTGTTGGAGGCGGAGGCGGTTTCAGCGCCGACGTCGACCGGACGTTCCGGCGTGACCGGCTCGGCGAAATGATCGAAGTAACGTGAGAGATCCTCGGCCGAGGTCAGCTCGACGGCTTCCAGGCCTGCATGCACAGACGCCAGATCCGCGTCGGCCGCGACGTCCGGCGACGCCAGCGCATCTGCTTCGCGCGCGGTGTCCGGCAGCTCGGCATCAAAATAGGCGGACAGGTCGTCCGTGCCCGTCAGTTCCATGGCGATGAGGGCATCGTCGTCGGCCACAGCGACCGCGCGACCGGGCTCGATCACGCTCAGGCCATCGGCATCGATCCCGGCCTGCTGCTCGTCGGTAACCGTAGCGTCGTGCGCATCTGCTGCTTCGACGACGTCGTATGCCTCAACGGCCTCGACTGCTTCGATTGCTTCAACCGCTTCAACCGCTTCAACCGCTTCAACCGTATCCGCGTCTGCTGCCCTGCCCTCGACTGTATCCACGTCGATGGCAGCCGCTTCCACGGCATCTGCAGCCGTCGCTTCGTTGAATGCTCCCGCATCTGCCGCTTCAGTCGCCTCGGCGTACGGTTCGTCATCCACAAGGTCCAGATCGTCCTCGACCAGTGCCGGCCAGCGCGCTTCCGGCAACGTATCGGCCAGGGCAACCAGGCGGGCCGCCAACGCGTTCTGCACGGGCACCCGCGGCGCCTCGTCCTGCAGTGCCGCCATGGTGGTGGTGATCGCGATGCAGGTCTCGGCCAGCGCGTCCATACCTGCCGCGCTGGGCAGTACATCGGCGGCCAGGGAACGCTTGATGTAGCTTTCCGCCGCACCGGTGACCGCCGTGATCTCCGGCACGTCGGTCATGGCGAAGGCGCCGTTCATGGTGTGCACGGCGCGCAGCAGCCCGTCGGTCACTGGCTGCGGTGCATCGGTGGCGGCATCCAGCCACGCCTGCAGCGTGGCCTGATGGACCTCGACCTCGGCTTCCAGGATCTCGCGCAGCACACTGTCGATATTGGCCGGTGTGCTCTCGATCATCGGCGCGGCGTCAGTCGTCCCACTGTCCACGGCCATCGCCACGGGCGCTGCAGCCGCACGCTGCAGCGGCACATGGAAGGTCTCCTCACCCGCGGCCACACGATCGGCGATGGCCTGCATGGCCTGCAGATCGGCGGTGACACGGCTGCCATCGCGCAGCGCGGCGTTGAGCTGCGGCAGCACCTCGTAGGCTTGGCCGACCAGGGCGACCACGGCCGGCGAGGCCGGACGGCTGCCGTCGAGCACGCGGTTGAGCATGCCCTCGATCTTCCAGCTGAACTCGCCCAAGGTACGCGCACCGACCAGCCGGCCACTGCCCTTGAGGGTATGGAACACGCGGCGGATCGGGCGCAGGCGGTCCAGGTTGTCCGGCGCGATGCGCCAGGCCGGGAGCAGGTTGCCCAGGTTCACCAGTTCTTCGTCGAACTCTTCGATGAAGACCTCGCGGATGTCCTGGTCGATGTTCTCGCCATCGTCCTCGAAGCCGGCCTCGATGCTGGTGTCGTCGGCGGCCACGGCCACTGCCGGGCTTGCCGGTGCAGACGCGGCCGGCACGGTACCGGTGTCGGCGCCTTCCGGGCGGAACTGCGCGGCGGCGGCGTCCAGTTCGGCCAGGAAGCGGGTGGATGCGTCGTCCAGTTCGATACGGCGGATGACCGCATCCTGCACGGCGGGCGGCGGCAGCGCGGCATCTGCCGCGGCCTGCGGCACCGTGTCGGCGCCATCGATGAACGCCTCGATCGGCTCGGCGACACCGTCGTCCGCCGAGGCCACCGGAATCTCCTGCAGGAACGTCGGCAGGGCCTCCACATCCACCGCGCGCTGCGCGAACGGGCTGGACGCGGCCGTCTGCGCGGCAACGCTATCGGTGTCGGTGTCGCTGTCATCGATCTGAAGCGACACCACGTCGTCGGCGTTGCGCAGGTCCTCATCGAAGGTGAAGTCGATCGGCTCGTCGCTCAGCTCCAGCATCTCGTGCTCGGCGGCCACCGGATCGAACCCGGCGCCCGTGGCCACGAAGGCCGGCATCTCCAGCGACACGTCGGAAACCTCGGGCGCACGCTCCGGCGTCGCCACATCCACCTCATCGTGCGCAGCATCGGCGTGCACGGAGGGCAGCGGCGCGACGTCCCACCCGGCGCCGGCCGGCACGTCGGCAATGACCGGATCGAAATGGGCAAACGTAGGCAGTTCGTCCACATCGTCATGGCTGGCCAGCGTCCACTGCGGCGCATCGGCGGCGACCGGGGCGGTGGAGGCATCGAACACCAGCGCCACGGGTGCCGTGGGCAGCGGGGCGGTGATCGCCGGCGGCGGATCGAAGGTGAAGTCCGGCAGCGGCGGCGGCAGGTTGGCCGGGCGCGGGATGTCGGCGGTGACGCCGAGCTGGATCGGCTCGGGTGCAGGCGTGTCCCACGGGGTGAGCTCGATGGGTTCGGCCGCGACCGGCAACGACTCCGGCCCGGTATCGGGGGTCGGCTGGTTGGCAGCCGGCAGCGGCCAGTAACGCAGGGTTTCCAGGCTGCTGCGGGTGATGTCCAGAATGTCATCGCGGCCCGGGCGACGTTCGCGCAGGGCCTCGAGGTAATACTCCAGGCTGGCCATGGCGTCGGCCAGGGTGTCCAGCTGGCGCCCGCTGGGCACGCGCTGCTTGCCGAGCAGTTCAACGGCGATGTACTGGCGCACGCCCTGCAGGTAATCGGCCGGAACCGACAGATCCAGCATGCGCAGGGCACCGGCGACCTCGCCGAGCAGGCGCGGTACTTCCTGCAGCTGCTGGTGGTTCCAGTTGGTTTCGATGAAGGCGACGAAATGCTCGCGCGCCGCAGCGAAGTTGGCGATGGCTTCATGTGCCAGCACCTCCACCGTGCGCCGGTTCTCCACCGCGCTCGGATCGTCCTCGCCGCTGCCGCCGGCGCCCAGATGGGCGACCTGGTCATCCAGCGAGGCATCCACGTAAAGCAGCGCGCCGGCGATATCCAGCAGCAGCGTTTCATCGATCTGCTGCACGCCCTCGACCACTTCGCGCAGCGCATCGCGCTGCTGTACGACCACGCCGCGGGCGACGCCCAGGCCCATCATGCCCAGCGTATCGGCCACCGCGCCCAGCTCGTTGACCTGGGTCTGCAGCTGCACCGGCTCGCCACCGGTACGCAGGTGCAGGTCCAGCGCATCCTTGATGCGCAGCAGTTCTTCCTTGACCGCGTTGCCGACCGTATCGAGCAGTTCGCGGTTGCGCCCGCTCAGGCTGCCCCGCGCGTGATCCAGCTCGGCTTCGGTGGCGCTCGCGCTGTCCGGCGCGAAGGCGAACAGCACGCTCTCGTTGATGCCCGGGGCGGCGCGGGCCGACCGGATGTCATTGAGCAGCGGCAGCAGCACGATCGGAATATCGCGGTGACCGTTCTGCAGGCGCTCCAGGTAATCGGGCAGCAGTACGCTGCCACGCATCAACGTGGCGCAGGCTTCATCACGGTCGGGCACCTCACCGGCACCGATCGCATTGGCCAACTGCTCCAGCTCCTCGGCCACCATCGCCGGGGCATACAGCTCGACCATCCGCAGGGTGCCCTGCACCTGGTGCAGGTAGCCGGCGCAGAAGCGCATCCGGCTGCCATCGGCAGGGTCTTCCACGTAGTACTCGACCTCGTTGCGCACCTGGCGCAGGGTCTCGTCCAGCTCCGGCTTGACCCAGCCCAGCGCAGCGTGGCTCATGGCATCGCGCAGCGTGCTCATGCCAGGTCTCCCGGCAGCTCGGCGCACATGGCGTGCGGTGATTTCTCGCGATGCATCATCTGCTTGTTCCTTCCCTCTCCGCCCTGCCCGCGGCTCACGCCGGCAGCTTGAAGTCGGCGACCGAGCGGCGCAGGTCGGCCGCCAGCTGTGCCAGGTGGCCGATCGACTCGGCGGTCTGTCCCGCGCCCTGCGAGGTCTGGCCGGTAATCTGACGGATCACGCCCATGGTGCGGGTGATGTCCGATGCCGCGGCCGACTGCTGCTGGGCAGCGATCGAGATGTTCTTGATGAGGTTGTTCAACGCGTTGGAGACGCGCTCGATTTCGGTCAGCGCGGTACCGGCGTCTTCGGCCAGGCGTGCACCGGAGACCACTTCGGCGGTGGTCTGCTCCATCGAGCTGACCGCCTCGTTGGTATCGGCCTGAATGGCCTGCACCAGGTTTTCGATCCGTCGGGTCGCACCGGAGGTGCGCTCTGCCAGCCGCTGCACTTCGTCGGCCACCACCGCGAAACCGCGACCGGCCTCACCGGCCGAAGCCGCCTGTACCGCGGCGTTCAACGCCAGGATGTTGGTCTGCTCGGAAATGTCGTTGATCAGTTCCACGATCGAGCCGATTTCCTGCGAGGACTCGCCCAGGCGCTTGATGCGCTTGGAGGTTTCCTGGATCTGGTCGCGGATCTGGTCCATGCCCTGGATCGTTTCACGCACCACGCCGGCACCTTCGGCGGCGATGATCACCGAGCGCTGCGCCACGTCGGCCGACTCGGCCGAGTTGCGCGACACCTGCTCGATGCTCGAGGCGATTTCGCCGATGCGGTCGGAGGCCGAGGTGATCTGGTTGGCCTGGTGGCCGGCCGCTTCGGCCAGCTGCATCGCGGTAGCCTGGGTTTCCTGGGTCGACACGGCGACCTTGGCCGAGGTGTCGTTGATCGTGGTCACCAGGTGGCGCAGCTCATCCACGGCGTAGTTGATGGCGTCGGCGATGGCACCGGTCATGTCCTCGGTCACCGAGGCCTTCACCGTCAGGTCGCCTTCACCCAGCGAGCTGATTTCGTCCAGCAGCCGCATGATGGCCTGCTGGTTGCGGCTGTTGTATTCCACCTGGGTCTGGTACCGCAGTTCCTGTTCGCGCGAGCGGCTGCGCACCGTGCTGCCGACGAAGCCGATGATGGCGATCAGCGACAACGCACCCGACGCCACGCCCAGCCAGAAGTTGGGGAACAGGCGGGTATCGCGCAGCGAGCCGAACGAAGAGAAGGCTTCGAACAGCTTCTTGCTGTCGCGCAGCATGTCTGCCGAACCGCCGGTGAGGGCCGCGGCCGAGGACTGCGCGGCGAACAGCTGGCGCGAGCTGGCCAGGATGGCGTCGGCATCCTGCTTCATGGTGTCCCACTGCTTCTGCGACTGCTCCAGCGCGGCCAGCGCCGGACCGTTGCGGACCGCGGCAATGCCCAGTTCCTCGTTGCCGTTGCGCAGCGCATCGAGCACCTGGGTGAAGACCACCGAGTCGCGGGCGAGCGCGTCGCCCGCGGCAGCCGCATTGGCACCACCGGCGCGCATTTCTGTCACACGGCGGGCCATCGAGCCGACCACCACGACCTGCTGCAGGGCGTTGTAGACCTGCGAGGACGGCGCGCCACTGGCCGACATCGCGCGGACCACTTCGTTCAGCTGTGCCTGCAGGGCGGGCACGCCGTTGACGAAGTTGTTCGCGTTGCCGGCCAGGGCCAGCACGGCCGGTTCGCTGGCGACCAGCTGGCCGGCGCTCTTGCCGAGCGGCTCCCAGGTCTGGATCAGCGTGTTCAGCGGCCCGGCGACATTGGTCTCGGTGCCGTAGCGGCCCTGCAGCCCACTGACGGTACTTTCGATGTCGCTCTTGGTCAGCTTGAACGCGGTGAACGCCTGCGCGTTGCCCGAGACCGCCTCACGGCCCTGGTTGGCCAGCTGCTGCGAGAGCACCTGCAGGTTCGCCGCATCGGTGCTCGCACTGGCCAGGCGACTGCCCTGCCAGGTCGCCACGCCGGTGTTGACGCCGAACACGATCATCGACACGGCCAGCAGGCCGAGCCAGAAATTGGTGCCCACCGAGCCGAGCTTGCCGGCCTTGGCGGATTCCGAAGCAGTACTCATCGTTCAACCTCGATCTTCAATGCGGAGAGACAGGCGCCTGCGGTCAGGCCGCGGCCTGCCTGAATTCGGGGGTACGCGACAGCAGCGACAGCGAGAACACGCCCCAGTCATGGCCATCGCCGTGGAACGCACGGTCGATGAAGTGCGCATAGCGGCCGGTGGCCAGATCGCCGGCGACGATGTCCTGGTCCAGCTCGAAACTGCGCTGGCCGAACAGTTCATCGATGGTCAATGCCACGTCGCCGCCGGCCTGGCGCATGATCAGCACGCGCTGACCCTCCTGCTGCACGGTGCGCTCGCCTTCCAGGAAGAACTTCAGGTCCACCACCGGGAACAGGTTGCCGCGCAGGTTGCCCACGCCCAGCAGCCACGGCTGTGCGCCGGGCACCGGGGTGATCGGCGGCATCGGGACGATTTCCACCACTTCGCGGAAATCCGAGACCAGCCGGCGCTTGCCCACGCGATAGCCGACGCCTCGCCACAGGTCCTGCGAGAACTGCCGCTCGGGCAGCTGCACCGCATGGGCCAGGCTGCGTCGCTCGTAGGCCTGGAGGATGTCGAAAGGAGAACGCATCAGACCACCAACTGGTTGATCCGCGCGATCAGTTCCTCCTCGCGCGGCGGCTTGACGATGTAGTCGGCCGCCCCCTGGCGCAGCCCCCATGCCTTGTCGGTTTCCATCGCCTTGGTGCTCACGATGACCACCGGAATGTGCTTGATGGCCGCGTCGCGCGCCATCGCACGGGTCGCCTGGAAGCCACTCATGCCCGGCAGGACCACGTCCATCAGCACCAGCTGCGGCGACTGCTCGCGCACGAGCTTGAGCCCGTCCTCGGCGTTGTCCGCTTCCAGGACTTCATGACCGGCCTTGGTCAACCACTGCGTGAACACCGCACGGTCGGTCGGTGAATCCTCGATCAGTACGATTCGAGCCATTGTGCCTTTCCCCCCTGGTCAGGCGTTGACGTATGTGCGGATGGCACCCAGCAGTTCTTCACGCGTGAATGGCTTGGTCAGGTACTGCTCCGAGCCGACGATGCGGCCGCGCGCCTTGTCGAACAGGCCGTCCTTGGAGGACAGCATGATCACCGGCGTGGACTTGAACAGCTGGTTGCCCTTGATCAGCGCACAGGTCTGATACCCGTCCAGCCGCGGCATCATGATGTCCACGAAGATGATCTGCGGCTGTTGATCGGCGA
Source organism: Stenotrophomonas sp. TWI602 (assembly GCF_039674045.1). Lineage (NCBI taxonomy): Bacteria > Pseudomonadati > Pseudomonadota > Gammaproteobacteria > Lysobacterales > Lysobacteraceae > Stenotrophomonas > Stenotrophomonas sp. TWI602. The sequence goes on from NZ_JBDJMT010000003.1 coordinate 331,663, forward strand.
TCTTGGCCAATGCCTCGAACCCATCGGTCGCGGTCACCACTTCGCAGCCTTCCCGCTTCAGCAGGGTTTCCGCGGTTCTGCGGATGGTCTTCGAATCATCGATGACCATCACGCGCAGCCCTGCGAGTTCCCCACCCGCAGCCATGTATTCAGTCATTACCTTTCCCCAAGCGCGCGACGCTTGCCTGATCCCCGGCGTCGCTGCGAAAGCGTATCTATATCCCAATACCGGCGCGCGCTTCAAGCACACCCACCGCGGCCCCGGTGCCAGCGGCCCGGCGAGCGCCCGGCCCGGGCCGTTTGCGCAAACCCGGGGCGGCGCCCGCCCGGCCGGACACTGCGTTCCGCGCCCCCGGGCAGGCATTGCGGACCCATTGTCGCTACCATCATCGGCCTGCCCGCCAGGTTGCGACCATGCCGTTGAATGTCATCGTGGTGATGGACCCCATCGCCCATATCAAGATTGCCAAGGACACCACCTTCGCGATGCTGCTGGAAGCCCAGCGCCGCGGCCATGCCCTGCACTACGTCAGCCCCGGCGGGCTGGCCCTGCGCGACGGCCAGGCCATCGCCCGCACCGCCCCGCTGCAGGTGCGCGAGGACAAGAACGACTGGTTCACCCTGGGCGAGTTCAGCCAGACCGTGTTCGGCCCCGGCCAGGTGGTGCTGATGCGCAAGGACCCGCCGGTGGATGCCGAATTCATCTACGACACCCACGTACTCAGCGTCGCCCAGCAGGCCGGTGCGATGGTGGTCAACGACCCCCAGGGCCTGCGCGACTACAACGAGAAGCTGGCCGCCCTGCTGTTCCCGCAGTGCTGCCCGCCGACCCTGGTCAGTCGCCGCAATGCGGACCTGAAGGCCTTCGTGCTCGAACATGGCCAGGCGGTGCTCAAGCCGCTGGACGGCATGGGCGGGCGCTCGATCTTCCGCAGCGGCACCGGTGATCCCAACCTCAACGTGATCCTGGAAACCCTGACCGATGGCGAGCGCACGCTGGCCCTGGCGCAGAAGTTCATCCCGGACATCACCGCTGGCGACAAGCGCATCCTGCTGGTCGATGGCGAGCCGGTGGACTACTGCCTGGCGCGGATTCCGCAGGGCGATGAGTTCCGCGGCAACCTGGCCGCCGGTGGCCGTGGCGAAGGCCGCCCGCTGAGCGAACGCGACCGCTGGATCGCCGCCCAGGTCGGACCGGAGATGAAGCGGCGCGGCATGCGCTTCGTCGGCCTGGATGTGATCGGCGATTACCTCACCGAAGTGAACGTCACCAGCCCGACCTGCGTGCGCGAGCTCGACGCCCAGTTCGGACTGAACATCGCCGGCACCCTGTTCGATGCGATCGAGGCCAGCCTGCCGCGATGAGCGCCAGCGTCGTCCCGGCCCCGACGTGGCAGGCGCGCGAATCCCAGCGGCTGGGCGCGACCCTGACGCTGTCCGTGCTCGTGCACGCGTTGCTGCTGCTGGGGGTCGGCTTCGCGGTCAGTGACAGCGCGCCGCTGGTGCCCACGCTGGATGTGATCTTCAGCCAGACCCAGACCCCACTGACACCCAAGCAGGCCGATTTCCTGGCCCAGGCCAATCAGCAGGGCGGTGGCGACCACGACAAGGCCCAGCGCCCGCGCGACAACCAGGCCGGAATCGTGCCCCAGGCGCAGGCCGGGCTGTCACCGGTCCCGCAGCAGCGCCAGGAGGCGGCCAGCGTGCCGCCCCCGCAGACCCGCGTGGTCAACAGCCGCAATGGCGCCGACACCATCGCCGAGGCGCAGCCACAGCCGCTGCCCGAGCACCCCCGCCCGGATGCACCGATGACGGCCCGCGAGCAGCGCGATGTGGAGATGGCGCGGTTGGCCGCCGAAGTGCACCTGCGCTCGGCCCAGTACGCCAAACGCCCGAACCGCAAGTTCGTCTCGGCCAGTACCCGCGAATACGCCTATGCCAATTATCTGCGCGCGTGGGTCGATCGCGCCGAGCGCGTCGGCAACCTGAACTACCCCGATGAGGCGCGCGCCCGCCGGCTCGGTGGCCAGGTGGTGATCACCGTCGGTGTGCGCCGCGATGGCACCGTCGAAAGTGCCCGCATCCTGCAGTCCAGCGGCACGCCGTTGCTGGATGAAACCGCGCTGCGCGTGATCACGCTTGCCCAGCCGTTCCCGCCGCTGCCCAAGACCGAGGATGCGATCGACATCCTGCAGGTGACCCGCACCTGGGTGTTCCTGCCCGGCGGCGAGCTGCGCGACGACCGCTGAGGGGGCGATAGCCGACCAACGGTCGGCTCTACCGGGCGGCCTTGGCCGCCCGCGCCGCCTGCTGTTCCACCAGGGTCAGCGCCACGTTGTTGCGCAGATAGGCCGGCTCCACCAGCTCCGGTGCCATGCCCTCGCCGCGCTCGAACGCCGGTACCGCCAGCGCCAGCACATCCGCCGCGCGCGGCAATGCCAGCGCATCCACGCCGGTCATTTGATCGGCCAACCGCGTCGCCAGCACGCCGTCGGCCGCGCCGAAGCCAGTCCCCACGCCGAACCAGCGCGTGCCCTCAGGCAACACCACCTGCCCCGGCGCGCACACGCTCTCCTCGCCCTGCAGCTGCCACTGCCCGTCCACGCGGATGTGGCGTGCGGCATAGACCTCGCCCATGCGTGCGTCGATGCTGGCCAGTACATGATCGGCTTCGGCCGGCGCGCGCAGCGCCAGCGCCTGCAGGGTGGAGACCGCGATCAACGGGCGGTCCAGCGCCAGGGCGATCCCCTGGGCGATGGCGATCGCCAGCCGCACGCCGGTGAACGCGCCCGGCCCCCGCCCCAATGCGATCGCATCCAGCTGCGAACGGGCCACCCCCGCCTCGGCCAGCAGCGCCTCGGCCCAGGGCAGGCTGAGTTCAGCGTGGCGGCGTGGGGCGATCTCGAAGCGCTCAGTGACCTGCCCATCCACGTACAGGGCAACGGAACAGGCTTCGGTGGCGGTTTCAAAGGCGAGCAGCTTCATGGCGGTCAGAACAGGGAAGTGGGGAAGTCATCGGTGGGCGGCAGACGTTGCACGGGCTGCGGTGAAGCAGGCGCGGCGACGGGTGCGGGGTCAGCGAGGGACCATTGTGGCGCAAAGAAGGCCTGTACATCGGTCAGCGAACGGGTACGTCGGAACGGCGGCAGTGAATCCAGGAAAATCCGGCCATAGCTGCGGCTGAGCAGGCGCGGATCGCACAGCACCAGTACACCGCGATCGGTCTCGCTGCGGATCAGGCGGCCCACGCCCTGTTTGAGCGCGATCACGGCCTGCGGCAGCTGCTCATCGCGGAACGGGTTGCCGCCGTCGCGGCGGATCGCATCCAGCCGCGCTTCGAACACCGGGTCATCCGGGGCGGCGAACGGCAGCTTGTCGATCACCACCACGCTCAGTGCATCGCCGACCACGTCCACGCCCTCGCGGAAACTGGCCGAGCCCAGCAGGACGCCGTTGCCCGATTCACGGAAGCGCTGCAGCAGGGTCGCGCGCGGCGCCTCGCCCTGCACGAACAGCGGCCACGGTGCATCGCGCAGGGCCTCGGCCGCTTCGCGCAGTGCGCGGTGCGAAGCGAACAACAGGAACGCACGGCCGTGCGAGGCCTCCAGCACCGGCGTCAGCGCGCGGATCAACGCGGTGCCGAAGCCGCGCGCGGCCGGATCGGGCAGATCGGTCGGCAGATAGCACAGCGCCTGCTGGGCCCAGTCGAAGGGGCTGGGCTGCAGCAGGCTGACCGGATCATCCAGGCCCAGCCGCTGGGAAATATGCTCGAAACCCCCGTCCACGGTCAGCGTCGCCGACGTAAACACCCAGGCCGCCATCGAGCGCTGCCGATGCTCGCGCAGCGGACCGGACACATCCATCGGCGTGCGCTGGCAGCGGAAACCGCGCGGCGTCAGTTCATACCAGAGCACCTCCGCTGGCGGCGGCGCCTCATCCGGGTCGGTATCGAAATCCAGCATCGGCGCATCGTCGCCCAGCCAGCGCGACAACCGCGAGACCGCTTCCATGGCGCGCGCATGGCAGGCGTCCAGGCCGGGCGACGCCTCGCGCACCCCAGCCAGCGCATCACGCAGCTGCACCAGCGTACTCATCGCCGCATCGAAGCCATCGCGCACCTGCGGCACGGTCAGCGCGCGCCACTGGGTGCCGCGCGGCGGCAGGCCATCCATCGCCGCGCGCAGATCGCGCAGGGTCTGCTCCAGCGCGGCCGCGCGCTCCTGCAGGGCCGCCTGCGCACCGGCCACGCTGCGGCTTTCGGCCAGGCAGTCGCGTGCGAGCTCCTGCCACGGGCGCATGCCGAAGCCTTCGCCGAAGAAGTTGGCCGCCAGTTCCGGCAACTGGTGTGCCTCGTCGATCACGAACGCCTGCGCGCCCGGCAGGATCTCGCCGAAGCCTTCCTGCTTGAGCGCCAGATCGGCCAGCAGCAGGTGGTGGTTGACCACCACCACGTCGGCCGCCTGCGCCCGCTGCCGTGCCTGCACGACGAAGCAGTCATCCCAGAAGGGGCATTCGGTGCCCAGGCAGTTATCGATGGTGGAGGTCACCATCGGGTACAGCGGCGAATCCTCCGGCAAGGCCTCCAGCTCGGCCATGTCGCCGTACTTCGTGCGTCCGGCCCAGGCCAGGATGCGCTGGAACTGCGCGACCTGCTCAGGGGAACTGAAACGGGGTTCGCCCCGGGCCTGCTGCAGCCGATAGCGGCACAGATAATTGGCGCGCCCCTTCAGCAGCGCACTGCTGTGGCCCACACCGAGCGCGGCCCGCACGCGCGGCAGATCGCGGTGATACAGCTGATCCTGCAGCGCGCGGGTACCGGTGGAGATGATGGTCTTCAGCCCGGACAGCAGCGCGGGCACCAGGTACGCATAGGTCTTGCCGGTGCCGGTGCCGGCCTCGGCCAGCAGCACGTCGCGCTGGTCGAACGCTTCGGCGATCGCCGCGGTCAGGCGCAGCTGGGCCGGGCGCGGAACGAAGGCATCGAGCTGGCTGGCGAGCGCACCGCCCTCACTGAGGGCATCGCGGCTGGCGTGGGCAAGTTGGGACATGACGCCATGATAAAGGGTGCCGACCGATGCCCGGCGCTACGCCGTCACGCATCCGACTGCATCGCCCACATCAGTAACGCATGATCCCCGGCACCGTGCAGCCGTCCAGCTGTGCATGCGCCGAGGCCGCGTTTTCTTTTTCACCGCGGGCCAGACGCGCCTGCTCGATCGTCGCCCAATGGCGACGGCACAGCGGGCCGGTCTTGGAACCGAGTTCAACCGACTTGCGGGCGAAGGTTTCCGCTGCTGCCCAGTCGCCCTGCAACAGGGCGATCTCGGCCCGGTCCTGCAGCACCGACGGGTCCGAGGCCATGATCGCCAGCGCCTGATCCAGCGCCGCCGCAGCGCCGGTCAGGTCGTTGGCCTGGCGACGGGCATGCGCGGCCTGGCGCAGGTCTTCCACCTCGCTGTCGCGCAGCGGCTGCACGGCCAGCTCTTTGTCGTCATTGCCCGCAGCGGCATCCACGGCGGCCAGGCGCTGGGCCGGCGTGGTGGTGTCGACCGGCGCCTTCACCACCGGCGGCGGAGTGACGCAGGCCGCCAGCGCGAGGCACAGCGTGGCAAGCGACGCGGAACGGATCAGGAAACGGGTGGTCATGCAGGCAGGCCTCGATCAGGGTTGACGCGCGGGGGTGGCGGCCGGTGCATTCTGCGCCGGTTCGGGGGCGGGCTCCGGCTTTTTCTCCAGGCCGAACCAGCTGCGCCAGCCACCGCCTTCACTCTGTTCGCCGCCCTCGCCTTCCGGCAAGGCGCTCGGCGCGGTGCACGGTACATAGGCCGGGGTGTAGCCGACCACGAACGGGAAGCGACGCGCGCCCGGGCAGGCTTCATCGGTGGTGGCCGTGCCGCTGGCCTCCACGTACTGCCAGTCCAGGCCCTTGTTGCTGACCTTCAGCGGCGAACTGGGCAGGCGCTGGAAAATGCCCGACCAGACCCGCATCGACCCGGTCGCGCCATACAGCCCGGCCTGTTCGTTCTGGTCATTGCCCATCCAGATCACGGCCAGATGGTCACCGGTGTAGCCGGCGTACCAGCTGTCGCGGCCGTCGTTGGTGGTGCCGGTCTTGCCCGCCGGCTGCAGGCGGCCCAGGCCATCGGCGTTGAGGCGCTGCGCGGTACCGCTGGCCACGACCTGCTGCAGACCGATGCTGATCAGGTTGGCGGCAATCGAGTCACCTTCCTGCGCCGGCGCCGGGGTCTTGTCGTAGCGCTTCATCAACTTGCCCTGCGGATCGAGCACGCCACGCACCGCGTGCAGCGGCTGGATCTCGCCCCCGGAGGCCAGGAACTGATACAGCTGGGCCATCGCATACGGGCTTTGATCCGTGGAGCCCAGGATCACCGCGGGATTGGGCTCGGCCTTGATGCCGGCCAGGACGTGGATCAACTGCGTGACCCGCTCCGGGCCGACCTGCATGCCTACCCGAACCGTGGCCTGGTTGTAGGAATGGGCCAGCGCATCGATCAGGCGGACCGTGCCGTGGCTGCGGTTGTCCGCGTTGCCGGGCGACCACTGCTTGCCTCGGCTGAGCTGCACCGTCACCGGCGAATCATCGACCCAGCTGGACAGCGAGTAGCGGTCCGGCTGCGCCAGCGCCAGCAGATACACGAACGGCTTGAGCAGCGAGCCGACCGGGCGCTGCGCCTCGATGGCCCGGTTGAAGCCCGGTTCGGACACGTCACGGCTGCCGACCACGGCCAGCACATCACCGTTGTGCACGTCGGTCAGCACCAGGCCAGCCTGCAACGCGGGACGGCGCTTGCTTTCCAGTGATTTGATCGTCTTGGTGACCGCACCTTCGGCATAGGCCTGCGCCGAGGGCGCCATGCCGGTCATCACGCTCAGGCCGGCGCCCTGCAGCACCGACTCGGGGTAATCGTGGCCGAGCTGGCGACGGACCAGATCGACATAGGCCGGGAAACGGTTGGCCGCGATCAGGCCCGGGGTCTTGGGTACGCCCAGCGGCGCATCGACCGCACGCTTGTACTCCGCATCGTCGATCAGGTTGGCGTCGCGCAGCTTGCCCAGCACGAAGTTGCGGCGATCCAGCGCGCGCTCGGGATTGCGGCGCGGATCGTAATAGGACGGGCCCTTGACCAGGCCGATCAGCAGCGCGACGTGCTCGGTGTTGAGCGAGGCCAGATCACGCCCGAACCAGAACTCCGCGCCCGAGGACATGCCGTGGATCGCCTGGCTGCCGCGCTGGCCCAGATAGACCTGGTTGAGGTAGGCCTCCAGGATGGTGCGCTTGTCGTAGCGCGCTTCCATGATCAGCGCGTACAGCACCTCATTGAACTTGCGGGTGACGGTCTGCTCTTTGCCGATCCCGAGCAGGCCGCTTCGGGCCAGCTGCTGGGTCAGTGTCGAGGCGCCCTGGCGGCTCTGGCCACCAGAACGCACGGTCACCCAGATCGCACGGGCGATGCCGCTCAGGTCGATGCCGTGGTGCCGGTTGAAGTCCTTGTCCTCCACCGCCTGCAGGCCGGTGACCAGCAGCTCGGGGGTCTCTTCGATCCGTACCAGCCGGCGCTCTTCCTGCTTCTGGCCATACAGCGTGGCGATACGGGCCGGATCCAGGCGCGCGGCCTTCAGCGCCTTGCGGGTGTCGGGGTCACGCAGCGAAGCGATCGACCCGCCGGACAGGCTCAGCTCGACGCGGCGCGGGGCGACCCGGCCATCGACGTCGTTGTAGCCACGGCTGGAGATGACGAAACGCCCCCCCTCCTGCGTGTACGTGGCCGGTGATTTGCCGATCCCGTCATCGCGGTAGGCCGAGGCCGCCAGCTCGGTCTTGAGCGTGGCCGCATCCATCGCCACGCCGGGCGCCAGCGGCAACGGCCGCGCATAGACGCGCGTGGGAATCTGCCAGCGCAGCTCACCGAAGCGCTGGGTGACCTGTTGATTCAGGTACACCGTATAGGGGATCAGGAAGCCCAGCCCCAGCGCGACAGCCGCCATGCTCCAGGTGATCAACCGGCGCCGCCACAGCGGGGCGCGGCTTTCGGTGTCGTCGAACTCGTCGATGTCGTCGGAATCGTAGCGTCGGGGCACGGGGATGCGAGAATATGGATTCCGGCGAGTCTAACGCAGCCACTGCGAGCGGCGCGTTCTCCCGGGTTCCCCCGCTTAAGCTGGAGTTGCAACGGGATGTCGATGTCCTTGGCCGATGCTCGCTATTTCCTGAACCGCATGCTCGGCCTGTTCCGTCGCAGTCTGGCCAGTCTGCGCACCCGGGGCTGGCGCGCTACCTGGCAGCGCATCCGGGTCCACACCCAGGCCGTGCCGGCGCCCCGCGGGGCGCCCCTGTACCTGCCGGAGGCCACAGCGTTCGCGCCGTTCACCGTCCCCGCCAGCGAGCGCCCGGTGGTCAGCATCATCATTCCGGTCTACAACCACGCTGCGCACACCTTGGCCTGCCTGCGGGCACTGGCCGCGCATCCGCCGCAGGTCGCCTGCGAGATCCTGGTGGTGGACGACGGCAGCAGCGACGAGACGATCACCTGGATGCCGCAGATCCGCGGCCTGCGCCATGAAGTGCGCGCGAGCAACGGCGGCTTCATCGAGGCCTGCAACGATGGCGTCGCGCGTTCGCGTGGCCAGTACGTGGTGCTGCTCAACAATGACACGGTGCCGCAGCCGGGCTGGCTGGATGCCCTGCTCGCCACCTTCGCCCGGGTGCCGCGCGCCGGCCTGGTCGGTTCACAGCTGCTCTACCCCGACGGCCGCCTGCAGGAGTCGGGCGGGGTGATCTTCCAGGATGGCAGCGGCTGGAGCTACGGCCGGTTCGAATCGCCCGAAGATCCGCGCTACAGCGCGCTGCGCGATGCCGACTACTGCTCCGGCGCCGCGCTGATGATCCCGCGCGCCCTGTGGGAAGAGATCGGGGGTTTCGACCTGCGCTACAAGCCGGCGTATTACGAAGACACCGACCTGGCCTTCGCCGTGCGCGCCAGCGGCCACCGCGTACTGGTGCAACCGGCCAGCCGCGTGGTGCATGACGAGGGCACCAGCAACGGCACCGATACCGGCAGCGGGATCAAGGCCTACCAGGTCCGCAACCGCGGCGTGTTCGCGGCGAAGTGGGCTGGCGCACTGCAGGCGCAGCCCGCCGTCGGCAGCGTTCCCTCGCCAGCCCTGCTGCACCGTGCCCAGCGCCAGGTCCTGATCCTGGATGAAGAAGTGCCGCAGCCGGACCGCGACTCGGCCTCGCTACGCCAGTACAACCTGATCCGCATGCTGCTCGAAGCCGGGGTCCACGTGGTGTTCGTGCCGACCCGGCGCGAGCACGGCGGCACCGCCACCGAGGCGCTGCAGGCGCTTGGCGTGGAGGTCTGGTACGCCCCCTACCTGGACGGTGTGGCGCCGTGGCTGCGCGCCAACGGCGCCCGCTTCGATGTGGTGATGATGGTCCGCTACCACGTCGCCCACGAGTGCCTGCCGCTGCTGCGCAGCTGTGCGCCCCAGGCCCGCACCGTCTTCGATACCGTCGACCTGCACTACCTGCGCGAACGCCGGGGTGCGGAGATCGCCGGGGATGCCGGGCTGCTGCGCAATGCCGAGCGCACCCGCGCACGCGAGCTGGCGGTGATGGAAGAGGTTGATGTGACCGTGCTGGTCAGCGCTGCCGAGCGCGAGCAGCTGCGCGTCGATGCCCCGGGCGCGACCGTGGAACTGATTTCCAATCTGCACGAGGTTGCTGGCGCCGGCCCTGACTGGGCCGAGCGGCGCGATCTGGTGTTCGTCGGCGGCTTCCGTCATCCGCCGAACCTGGATGCCATGCAGTGGTTCATCGGTGACGTCTTCGCGCGCATCCGTGCACAGCTGCCCGACATCCGTTTCCACTGCATCGGCGCGGCCGTGCCCGACACCCTGCGCGCGCTGGCCGCGACCCAGCCGGGCGTGGAGATCCACGGGTTCGTGCCGGACGTGGTGCCCTACATGGATGGCATCCGCATCGCCGTCGCGCCGCTGCGATTCGGTGCCGGCGTGAAGGGCAAGGTGAATCTCAGCATGGCGCATGGGCAGCCGGTGGTCGCCACGACCTGTGGCGTGGAAGGCATGCACCTGCGCGATGGCGAGGATGTGCTGGTGGCCGATGATGCCGAGGCATTCGCGCAGGCCGTGGTGCGGCTGTACCAGGACGAGGCCCTGTGGCGCCGGCTCTCGACTGCCGGGCTGCAGAACATCGTGGATCATTTCTCGCTGGATGCGGCCCGCGCCACCGTGCAGCGGGTGTTCCTGGATTAAGTGCCCGAGCCACCGCCGGCGCTGCGCAGGCGCTCGGCGAAGGCCGGTAATTCCGGCAGGTCCGGTTGCCAGCGCCGCGCCTGCTCGAGCGCCTGCTGCGCGTAAGCGATGTCGCCCGAGCCCAGGCGCTCGCTGCCGATGGCCAGCCAGCGCTGCGCCAGCCGCCGTCGCGCGGCGGCCTGGGCGGCATCATTGGTCGACAACGTCTGCCAGGCGTCCAGACACGCCCCCGCCGCCAACACGCGGTTCTCGCGCAGGCGATCTTCGAAGCACTGCCGGCTTGCGGGCAGCAGGCGCTGCGCGGCGGCTCGCACCCGCGGGTCCTGCGGCGCGACGCCCTGGGCCTCGCGCAGGGCGTCGTAAGCACTGCGTCCGGGCGGGTCCAGGAAGTTGCCACGGCCCTCTGCCTCCTCCAGGCGCGTGAGCAGACGGCGCAGTGTGCGTTCGCGCTGCGCCCTCGGCACCGCCGGGGTCTTCAATGCCGCCTGGGAGCGTTGCGCCTGCTCGATCACATGGCGGGCCGCCTCCAGCGAACGCGTGGACGCGCCCAGCGATTGGGCCACCTGAAGCGCCCGGGCTGCGTCGTCGAAGCGGAAGTTGCCGGCCAGCCGCGTCGCACGCGTGAGCTGCGCATCGGCGACCTGCAGCTGGCCACGGCGCGCGGCAGGATCGTCGGGCAGCGCCGAAAGCACCGCTGCGAATGCATCGGCCGCAACCTCCAGCTTCTGCCGGCGCAGCGCGATCTCGCCCTCGCGCTGGCGTCGCTCCAGCGCGTTGTTCAGCGCCTCCTGGGTGGCCGGCAGATCGACATGCCCGGCATCGAAACCACGCGCGCTGCGCACCAGCGCCGCCGCCCTGGCCACGTCGCCGCGTCCGGCCGCCGTGCGCGCCTGCTGGAGGAGATCGGACAGCGCATCCTCGCGCCCCTCCAGTGCGCGCACCTGATTGGGGGACAGCGCCAGCACCTGCTGGAACAGCGGCAGCGCGCTGTCGGGGCTGCCCTCGAGCCGCTGCGCCTGCAGGGCCGCTTCGGCGCGCCCAAGCAACGCCCCGATGCCCGCGCGTGCCTGGTCGTGTGCGTGCAGCTGCTGCGCCACCGCATCGGCATCGCGCTGCGGCACCTGCAGTTCGCGGGCCAGCGCAAGCGCGGCGGTCGCCGCCGGTGCATCGCCCCGGTCCAGCGCATCCCGCGCCTGCTGCAGGGCAGCCTGGCCGGTGCGTGCCAGACCGCTGCGCGCCTGCAAGCGGTCGGTGTCCAGCGCCAGCGCGGCCTGGAAGGATTCACGTGCGCCACTGCCATCTGCCGCACTCAACCGGCCCGCGGCCAGCGCGCGATCGCCCTGGTCGAGCAGCTGCTCGATCTGCGGCTCGTTCCAGAACCAGTTGGCCAGCGGCCGGCGCAACAGGGCCAGGCTGACGAACAGCAGCACGGCCACCAGCAGGGCCCAGCGCCAGATGCGCCGGGCATGGCGCGCCTGCAACCACCACCAGCGGCCTTCGCGGCGCACCCGTCGCAGTGCTTCGTGGGCGGCGTCATGCCTGTCATCGTCCCGGCTCATGGCGCGAGCCTAGCGTGGGGCACGTGAGCTCAGCCTAGACGCCGGGCTTCGCTGACGCCGGGCAGTGCATCCAGCTTGCCCAGCAGGGTCGAAAGCTGGCCGTAGTCACTGACCTTCAGGCGCAGGCGCAGATGCGCACGGCCACTGTTGCGGACGTTGTCGCTGTGGATGTCCAGCACATAGGCATCCTCCTGCGCGATCAGGTTGGTGATGTCCTTGAGCAGCCAGCGCCGGTCGACTGCGTCGACCACCACGTCCACTTCATAGCCACCGCCGGCCTGGCCCCACTCCACCGGAAGAATCCGCTGCGGGCTGGCCGCGGCCAGCCGTGCCAGCGCGGCACAGTCGGTGCGGTGCACGGTGACGCCGCGCGCACGCGTCAGATACCCGACGATCGGCTCGCCGGCCACCGGCTGGCAGCAACGCGCCAGCTGCACCAGCAGGTTGCCCACGCCCTGTACGGTGAAATCGGCACTGCGCACACTCTCGCGCCGCGCGGTCGGGCGCGGCAGTACCGGCGCCGCCGGCTGGCTGGCGGCACGTTCGGCTTCCAGCAGCGTGCGGCTGACCTGGTTCGGCCCGGTATCGCCCAGCGCCACCTGGATGTAGAGATCGTCGACGCTGTCGGCGTGGAACTTCTTCACCGCGATGGCCAGATCGGCGTGCTGCAGGCCGAGGCGCTTGAGTTCGCGCTCGAGCAGCTCGCGGCCGGCCTGCACGTTGCGCGCGCGGTCCAACTTGTGGAACCACCCGCGCACCTTTTCACGCGAACGGTTGCTGGCCAGGAACCCGCTGGAGGCCAGCAGCCAGTCGCGCCGGGGATCGGCCTCCTTGCCGGTCAGGATCTCGACGCGGTCGCCGCTGCGCAGGCGGTAGGTCAGCGGCACGATGCGGCCGTTGACCTTCGCCCCCCGGCAGCGATGCCCGACCATGGTGTGCACGTGGTAAGCAAAATCCAACGGCGTGGCGCCCTGGGGCAGGTCCATCACCTCGTCCTTGGGACTGAGCGCGTAGACCCGGTCTTCGGTCAGCTCGGCATCCAGCGCACCGGCCAGTTCGCCTGCATGCCCGTCCTGGGATTGCTCCAGCAGCTGCCGCATCCAGGTGATCTTGCGGTCGAACGCCTTTTCCGCGCCCTTGCTGCCTTCCTTGTAGCGCCAATGCGCGGCCACGCCGAGCTCGGCCTGGGCGTGCATGTCGTGGGTGCGGATCTGCACTTCGATGGTGCGCCCTTCCGGGCCGACCACGGCGGTATGCAGCGAACGGTAATCGTTGGCTTTCGGGCGCGCGATGTAATCGTCGAATTCGCTCGGCACCGGCGCCCACAGTGCATGCACCACGCCCAGCGCTGCGTAGCAGGCGGCCACGTCGTCCACCATCACGCGCACGGCGCGGATGTCGTACAGCTGCTCGAAGGCCAGCCGCTTCTTCTGCATCTTCCGCCAGATGCTGTAGATGTGCTTCGGGCGGCCGCTGACCTCGGCGCGGATGCCCTGCGCCAGCAGCTCGCGCGACAGCGCCTTTTTGACGCCCTCGACATAGCGCTCGCGCGCCAAGCGCGTTTCATCCACCTCGCGCGCGATGCGGCGGTAGGTTTCCGGTTCCAGATGGCGGAACGCCAGATCCTCCAGCTCCCACTTCAACTGCCAGATGCCGAGCCGGTTGGCCAGCGGCGCATGGATGTCGCGGGTGAGCTGGGCCAGCGCGCGGCGCTCTTCTTCGGGCAAGCGATCGGCACCGCGCATGCGGGCCAGCTGGCGGGCGAGCAGGATCGGCACCACGCGCAGATCGCGGATGATCGAAAGCAGCAGGCGACGCAGGCCTTCGCTGTTGCGCCCGGCCTCGCGCCCGGCGTGCAGCGCCCAGACCTGGTCGGCGGCGTCCAGGCCGTCCAGCAGGCCGACGACCACCGGCTTGAGCGCACCGATCGGCAGCGTGTCCAGACCGGCACGCAACCACGGCAGATCGAACAGCAACGTGGCCAGCAAGGCAGACTCGTCGGCCGAGAGCAATGACAGCGCATCCAGCGTGTCAGCCAGCACCGGCCAGCCCGCGCGCCGTTCCAGATCGGCCTCGGGTTGCTGCCAGCGCTGCAGCAATGCCTCGCGCAGCTCAGCCGGCAGCGAAGCCACCGAGGGTCGGTTCAACAAGCCATCCAGGCCAGGGGAGGAAGCGCGGTTCACAGCATCGTACAGACAAGACAGAGGCCACCTACACTAGCGCCGCAGCGCCCCCCCGACAATCGCCATCACCAGCATGTGCACATGCCGGGGCGCTGGCACTACACTGCGGCCATTCCTAGGAGAGACCCTGCCATGCGCTTTTCCCGTCTGCGGTTGTTGGCCTGCGCGGCCGTCATGATGAGCCTCTCGCTCCCGGCGCTGGCCCAGCGCGTGGTCGAAGGCGATCTGCAGCAGCAGATGTCGCCGGCCGAGTTCAAGGCGGCCGGGCTGGAGAAGCTCACGCCGCAGGAACTGGCCGAGCTCAACAACTGGCTGCAGGGCAAGGTGGCCGCGCTGGCGGCCGATGCCCGCGAGCAGGCCCGCGAAGAGGGTCGTCAGGAAGTCATCGTGAAAAACCACGGCTTCTTCGACTTCGGCACCAAGGAGCCGATCAAAAGCGTCTTGACCGGAGAATTCCGCGGCTTTGGCAAGGGCCAGCGTTACGCGCTCGCCAACGCCCAGGAATGGGAGCAGGTCGACGATGTCCAAGTCGGTGGTGTCCGCCGCCAGTCGCCTGAGGTCAGCATCGCTCCCGGCGTCGGCGGGGTGTGGTACATGCAGATCCAGGGCGTCAACACCCGCGCCAAGGTCCGCCGCGTCAAATAATCCGCTTCAGGCAACCCCAGTGCCCCGTGCCGACCTGGCACGGGGCACTGCCGGATCAAGGCTTCTGCAGCGCGGCCACGCGCTGGGCCAGCTTCTTGGCTGAAATCCCGGTCTTCGCGCCCAGCTCCTGGGCAAACAGCGAGACGCGCAACTCTTCCAGATCCCAGCGCAGGTCCTGCCACTGCGGCCGCTCCCGCAACCCGCGGGCCTCGGCCTGTGCCAACGCATCCACGAATGGCCGCAGCTCCAGCATCCGCGCCTGGTCGCGCGGCGGATCGCGCTTGGCACGCTCAGTGCGAAGGATCATTGCGCGCAGGTAGCGCGGCAGTTGCGCCAGGGCATCGGCCGGGGTCTCGCGCAGGAAGCCAGGATGGACCAACGCGGCCAGCTGCTGCTCCATGTCATCCAGATTGCCGCGTGCCCAGCCCATCAGCGGCGCTTCCAGCTGTGGTTTGAGCTCGGCCACATGGGCCAGGATGTTCTCGGCCAGCTTCAGGCGGGCCATCGCCTCTGCGAACAACGCCTTGCCCGCCTCCGCGCTGCGCTTGGCGAACGCGGCCGGGTCGCGGATATCACCCAGGCCATCGGCAAGCACCGCGTTCATCGCGGCATCGACCAGGTCGCCACGCAGGCGTTCCTGCGATTCGATCGCGGCATACAACAACCCGGTCTTGGGCGGCACCGGCAGCTGCTTGCGCGCCTGCTTGGCCTTGTCGGCCAGCGCAATCTCCAGCAATCGACGCACGCCGAGCGGATGCTGCTCCAGCGCCTCGTTGCGATCGGCGAAAATCTTCAACGCGGCGGTCTCGCCCTGGTCGACCAGCGCCGGATAGGCCGGCACGCCGGCTTCGCCAGGCACCTGCAGCGGGATCGGGCTGGCCGGGAAATCGCGCAACCCTTCGGCTGCCAGCGCACGCCCGGCGCGTGCGGCAAAGGCATCCCCGGCTTTGTCACCGAAGCGGGCGCGCAGTGCATCCAGATCGCGCGAGGTCGCCAGCACCTTGCCATCGGCATCGCGCAGCCGCAGGTTCATGCGCAGATGGGCGTCCAGCGCTGCGTCATCGAAATCGGTCGCGGCCAGCTTGGCACCGGTCGCACGCGACAGGAACCGTGCCAGCTCGCCACGGATGTCATCGGCGGTCGGCTCGGCAAACGCTTCGGCGAACGCGCGCCCGAAGTCCGGTGCCGGCACATAGTTGCGGCGCATCGCCTTGGGCAGGCTGCGGATCAGGGCCGCAGCCTTGTCGGCCACGAAGCCGGGCGCCAGCCACGACAACCGCGCCGGATCGAGCGCGTTGAGCAGGTGCAGCGGCACCTCCAACGTGACGCCATCTTCGTCGGCACCCGGCTCGAAGGTGTAATGCAGCGGCAGCCGTGCATCACCCAGCGGCAGATACGCGGGATACCGTTCGGCGTCGCTGCCCTCGCCCGGCAGCAGATCGGCCAGTGACCACGACAGCGCGCGGCGTTTCTCCGGCGCCAGCGCCTTCCACCAGGTATCCAGGCCCATCGCCGAATGGATCTCGGCCGGAATCCGGTCCAGGTACCAGCGCGCCTGCCAGCCTTCATCGGCGACGATGCCGGCACGGCGCAGCTTGGCCTCCTCTTCGCGCGCCTGCTCCAGCACCTTGAGGTTGTCGGCGACGAAGCCGGCACGGGTGTTGATTTCGCCGGTCACCAGGGCCTGCCGCACGAAGATGTCGTGCGCCTCGCCCGGCGCGATGCGGCCGTAGTGCACCGGCTTCTTCGGGGCCAGCACCAGTCCGAACAGACTGATCTGCTCGGAGGCCAGCACCTGGCCCTGCGCGCGCGACCAATGCGGATCGAAGTGCTTGCGCAGCAGCAGGTGCGGCAGCTCGTTGATGACCCAGTCCGGCTCGATCGCCGCGTTGGTCAGGCCCCAGATTTTCTGGGTATCCAGCAAGGTCGCGGTGAGCAGCCACGGCGGCGGCCGCTTGGCCAGGGTCGAGCCCGGGAACGGCAGGAAGCGGCGCTGGCGCGGCGCCACGAAATCGCCCTTGTCGCTGCGGTGGCCGATCTGCGTGGGCAGGCCGGCGATCAAGGCACGGTGCAGGGTCTGGTAGGCGGCTGCGCGCACTTTGTCGCTGAAGGCGTTGCGCGCCTCGGCATCGGCGCCCTTGACCGATGCCGGCGTGTTCTGGGCAGGCGCCGGCTCGGATTTCCCTTCGCGGGCCAGGCGTGCGGCACGGTGCTGCTGGCCGCGCGTCGCCTTGATCTTCGCCTCGTCATCGCGCGCCGGTGCAGGCGCGGACGAACCGGCCAGCAACGGTGCCAGGGAGCTCTCGGCCGCTTCTTCCGTCCAGCCCAGCTCCTCGCACAGCACGCGCAGCTGGCGATGCAGTTCGCGCCACTCGCGCATGCGCAGGAAGCCGAGGAAATGCCGCCCGCACCAGTCGCGCAGCTTGGACTGGGTCAGGTCTTCGTGAGCCTGGCGGTAGCCGTCCCACAGGCGCAGCACGCCGACGAACTCCGAGCGGCCATCGGCGAACAGCGCATGCGCGTTGTCGGCCGCGGCGCGCGCTTCCGGCGGGCGCTCGCGCGGGTCCTGGATGCCCAGGAACGAGGCGATCACCAGCATCGGCCGCAGGCAGCCCTGGGCCTGCGCGGCGACCAGCATGCGGGCCAGTTTCACGTCCACCGGCAGGCGCGCCATCTGGCGCCCGATCGGGGTCAGGCGGCGCTCGGCATCGACCGCACCCAGCTCACCCAGCTGCTGCCAGCCATCGGCGATGGCGCGCTCATCCGGTGCCTCCAGGAACGGGAAATCCTCGATCTTTCCCAGGCCCAGCTGCAGCATCCGCAGGATCACCCCGGACAGGCTGGAGCGGCGGATTTCCGGATCGGTGAACTCGGGGCGCGACTGGAAATCCGCTTCGGAATACAACCGGTAGCAGATGCCTTCGGACACGCGGCCACAGCGGCCCTTGCGCTGGTTGGCGCTGGCCTGGGAGACCGCTTCGATGTGCAGCCGGTCCAGCTTCTGGCGCGGGCTGTAACGCTTGATGCGGGCGAAACCCGGGTCGATCACATAGCGGATGCGCGGCACCGTCAGCGATGTTTCGGCGACGTTGGTGGCCAGCACGATGCGCCGGTTGGCGCCGGGGTTGAACACCAGGTCCTGATCCTTGACCGACAGCCGCGCATAGAGCGGCAGCACGTCGGTGCCACGGTACTTGCGTCGTTCCAGGGACTGGTGCGCATCGCGGATTTCGCGCTCGCCCGGGAAGAACAGCAGGATGTCGCCACGCGGGTCGATCCGGGTGATTTCATCCACCGCCGCGACCACCGCATCATTGACGGTGCGCTCGCCATCGCGCCCACCGTCAGCCTCGCCGCCGCCCTCACCTTCCAGCGGCCGGTAACGCACCTCCACCGGGAACGTGCGGCCTTCCACGCTGATCACCGGGGCATCGTCGAAATGCTGGGCGAAGCGCGAGGTATCGATGGTCGCCGAGGTGACGATCAGTTTCAGATCGGGCCGCTTCTTCAGCAGCTGCTTCAGATAGCCCAGCAGGAAATCGATGTTGAGGCTGCGTTCGTGCGCCTCGTCGACGATGATCGTGTCGTAGTTGGACAGCCAGCGGTCACTGCTGATCTCGGCCAGCAGGATGCCGTCGGTCATGAATTTGATGCGGGTATCGTCACCGACGCGATCGGTGAAGCGCACCTGGTAGCCCACCGTGGTGCCCAGCTCGGACTGCAGTTCCTGCGCAACGCGGGTCGCCACTGCACGCGCGGCGATCCGTCGCGGCTGCGTGCAGCCGATCATGCCGGCGGTGCCACGGCCGGCGGCCAGGCACAGCTTGGGCAGCTGGGTGGTCTTGCCCGAGCCGGTTTCACCGGCGATCACCACGACCTGGTGGTCGCGGATCAGCGCGGTGATGGCCTCGGCTTCACGCGCAATCGGCAGTTGCTCGTCCAGAGTGATGGTCGGCTGATTCAGCGCACGCGCTTCACGGCGCTGCACGGACGCCTGCAAGGCCTGCTCGAACGCCGCCGCCAGCCCCGTATCCGCCGGTTTGGCCCGCCAACGCGAGAGCATCCCCAGCAAACGACCGCGGTCGCGGCTCATGGCCCCGTTGATGGCGGCCTGCTGCTGGGCCAGGCGTGCTGCATGTGGTTTTTCGATAGCGCTCATCAATCGATTCGTTTAGAACTTTTGTTTACTACTGAAAGGGTAGTCTGATCTATTGTGAAGGCCATCCGATTCATCCCATCCATAAGGAGTTCTCCCATGGCGAAGACGACCAAGACCCCGGCAAAGCCCAAGACTGCCAAGCAGAAGCTCGGCGCGGCGGCCCCGTCGGCCCCGAACATCGATATCGGGATCAAGGAGGGCGATCGCAAGAAGATCGCCGATGGACTGTCGGCCTTCCAGGCTGATGCGTTCACGCTCTACCTGAAGACCCACAACTTCCATTGGAACGTGACCGGGTCGATGTTCAACTCGCTGCACACCATGTTCGAGACCCAGTACACCGAACAGTGGGCGGCCCTGGATGACGTGGCCGAACGCATCCGTGCACTGGGCTTCAATGCCCCGGGCTCGTACCGCGAGTTCGCGGCCCTGACCTCGATCGCCGAGGAGCCGGGCCTGACCGACAGCGCGGACTGGCGTGAAATGGTACGCCAGTTGGTCACCGCCAACGAGGCGGTGTGCCGTACGGCGCGCAAAGTGCTGGACGTGGCAGACGATGCGGACGACGCACCGACCGAGGATCTGATGACCCAGCGTCTGCAGACCCACGAAAAGTACGCCTGGATGCTGCGTTCGCTGCTGCAGTAAGGATTTGTTTTTTGGCGGGCTTGGCTGACTGACGGCAAAGGCAGAGGCAGAGGCAACGGCTTTGGCTGACGGGCATCTCCGTGTTGGCGAGCGGGGGCCAGGCCCTGCCGGGACGCGCCGTAAACCCATCCTTGGGGGCTCGTGGGCGCCATCCTTGGCGCCCTGACGGTCCCGTCAGGGCCTGGCCCCCAC